>NZ_JAMYSY010000081.1:0-17536 GCF_040322175.1 Mesorhizobium sp. M0185 | reverse complement strand
AGCCATCGCATCAAGAAATGCGCCTGGAACGACGACTATCTCATCAATGCCATCACTCATATGCGATAGCCCTGCCCTTGAGGGGAGGGTGGCCCGAAGGGCCGGGTGGGGTCGCCAACGCAGTGCGCCAACCCAATTCTGACGGTGCGCCTTAGGAGGAGCGTCGCAACGCTCCGCACCTCGGTCGGTTTCGAAATGCGACAGGCCGAGCGTCTCACCGGCGACCCCACCCGGCCGCTTCGCGGCCACCCTCCCCTCAAGGGGGAGGGGAACGTCACGCCGCCTGTGCCATCCGTTCCGAGCTCATGCGGTAGGAAATCGCTTCGGCCAGATGGATGCGGCCGACCGTCTCGCTGGTCTCGAGATCGGCCAGGGTCCGCGCCACCTTCAAGACGCGGTGATAAGCTCGTGCGGAAAAGCCGAGCTTTTCGCTGGCATCCCTCAGCAGCGACAGGCCGGCGGCGTCGGGCATGGCGATCTCCTCGATGACTGACGGCGAGCAATGCGCGTTGGTGGTGGCGGAGGTCGCGCCGAGCCGCTCGAAGCGCTCTCGCTGGATCGTACGGGCGCGGGCAACACGTAGTGCGACGGCGGCACTTTTCTCCGCCCGGTCCGGCCGGATCAGATCGCTGGCCGAGACCGCCGGCACCTCGATCCTGAGATCGATACGGTCGAGCAGCGGGCCGGAAATGCGCGCCTGGTAGTCGGTGCGGCAGCGATCGCCGCGCAGGCAGCGATAGCCCGGCTCGCCGGCCATGCCGCAACGGCACGGGTTCATCGCCGCGACCAGCTGGATACGCGCCGGATAGGTGACGCGATGATTGGCGCGCGCAATCATGCAGTCGCCGGTCTCGAGCGGCTGGCGCAGTGCATCGAGCGCCTGCGGCGAGAATTCGGGAAATTCGTCGAGGAACAGCACGCCGTGATGGGCAAGCGAAGCCTCGCCCGGCCGCACGCGCAACCCGCCGCCGACCATCGCCGCCATCGAGGCCGAATGATGCGGCGCGCGGAACGGCCGCCGGTCGGTGAGTTTTCCTTCGCCGAGTTCGCCGGCCACCGAGGCGATCATCGAGACTTCGAGCAATTCCCTGGGCGCCAGCGGCGGTAGGATCGACGGCAGCCGCTGCGCCAGCATCGACTTTCCCGACCCCGGCGGTCCGACCATCAAAAGATTGTGGCCGCCGGCGGCCGCCACCTCCAGCGCCCGCTTGGCGGTCTCCTGGCCCTTGATGTCGGCAAGGTCGGGCAGGTCGCGCGCCGCGGCATGGATGCCGGCTTCCGGCCGTGACAGAACCTGCGTGCCGCGAAAATGATTGGCGATGGCGATCAGGCTGCGCGGCGCCAATATGTCGAAGTCCTTGCCGGCCCAGGCCGCTTCCGGCCCGCAGGCGAACGGGCAGATCAAGCCCTTGCCTTCGGCGTTGGCACCGATTGCCGCCGGCAGCGCGCCAGCCACCGCGGCGATGGTTCCGTCGAGCGACAATTCGCCAAGCACGACATAGCCGGCCAGCATGTCGCCCGGAATGGCGCCGAGCGCCGCCATCAGCCCGAGGGCGATCGGCAGATCGTAGTGGCTGCCTTCCTTGGGCAGGTCGGCCGGCGCCAGATTGACGGTGACCTTCTTCGACGGCATCGACAGGCCGGATGCATGCAGCGCTGCCTGCACCCGCTCGCGGCTTTCGGCTACAGCCTTGTCGGCCAGCCCGACGATGTGCATGTTGACCTTGCCCGGCGCGATCATCACCTGCACGTCGACCGGCACGGCCTCGATGCCCTGGAAAGCAACCGTGCGAACCCGCGCCACCATGTCTTCACCCCGGATGCAGGCTTTTGCCCCAAGCCTTTGCGATCATGCCGCGAACGGCGTCACCCGAGACAACCACAGATTTCCGGCGAAGGCAAGAACATTTGGGGAACAGCTGAGCGCAACGGCGGCAATGGTTTGCAACGCGGCCGCTCGCGAACCGAGGCTAGTTGCGCTTCTCCTCGACGGCATCCCAGAACAGGCTGGCGATGTCGGCGCCGCCGAAGCGCTGCACTTCGCGTATGCCGGTCGGTGAGGTCACGTTGATCTCGGTCATGTAGTCGCCGATGACGTCGATGCCGACGAGGATGAAGCCGCGCTCCTTCAGCGAGGGACCGATGCGGGCGCAGATCTCGCGTTCGCGTTCCGTCAATTCGGTCTTTTCGGCGCGGCCGCCGACATGCATGTTGGAGCGCGAATCGTGCTCGGCCGGCACGCGGTTGATGGCGCCGACAGGCTCGCCGTCAATCAGGATGATGCGCTTGTCGCCAGCCCGCACCTCCTTCAGATAGCGCTGCACGATGTAGGGTTCGCGGAACAACTGGCCGAACATTTCGAGCAGCGAGGCGAGGTTGCGGTCGGCCTCGTGCAGGTGGAAGATGCCGGCGCCGCCATTGCCGTAGAGCGGTTTGACGATGATATCGCCGAACTCCTTGCGGAAGGCTGCGACCTCGAGCGGGTCCTTGGTGATCAGCGTGTCCGGCATCAGGTCGGGAAATTCAGTGACGAAGATCTTTTCCGGGCTGTTGCGCACCCAGGCAGGGTCGTTGACCACCAGGGTCTTCGGATGGATGCGCTCGAGGATATGCGTGGTGGTGATGTAGTTCATGTCGAAGGGTGGATCCTGCCGCAAAAGGATGACGTCCATCTCCGAAAGATCGGTGCGGACTTCTTCGCCCAGCGAATAATGATTGCCCTTATCGTCGCGAACCTGCATCGCCTCGATACGGGCAAACACCTTGCCGTCGCGCAGCGACAGCCGGTCGGGCGTGTAGTGGAACAATTGGTGGCCGCGCCGCTGCGCCTCCAGCGACAGCGCAAACGACGTGTCGCCGGCTACCGACACGGTGGAGATGTGGTCCATCTGGACGGCGACTTTCAGGGGCATGGCAGCTCTCCGGCGCACTTGGAGCGATCCACTTGGACGCACAAAGTACGCTCCAACATTTTTTGAATCCATGCATCGTGCTTTCCGAAAATCGATTCCGATTTTCGGGCCGATGCATCGACGACAGCGATATAAGGAAATCGGCGGCTTCTGCCAATCGGCCAAGGTCACGATGAGGCTACGCTTCGCTTGGCGCAGACCTCGACGCGATAGTTCTCAGCGGTCGAACACCAGCTTGGAATAGCCGAGGAAGGACAGCGCCATGGCGACCAGCGAGGCGACCGCAAGGGCTATGAGCGGCGACACCATCGGCAGTGCGAACAACATGACGCAATAGACGAGATAATTGACGACGCTGGTGGCAATGCCGACGCCGCCGTAGCGTGCGCCCTCTTGCGCGACGCCGCGGCTGGAAGGCGAGAAGGTCAGATAGCGGTTGATCAGCCAGGTGACGGACAGGGCAAAACCGATCGAGATGATGCGAGCCGCGAAGGGGCCAAGCGGCGCTATCGCCAACACCAGCCAAAGCGCCGCCGCGTCGGCGACGAAGCCGATGCCGCCGGCGACAATGAAGCGGGCGAGGCGTCCCATTTAGGGCTCTAAGCCGCCCGCGGGGTCTTGCGCGGTCCGGTCTTCAAAGTCGCGAGCGCACTTGCACGTTCACGTTCGACGCGACCGGAAGGCATCGACAGATAGAAGATGCGCTTCTGCTCGGCCCGGCCGCGCGACACCGAATCGAGGATCACGCCGGTCACCGCCGCCAGCATCGACAGCAGCAGCAGGCCGACCGACAGAACCCAGGTCGGCATGCGCGGCACAAGCCCGGTTTCGGCGAACTCGATCAGCACCGGCGCCATCAGAAACAGGCTTGATGCCAGGAAGAACACCGAAAAAGCGCCGAAGAAACGCAGCGGCTGCGTCTCCTTCATCAGCATGGCGAACATCCACAGGATCTTCGCGCCGTCGCGAAAGGTCGACAGCTTCGACGACGAGCCTTCCGGCCGGCGGCCATAGTCGAGCCCGATCTCGCTGACCGGCAATTTGAGCTGCGAGGCGTGCACCGACATTTCGGTCTCGATCTCGAAACCGCCGGAAACGGCGGGAAAACTCTTGACGAAGCGCCTGGTGAAGGCGCGGTAACCCGAGAAGATATCGGTAAAGTCCGAGCCGAACAAACGTTTGTAGAGGCTGTTGAAGATGCGGTTGCCGAAGGCGTGGCCTGTCCTGCCGGCATCGTTGGCGACGCCGCGCCTGGTGCCCACCACCATGTCGGAGCGCTCGGTCAGCAGCGTGTTGATCAGTTGCGGCGCGTCCTCCGGCGCATAGGTGCCATCGCCGTCGGCCATCAGGTAGATGTCGGCCTCGATGTCGGCGAACATGCGGCGCACGACATTGCCTTTGCCCTGGCGCGGCTCGCGCACCACGATGGCGCCGGCGGCGCGGGCTCGGAGCGCCGTCAGGTCGCGCGAATTGTTGTCGTAGACATAGATCGCGGCGGCAGGCAGCGTTTCGCGAAAGCGCCGCACCACTTCGCCGATCGTCAGCTCTTCATTGTAGCAAGGCAGGAGCACGGCGATGCTCGGCTCATGGCGCACTTCTTGTGGCATTTTCGTCTCCGGATGCCCTGTGAGGCCCCTGACCACTCAAGCGCCGGCCTCGCTCGGGCGGCTTTACTATTTATTGAAGCTGTTAAGGCTAGGTTTAAACCGCCCCGTATTCCTTCCAAAGGTCCTGATATGAGCACAGCCGACGATGGCGCCTCCATTTGGAGGTCCGATATCGCGCTGGCGCTGCTTGCCACGCTGCTGGCGCTTGCCGTCAATGCCTTTGCCGGCTTCCCGGCACTGACCAATGCCGGCGGCGACAACGACAATCTGCTGCGCCTCGTCGAAGTTCGCGACATGCTGGCCGGCCAAAGGTGGTTCGATCTCCACCAGTACAGGATGGGCCTGGAAGGCGGTTTCGTCATGCATTGGTCGCGGCTGGTCGATGCGCCGATCGCCGCCATCATCATCGCCGTATCGGGCCTGACCGGCAGCGCGGCCTTTGCCGAGAATGTTGCGCAAGTGCTGTGGCCGGCGCTGCTCTTCTGCCTGACCGTATTTTTCACGGCTCGCGCCGCGCGCAGCTTTGCCGGTGACAGCGCCGTGCTGCCCGCTGTCGTGATCGGCGCTGCCGCACTGTATTTCCTCGGCATTTTTTCGCCTGGCGCGCTCGATCACCACAATGTCCAGCTGATGCTGAGCATGGCCAGCCTGAGCCTGTTGCTTGAAGCGCCAACGCGCAGGCCGGCGGCATTGCTCTCCGGCCTGTGCACCGGATTGATGCTGGCCGTCGGCATGGAGACCGCGCCTTATGTGGCCACCATCGGCGCCTCCGTTGCCATGCTGTTTGCTCTCGGCGCCAATGGCGAGAGGCTGATCGCCAGGGATTTCGGCCTCGGCTTTGCCGGCGTGTCCGCGCTCGTCTTTGTCGCCACCATTGCGCCGTCTGCCTGGGGTCAGGCGCAATGCGACGCCTTCTCGACCGTGCAGTTCGTCATCGCGGCGATTGCCGGAACCGGCCTTGCGGCGATAGCGTCGGTCGAGCCCGCCGGCCGCACGCGCCAATGGCGCATCGCCTCACTTGGCCTGCTTGCCCTGCTATTGGGCGCTGTCGTCGTCTTGTTGTTCCCACAATGCCTGGCAGCGCCCTATGCCAACCTCGACCCGCGCCTCAAGGAGCTATGGCTTGATCACATCGACGAGGCGCAATCGCTGTTCAAGCTGCTCGCTGAAGATCCGGCCGGGGTGGTGGCGCGCTATGCCACGCCGCTCATCGCGCTCGTGCTGATGGCGCTTCGCCTTGGCCGTGGCGGCTGGCGGCGGCAGGACAGCCTTGTCGGCGCGCTGCTTGCCGTGGCCTTCATCGTCAGCGCCTGGCAGGTGCGCGGTTCGACATTCTCGATCGCCTTCGCTGTCATCCTGCTTGCCGCCTGGATTGCCAAATGGCGTCAACGGGCAGAGGCCAGCGCGTCGCGCAGCGTGGCGCTGCGCATGGCTGCCGTCTGGCTGGTTTCGGTGAATGCGGTCTGGACTGGGGCTGCCGCGGCGACCTCGGTCGCCTTCGACGACAGCAACACCACGGCGGATAATGGCGACGGCACCGATGTCGCTTGCCAGCGCATGGCCTCCTTTGCGGCGCTTGGCCGCCTGCCCGGCACCACCGTGCTGGCAATTTCCAATCTCGGATCGCCGATCCTGGCCTATTCCGGACATCGCGTCTTCGCCGGGCCCTATCATCGCAATGTCGCCGGCAACCTGCTGGCGCTCGATGCCTTCCTTGGGTCCGATGCCGATGCCAGGACGGTCGTGGCGGATCATCACGTCGGCCTCGTCGCGCTGTGCCCCGGCAGCGCCGAGAGCAAGCTCCTCGCAGCCAAGGCGCCGGCAGGCTTTCTTGCCGGGCTGATGCGCGGCAGCGTGCCGGAATGGCTTGAGCCGGTTGCCGGGACCAGCGGCGCCGCCGTCGAATTGTACCGCGTCCGGCTGGGCAGCTGATCGATCGGCAGCCCGTGCGGCCTTTTGTCGGACATAAGTCCTGACAATCCACTCTTTCGCCCTTGCCCGCCCGACATGGCTGGATAGGATGCGCGCCGGCCGACCGCGATTATTGGACCGGGAGAGAATTTCATGATGCCATCGGCACGCTTTGCCGACCTCGAAGGTGCTTCGGTGCTGATCACCGGCGGCGGCTCCGGCATTGGCGCTGCCTTGACAGAAGGCTTTGTCGGCCAGGGGGCAAAGGTCGCCTTCATCGATATTGCCGACCGTCCGAGTGTGGCGCTGGCCGATCGGTTAGAGAAGGAGCTGGGCCGGCGGCCGCTCTATCTCAAGACCGACATACGCGACATTGAGGCGTTGCGGCTATCGGCGGCTAAAGCCGCCGAGGCGCATGGCGACGTGACCGTGCTGGTCAACAATGCCGCGCAGGATGACCGTCATGCCGTCGAAGATGTCACGGTGGAGTTCTGGGACAACAACCATGCCATCAACCTGCGCCCGCATTTCTTCAGCGCACAGGCGGTGGCGCCGGGCATGAAGCGGGCCGGCGGCGGATCGATCATCAATTTCACCTCGACCTCGTTTCTCATCAACCATCCCGACATGCCGGCCTATACCGCCGCCAAGGCCGGCATCGTCGGCCTCACCAAGGGTCTTGCCGGCAAGCTCGGCGTCGACGGCATTCGCGTCAACGCGATCGCGCCCGGCTGGGTGATCACCGAGCGGCAGAGAAAGCTCTGGGTCACCGAAGAAGCGCTCGCCGCTCATGTCGCCAAACAGTGCATCAAAGAGGTGATGCAGCCGGAAGACATTGTCGGCACTGTGCTGTTCCTGGCGTCGGATGCCTCACGCATGCTGACCGCGCAGATGCTGATCGTCGATGGGGGGTTCCTGTGATCTCATCGAGCAAGGCAGCTTCCGTCGCGGCCGTCGACTGGGGCACCACCCGTATGAGGGTCTGGCTGCTCGATGGCGCCGGCAAGGTTCTCGCCGAGCGGCGCGGCGATGACGGGCTGATCACCGCCCAGGCTAAAGGATTTTCGTCCATTCTCGAAGGGCATCTGGCTGCCTTGGGCGCAGCCGAGGCGCTGCCGGTCATCATTTGCGGCATGGCCGGTTCGCGCCAGGGCTGGCTGGAGGCGCCATATGTCAGCGTTCCGGCGCCGATCGGCGCCATTCTCGCCGGCGCTGCCCGCATCCCCGGCCAGCGCCGCGACATCCGCATCGTGCCTGGCCTTGCCCAACGCCTCGTTGACGCACCCGACGTCATGCGCGGCGAGGAGACGCAGCTTACCGGCGCCGGTTTGCCGGCAAAGGGACGCCATCTCGTCTGCATGCCTGGCACCCATTCGAAATGGGTGCTGGTCGAGGACGGCTCTGTTGCCGGTTTCGGCACCTGGCCGACCGGCGAGCTGTTTTCGGTGCTGGCCGCGCACTCGATCCTGCGCCATTCGCTGGGCGAGCCGCCGAAGCCGGTTGCCGCCGAAAATCCATTTTTCCGGGAGTGGTGCCTGAAGGCGTTGGCCGAAGGCGGTGACATCGGTTCAAGACTGTTCTCGATCCGCGCCGCCAGCCTGCTGCAGAATCTGAAGCCCGAGGATGCCGCCGCGTGCCTGTCCGGCCTGCTGATCGGCGGCGAGATCGCTTCGGCAAATCGCCGTTATGGGGCGAGTGCCGTGCCCGTCGTGCTGATCGCGTCGGGCGCACTCGGCAAGCTCTATGCCGACGCGCTCGGCCTTGCCGGGCTCGCGGTCAGGGTGGTCGACGCCGACGAGGCGGTGCGTGCCGGTCTTGCCGAAGCCGCGCGCGAAAATGGCATGATCGCCGGAAATGGAGTTGCCGCATGACCGAAACCGCACCTTTTCCAAAGCTCGAGCGGGGTCTGGTCGCCATCCTGCGTGGCCTCAAGCCAAGCGAGGCGGTGGCGATCGGCCAGGCGATCTTCGGCGCCGGTATCGAAGCGATCGAGGTGCCGCTCAACTCTCCCGATCCTTACGCCTCCATCGCCAGCATTGTCGGAGCGCTTCCTCCAACAGCCTTGGTCGGTGCCGGCACGGTGCTCAGCGCCGCCGATGTCGACGGCCTGCACAAGGCCGGCGGGCGGCTGCTGGTCAGCCCCAATATCGATGCCGAGGTCATGGGCCGGGCCATGCACTACGGCATGGTGACGATGCCCGGCGTGTTCACGCCGACCGAGGCATTTCAAGCAATCCGGCTCGGCGCCTCGGCATTGAAATTCTTCCCGGCGAGCGTGCTTGGCGCGGCAGGCATTTCGGCGATGCGCGCGGTGCTGCCGGCCAGTGTGCTGGTCGGCGCGGTCGGCGGCGTTTCAGATAAGGATTTTGCCGGCTACAAGGCAGCCGGCGTCAGCGTCTTCGGTCTTGGCTCCAGCCTGTTCAAGCCGGGCATGAGCGTCGACGAAGTGGCAGCGCGAGCGAAAGCCGCAGTTCAGGCCTGGGACGCGGCGTTTGGAGTGGCATGATGAGCGAGACCATCGTTTCGGTTTTTTCCGACCATGTCTGCCAACTCGGAGAGGGACCAAGCTATGACCCTGCCACCGACACGCTCTACTGGTTCGACATCGTCAATGGCCAGCTCCTGGAAAAGCTCCTGTCCGGCGGTGCGGTCAAAATCCACGAGCTCGGTCAGATGGCCAGCGCCATCTGCATCATCGACGACCAACGCCAGCTGATCGCCACCGAGACCGGTCTGCATGTCCGCGACGTTGCGACCGGCAAGCTGACGCTGCACACGCCGATCGAGGCCGACAATACGGTCACCCGCTCGAACGATTCACGCGTTCACCCTTGCGGCGCCCTCTGGGTCGGCACCATGGGCAAGGGCGAGGAGAAGGCCGCCGGTTCGATCTACTGGTTCTTCAAAGGCGAGCTGCGCCGGCTCTATGCCGACGTCACGGTACCCAATTCGATCTGCTTTTCCGAGGATGGGACGATCGCCTATTACACCGACACCAGCACCGGGCTGTTGATGCGCGTCGGCTGCGATCCGGCGACCGGCCTGCCGGTTGGCGAACCGAAGGTCTTCGTCGACCACCGTTCGGCCAAAGGCTATATCGATGGTTCGGTGCTCGACCGCGACGGCATATTGTGGAACGCCTGCTGGGGCGGCAGCGTCGTCGAAGCCTATGGACCCGACGGCAAGCTCGTCCGTTCGGTGGCGATGCCGGCGACGCAACCGTCCTGTCCAGCTTTCGTCGGCAGGAACGCCGACCGGCTGGCGGTCACCTCCGCCTGGTCGGGCAAGAGCGAGAAGCAGCGCCTGCTCGACCCGCAAGCCGGCATGACATTTATGCTCGACATTCCAGTCAATGGTCGCTTCGAGCCGCGCGTGCTGATTGGCTAGACCCATCTAGCACTGTTGTGCAGGCGTCCAGCTGACGTCGGTTCCGCGAAAGCCGAATGCATTCGCCGTGCGATGCTGGAAACGGTTCATCGTTTCGCGGGAACGCTGAACCGCTCTATCTCTTTGTTTTGACGCAATTCCGGACGGAAAACCGTTTCACACTTTTCCTGGAATTGCTCTAGCAATCGTGCTGCCGGGAAATCGTTTCGATCATGTCAAGCCGCGAGCCGAAGCTGATCCTTGTCTACGAGCCGGAAAAGGCTTGCTTCGATCGGCTGGTTGCCGATAACCACGTGCCGAAGCGTGCCGCCGAAATCGCCTCCTATCTGGCGCAATCGACCGACATCGCTGCTGAATTCGACGCACTTGCCGCCGCTTGCCAAAAGCGCGGCCTGTCGTTTGCGCCGGTGACGCTCGACGACGCCGCAAGCGTTCTCGCCGGCGAGGACCCGAAGACCACGCTAGTCTGGACGCTGACCGACGGCGTCGCCTATTTCCGCGGCGGCGCCGCACCGGCTCTGGCACGGCTGAATGGCCTCAAAACGATCGGCGCCGACGATGCGCTGTTCGCGCTCTGTCAGGACAAGTTCCGGTCCGGCGCCGTGCTCGGCGCGCTTGGCCTGCCGGTGCCGCAGGCGGGCCTTGCCCGTGACGGCGCCTGGCTGGTCGCGCCACCGGCCTCGCCCGCCGGCTGGTTCGTCAAGCCGAACCGGCTCGGCGCCAAGATCGGCATCTGGCCGGATTCGCACTGCCACGATCTCGGCCACGCGCTGGAGCTTAGCCGGCGCGTCTTCGCCGCCTATCGCGACGATGTCATCGTCCAGCCCTATGTCGCCGGCCGCAACGCTCGCGCCAGTTTTCTCGGATTGAGGCCGGATACCGGCGTCGAGGCGCTGGGCATCGCCTTTGTCGATTCGGGCGGCGATTTCCAGACCATGCAGGACAGCCTGGCGCTTTACGGCGATATCGGCGCAGCGGCGAAAGCTGCGGGAAAATATACCGAGCCGGTGCTGCTGCCGGTCGCCGGCAGCCAGCCTGAAGCCGATGCAAGAATCCGTCGCATCGCCGAACGCCTGATGGTCGGGCTTGGCCTGCGGGATGTGTTTTCCATCGATTTCCGGGTCGAAGCCGACGACAGCGTCCACCTCATCGAGTTCGAGGTCTGCCCCGGCCTGCCCTGCTTCGATTTCCGCGATTACTGTCGCCAGCAATGGGGCTTGAGCCTCGCCGATGCGATGGCGGAGGCAGCGGCGAACCGGCTTCTCGCCTAAATCCCCTCGACCAGCACGATTTCGCCCTCGGCCACCTTCTGGCGGATCGCGACGGCGCGCTGGTATTCGGGCGAGTGGTAGCAGTCATGCGCCGCCGCAAGCGACGGAAACTCGATGATCACGTTGCGGTCGCGGCCCGGCCCCTCGGCCTTCTCATGCGCGCCGCCGCGCGCCAGGAACTTGGCGCCGAAGCGGTCGAAGGCCAGTTTGGCAGCTGCGACATAGTCCTTGTAGCCTTCCGCATCGCGCACGTCGACGCGAGCGATCCAGTATCCCTTGGGCATGGTATTTCTCCTGGTTTTTGGCCGTGCGCGGACCGATTTTGAAAGTCGCTCCGGTGAGATGGCTGGGGGTGTTTTCGAGAACCGGAGCGGAGCGCACTTAAAGTACGTGAGCACCGGAAGCGGAGAAGACGCCGTCAGACGGCCGCCGGAGCCAGTTTCGGAATTGGTCCTCAGGCCGAGCGCATTTCATCGAGGATCGCTTCCGCTGCCGCCCGCCTGTCGGCCGCACCGACGATCGGCCGGCCGACGACGAGGTGGCTGGAGCCGTTGCGGATCGCCTGCGCCGGCGTCACCACGCGTTTCTGGTCGCCATGGTCGCTGCCCTTCGGCCGGATTCCCGGCGTCACGACCGCCAGGTCGGGGCCGACGATGCGGCGCACCGCCTCAGCTTCCTCGGCCGAGCAGACGATGCCGCCCATGCCGGCATGCAGCGCCTGCTCGGAGCGCCTCAGCACCAGTGTATGCGGATCATACTCATAGCCGGCGTCGATCACGTCCTGCTCGTCCATCGAGGTCAGCACAGTGACCCCGAGCAGGCAAAGGTCGCTGCCCCTCGCGGCCTCGACCGCCGCCTTCATCGTCTTCGGATAGGCATGGATGGTCAGCATGCTCATGCCCATCCTGGCGATGTTGTCGACCCCCTTGGCAACGGTGTTATCGATGTCGAGGAGCTTCATGTCGAGAAAGATCCTGGTGCCGCCGCTGGCCAGCTCGCGGGCGAAGTCGAGCCCGCCGGCAAAGGCGAGCTGGTAACCGATCTTGTAGAAGGAGACGATCCCATCGAGCTCGCGCACCGCTTTCTCGGCTTCCTTCAGCGTCGGCAGGTCGAGGCCGACGATCAATCTTTCCTGCATCGTGTCGGCATGCGCGGCGTCCGGGATCATGCCTCGATCCGCGTCGACAGCATGCGCGAGGTTTCGATCAGCGTTCGGCATAGGTGCTCCATCGATTGGCGTAGTCTCTCGTCCCGGAACTTGCCCTCGTCGTCGAAGGCGTTGCCGCCCTCCGGCACCGAGCATTCCGGTGTCACCACCTCCATCCGGCAGCGTACCAGAACGGCGCGCAGATGGTTGATGCAGCGTATCCCGCCGAAGGGTCCGTTGGAAGACGAGCAGAGGCCGGCGACCTTGCCGGCAAGCGGCCTGAACGTCCGGCCGCCATCCTTGCGCAGCTGGCTCACCCAGTCGATGCTGTTCTTGAGCAACGGTGGAATGGAGCCGTTATATTCGGGCGTCGCGATCAGCAGCCCGTCATGGGCGGCGATCATCCGGCCGACCTTGAAAGCATTGTCGGGAATGCCTTCTTCCTTTTCCAAATCCTGGTCGAGGATCGGCAGCGGATAGTCGGCGAGCGAGATGCGAGTCACCTCGGCGCCCTGCATGGCAAGTTCCTTCTGTGCCACGTCGGCGGTCCTGCCGCTATAGGCGCCGCTGCGCACCGAACCGGCGACGACGAGAATTTTCGGGATCACAGCCATGGGTCTGCCTTGTCACCCGATGGGTATAAGACAAGTGCTATTCAAACCCAACGCTTCAATTCATGCGGCCCCGCGTCGGTAGATCCAAAGCTGCGTCGGCGGAATGTTGCGGATGACGAAATGGAAATGCTCGACCGTATAGTCGCCGCGGCCCGGCGGGATCGGCGACAGCGGCCCGTAAGTCAGCTGCACGATCGGCCGGCCCGCCGGGATACGGTCGAGCAGGCTCTCGACATAGGCGATGCGCTGGGCGACAGGGAAATTGAGCAGCGGCACGCCCGATATCACGGAATCGAAGATCAGGTCGCGCTTGTCGCCAAGCGTCGCGTCGAGATTGAAGGCGTCGCCCTCGATGACGTTGACGCCTGGATAAAGCTGGCGCAGATGGCGCACGAAATCAGTGGAATATTCGACCGCGTAGAGATTCTCAGGCTTAATGCCCTGGGCGAGGATGGCGCGTGTGATGACGCCTGTACCGGGCCCGACCTCGAGCACCGGCAGGCCGGATGTCGGATCGACGATCGAGGCCATCTTGCCTGCGGTGATGGAACTGGTCGGGACGATCGAACCGACCGCCTTCGGCTTGTCGATCCAGCCCTTGAAGAACTTCAGCTCGTCGTCGAACTTTTCCGCCAGCGTCTTTCGCAGTCCGGGACTACGCGTCATTGAAAGTCCTCCTCAACGCTCCCTCGCATGCTACTTAGCAGTTACGAGGTGCAAGACAAGGCGAATCCCCGGATAAGGTGTTGATGACGCTCGGGAAGCGTTTTCCAGGGATCAGCTTCAGTGCTCGCCGAACGTTTCGAAAAAGTCTTTCATGCGGGCGAAAAATCCGCTCGACTGAGGCGAATTGTCCTTTGAGGAAAGCTGCTCGAATTCCTCCAGCAATTCGCGCTGACGGCGCGAAAGGTTCTGCGGCGTCTCAACCACGGTCTGGATGTAGAGGTCGCCGATATTAGGCTGGCGCAGCACAGGCATGCCCTTGCCCTTGAGGCGGAACTGGCGACCGTTCTGGGTGCCTTCCGGCACCTTCACCTTCGTCTGGGTACCGTCCAGTGTCGTCACCTCGAACGAGCCGCCAAGCGCTGCTGTCGTCATCGAGATCGGCACCTTGCAATAAAGATCGGCCCCGTCGCGCTGGAAGAATTCGTGCGGCTTGACCGCGAGGAAGATGTAGAGATCGCCCGACGGGCCGCCGCGCAGGCCAGCCTCGCCCTCATTGGCCAGCCGGATGCGGGTGCCATCCTCGATGCCGGCAGGGATGTTTACCGACAGCGAGCGCTCCTCGGTGACACGGCCTTGGCCGGCGCATTTCGGGCACGGATCCTTGATGGTCTGGCCGCGCCCCTGGCATTGCGGGCAGGTGCGCTCGATCGAGAAGAAGCCTTGCGTGGCGCGCACCTTGCCGTGGCCGTTGCACATCGAGCAGGTGACGGGCTGGGTGCCAGGCTTGGCGCCGCTGCCCGAGCATTCCGAGCAGGAAATCGAGGCTGGCACCCGAATCTGCGCGGTCTTGCCGGAAAATGCCTCTTCCAGCGTAATTTCCATATTGTAGCGCAGGTCGGCGCCGCGCTCGCGTCCGCCGGACGAGCGGCGCTGGCGCCCGCCCATCATGTCGCCGAAAATGTCTTCGAAAATGTCGGCGAAGCCGCCGGCGCCAAAGCCTTGCGCCCCGCCATTCATACCGCCGTGCTCGAAGGCGGCGTGGCCGAAGCGATCATAGGCGGCGCGCTTCTGCGGGTCCTTCAGTGTCTCGTAGGCTTCGTTGATTTCCTTGAACTTGTGCTCGCAGGCATGGTCGCCTGGGTTGCGGTCGGGATGGAACTGCATGGCGAGCTTGCGAAAAGCGCTCTTGAGCTCCTTCTCGTCGGCGCCCTTTTGCACGCCTAGCGTTTCGTAAAAATCAGCTTTCATGTTTTCCCGCAGTCCGGATAGTCAACGTCTTGAAGCATCGTTGCGTCGTTTGCCGGCACGCTGTTCCGATTTAGGTGTGATGGAGCCGCGATGCCAGTGTCTACGAGGCTTTGTCCGCATTTTTTCGGGCAGCTCAGCGTTTTTCCGGCAAAGGGTTGCAAAAAAGCCCGGCTGTGCGCCGGGCTTTTTCCCTTACCTGTACCGTCAGGCGGTTCAGGCCGACTTCTTCTTCTCGTCGTCTTCGTCGATTTCCTCGAAGTCGGCATCGACGACGTCACTGTCCTTGGCGGCATCAGCCTTGGCGTCGGCCTCGGCGGCTTCCTTCTGCGAAGCCTCGTACATGGCCTGGCCGAGCTTCATCGAGACTTCGGCGAGCGTCTGCGTCTTGGCCTCGATCTCGGTCACATCGTCGCCTTCGGCAGCGGTCTTCAGCGCCGCGATCGCATCGGCGATCGCCGTGCGGTCGGCCTCGGAAACCTTCTCGCCGTATTCCTTCAGAGATTTCTCCGAGGAATGCACCAGCGCCTCGGCCTGGTTGCGGGCCTCGACCAGCGCGCGCCGCTTCTTGTCGGCTTCGGCATTGGCCTCGGCGTCCTTGACCATCTTCTCGATGTCGGCGTCCGAAAGGCCGCCGGACGCCTGGATGCGGATCTGGTGCTCCTTGCCGGTGCCCTTGTCCTTGGCCGAGACGTTGACGATGCCGTTGGCGTCGATGTCGAAGGTGACCTCGATCTGCGGCACGCCGCGCGGCGCAGGTGGGATGCCGACCAGATCGAACTGGCCGAGCGCCTTGTTGTCGGCGGCCATTTCACGCTCGCCCTGGAAGACGCGGATGGTCACCGCCGACTGCGAATCCTCGGCCGTGGAGAACACCTGGCTCTTCTTTGTCGGAATCGTCGTGTTGCGTTCGATCAGCCGCGTGAACACGCCGCCCAGCGTCTCGATGCCGAGCGACAACGGCGTCACATCGAGCAGCAGCACGTCCTTGACGTCGCCCTGCAGCACGCCGGCCTGGATAGCGGCGCCCAACGCGACGACCTCATCCGGGTTGACGCCCTTGTGCGGCTCCTTGCCGAAGAACTGCTTCACGATCTCCTGGATCTTGGGCATACGGGTCATGCCGCCGACCAGGACGACTTCGTCGATTTCGCCGGCCTTCAGGCCGGCATCCTTGAGCGCCGCCTTGCAAGGATCGATCGTGCGCTGGACGAGATCCTCGACCAGGCTCTCGAACTTCGCCCGCGTCAGCTTCAGCGTCAGGTGCTTGGGGCCGGTGGCATCGGCGGTGATGAAGGGCAGGTTGATCTCGGTCTGCGTGGTGGACGACAGCTCGATCTTGGCCTTTTCAGCCGCTTCCTTGAGGCGCTGAAGGGCGAGCTTGTCGTTCCGCAGGTCGATGCCATGTTCCTTCTTGAACTCGGCCGCCAGATATTCGACCAGACGCATGTCGAAATCCTCGCCGCCGAGGAAGGTGTCGCCATTGGTCGACTTCACCTCGAACACGCCGTCGCCGATTTCGAGCACCGAAATATCGAACGTGCCGCCGCCAAGGTCATAGACGGCAATCGTCTTGCCTTCCTTCTTGTCCAGTCCATAGGCAAGCGCTGCCGCCGTTGGCTCGTTGATGATGCGCAGCACTTCGAGGCCGGCGATCTTGCCGGCATCCTTGGTCGCCTGGCGCTGGGCGTCATTGAAATAGGCCGGAACGGTGATGACCGCCTTCTCGACCTTCTCGCCGAGATAGGCCTCCGCCGTTTCCTTCATCTTCTGCAGGATCATCGCCGAGATCTGGCTAGGCGACTGCTTCTTGCCGCCGGCCTCGACCCAGGCGTCGCCATTGTCGCCCTTGACGATCTTGTAGGGGACAAGCTTCTTGTCCTTCTCCGTCACCGGATCGTCGTAGCGGCGGCCGATCAGGCGCTTGACCGCGAAAATGGTGTTCTCAGGATTGGTGACCGCCTGGCGCTTGGCCGGCTGGCCGACAAGGCGCTCGCCGTCGCTGTTGATGGCGACGATGGAAGGAGTCGTGCGCGCGCCTTCCGCATTCTCGATGACCTTGGATTCCTTGCCGTCCATGATGGCCACACAGGAGTTGGTTGTTCCCAGATCGATACCGATTACTTTTGCCATTTCTCTAATCTCTCCGCTAAGCAGGCTCTCAGGACCCGTACAGGCGTTCCGACGAAAGCCCCTGTTCACAAGAAATTCCGCTCCGGCAACCGGCATTCGGCGCTGGACGGCTTGGCGCGTATATAAGAACAGGCTGCGTGGCGCGCAAGCATTCTGCGCAAGGCGTTCACCATTCATCGCGGTTGATCGGATTCGGGACCGGCACGCCCGTATTTTCCGGCCGTGATCCAGCCCGGCCCGGCCCGGCCCATGAACCTTTCCGCCTCACCTCGCGACTGACGCTCAGGTGCCGCGTGGTGCGGCCCCGGAAAGGAAAGCCCCATGACCACAGATCCAGAGGCTCCATGGTCTCCGGGAACAGCAGGAGCTCAGCGCGACTATCGCCTTCGGGACCGGGTCGATGCGCTGGGCTTTTCGCTGGTTCCGTTGACCCTGCGCGGACGCAGGCGTATCGTGACGTTGAGGAAAGCAGACAATTCGATCAGGGATGAACGTGCCGGAACGCCGCGCCTTGCCCTGATTTGCGCGCCGGGACCGGATGTTTCTCCCATGACCTGTGCTAGGGCGTATACACATCTTGCTGCGACGGATTGACTCGGTTGTGACGTGTCGGATTCCGCCGGCGTGTGCTGTATGATTCTTC
>NZ_JAMYSY010000080.1:0-17550 GCF_040322175.1 Mesorhizobium sp. M0185 | reverse complement strand
TTTTTGTTTTTTTTTTTTTTTTATCTTCCTCATGGGGCTTTGTGTTGATGGGGTTCTTTGTTTTTTTTCCCGGCCCCACCCCGGGGGGGGGGCGGGGGGGGGGCCCCCCCCCGGCCGGTATAGCGCACCCGCTGATGCTTGGCGTCGATATGCGCCAGCACCCATTCGAGATACGGATCGATGAACGACCAGGCGCCCATGTTCTTGGGCTCCTCCTGGCACCACACCATCTCGGCATTGCGGAAGCGCGACAGTTCGGTGATCAGCGCCTTGGCCGGGAACGGATAGAGCTGCTCGACGCGCAGCAAATAGATGTCGTTGATGCCGCGCTTCTCGCGCTCCTCGTAGAGGTCGTAATAGACCTTGCCCGAACAGAGCACGACACGGCGGATCTTCGAATCCTTGGTGAGCTTGATGGCCTGGCCCGACAGCAGCTGGGCATCGTCCCACAACAGCCGGTGAAAGGCGCTTTCGCCCGACATCTCCGGCAGCGTCGATACCGCCCGCTTATGGCGCAGCAGCGACTTCGGCGTCATCAGGATCAGCGGCTTGCGGAAGTCCCGCTTCAACTGCCGGCGCAGTATGTGGAAATAGTTGGCCGGCGTCGTGACGTTGGCGACCTGCATATTGTCTTCGGCGCAAAGCTGAAGGAAGCGCTCGAGCCGGGCCGACGAATGCTCGGGGCCCTGGCCTTCGTAGCCATGCGGCAGCAGGCAGACGAGGCCCGACATTCTGAGCCATTTGCGCTCGCCCGACGAGATGAACTGGTCGAAGACCACCTGGGCGCCGTTGGCGAAGTCGCCGAACTGCGCTTCCCACAGCGTCAGTGCCTTCGGCTCGGCCAGCGAGTAGCCATATTCGAAGCCGAGCACGGCCTCTTCCGACAGCATCGAGTTGATGACCTCGAAACCGGCCTGCGCCGCCGACAGATTGTTGAGCGGGATGTAGCGTGTCTCGTCGCGCTGGTCGTAGAGTACGGAATGGCGCTGCGAGAAGGTGCCGCGCTCCGAATCCTGGCCGGACAGCCGGATCGGATTGCCGTCGAGCAGGATGGCGCCGAAGGCCAGCGCCTCGGCCGTGGACCAGTCGATGCCTTCGCCCGACTCGATCGCCTGGCGGCGGTTGTCGAGGAAGCGGATGATCGTCCTGTGCGCCTCGAAATCCTTCGGCACCTCGGTCAGTTTCTTGCCGATCTCCTTCAGCGTCTTGACCGGCACCGCAGTCTTGCCGCGCCGCTGTTCGTCCTGGTTGTCGGCCGAGCGCAGGCCGGACCAGGCGCCGTCCAGCCAATCGGCCTTGTTGGGCTTATAGTGCTGGCCGACCTCGAATTCCTGCTCGAGATGCGCCCGCCAATCGGCCTTCACCTTTTCGAGCTCGGCCTGGGTGATGTGGCCTTCCGCGATCAGCCGGTCGGCATAGATCTGCATGGTCGTCTTCTGGTTGCGGATCTTGCGATACATGATCGGCTGGGTGAAGGCCGGCTCGTCGCCCTCATTGTGGCCGAAGCGGCGATAGCAGAACATGTCCACCACCACCGGCTTGTGGAACTTCATGCGGAATTCGATCGCCACCTTGGTGGCATGGACCACCGCTTCCGGATCGTCGCCGTTGACGTGGAAGATCGGCGCCTCGATCATCTTGGCCACATCCGACGGATAAGGCGACGAGCGCGAGAAGCGCGGGTTGGTGGTGAAGCCGATCTGGTTGTTGATGATGAAATGCAGCGTGCCGGCGACGCGGTGACCGCGCAGGCCCGACAGGCCGAGGATTTCAGCAATCACGCCCTGGCCGGCAAAAGCGGCATCGCCATGCAACAGCAGCGGCAGCACCTTGGCGCGCTCTTCCAGCGGCACGATCTCCTCGCGGCTGCGGCCGAACAGATAATCCTGCTTGGCACGCGCCTTGCCCATCACGACCGGATCGACGATTTCCAGATGCGACGGGTTGGCGGTCAGCGACAGATGCACCTTGTTGCCGTCGAACTCGCGATCCGACGAGGCACCGAGATGGTACTTCACGTCGCCCGAGCCCTCGACCTCGTCGGGCGCGGCGGAGCCGCCCTTGAACTCATGGAAAATGGCGCGGTGCGGCTTGGCCATCACCTGCGACAGAACGTTTAGCCGGCCGCGATGCGCCATGCCGAGCACGATCTCCTTCATGCCGAGCTGGCCGCCGCGCTTGATGATCTGCTCCAGCGCCGGGATCAGCGACTCGCCGCCATCAAGGCCGAAGCGCTTGGTGCCCTTGTACTTGACGTCGATGAATTGCTCGAAGCCTTCCGCCTCGACAAGCTTCTGCAGGATCGCCTTCTTGCCGGCGGCGGTGAAGGAGATCTCCTTGTCGGTGCCCTCGATGCGGGCCTGGATCCAGGCCTTCTCCTCGGGATCGGAAATATGCATGAATTCGACACCGAGCGTCGAGCAATAGGTCCGGGTCAGGATGTCGAGCATCTGCCGGATGGTGCCGAATTCCAGCCCGAGCACATTGTCGAGGAAGATCGGCCGGTCGTAGTCGGCTTCGGTGAAGCCGTAATTCTCCGGCGACAGCTCGTTATAATCCTCGAGCGGCTTGGCAATGCCAAGCGGATCGAGATTGGCGTGCAGGTGGCCGCGCATGCGGAAGGCGCGGATCATCATGATGGCGCGGACGGAATCGCGCGTCGCCTGATGCACGTCGGCGTCGGAAAGCGCTGCGCCGTTGCCGACGGCCCTGTCCTTGACCTTCTTTTCGATGTGCTTTTCGACCAGGCCCCAATTGCCGTCGAGCGCCGAGACCAGTTCGCCATTGGCCTGCATCGGCCAGGAGGGCTTGGCCCACGAGGCGCCCTTGGCGTTCCTGCGCACGTCGCCGGCGTCGTCCTTCAGCGCCGCGAAGAAGTCCTGCCATTCGGGATCGACCGATGCGGGATCGTCCTCATAGGCGGCATAGAGCGCGTCGATATAATCGGCATTGCCGCCGTAGAGGAAAGAGGTAAGCGAAAACTGGTCGTTGGCCTGATCTTGTCTTGCCATTTTTTTTCCGCGGAGCGCCTGCCCCGTCTCCTGTTTTGGAGGGGAGTAGGGCAATAGGGCAGTACGGGAGTAGGGCAATGCCCTCATCTTGTCCCTACTGCCGTACTGCCCTACTCCCTTACTCCCCTAACCCTTAATCGCCTCGACCAGCGTCGTGCCGAGCCGGGCCGGCGATGGCGAAACCTTGATGCCGGCCGATTCCATCGCCGCGATCTTGTCTTCCGCGCCGCCCTTGCCGCCGGAGATGACCGCGCCCGCATGGCCCATGGTGCGGCCGGCCGGCGCGGTGCGCCCGGCGATGAAGCCGGCCATCGGCTTGCTGCGGCCGCTCTTTGCCTCGTCCTTGAGGAACTGCGCGGCGTCTTCCTCGGCCGAGCCGCCGATCTCGCCGATCATGATGATCGACTTGGTCTCGTCGTCGGCGAGGAACATCTCCAGCACGTCGATGAACTCGGTGCCTTTGACCGGATCGCCGCCGATGCCGACGGCGGTTGTCTGGCCGAGGCCGACATTGGTGGTCTGGAACACCGCCTCATAGGTAAGCGTTCCCGAGCGGGAAACAACGCCGACCGAGCCCTTGCGGAAGATGTTGCCGGGCATGATGCCGATCTTGCATTCGTCCGGGGTCAGGACGCCTGGACAGTTGGGGCCGATAAGCCGCGATGTCGAGCGGTCGAGCCTCGCCTTGACCTTGATCATGTCCATCACCGGTATGCCCTCGGTGATGCAGACGATCAGCGGGATCTCGGCCTCGATCGCTTCCAGGATCGCTTCCGCAGCACCCGCCGGCGGCACGTAGACGACCGAAGCGTTGGCGCCGGTCCTGGCCTTGCCCTCGGCTACGGTGGCGAAGATCGGCAGCGCCTCGCCCTTGGCGCCGGTCCAGGTTTCGCCGCCCTTCTTGGGGTGGATGCCGCCGACCATCTTTGTGCCGTGATAGGCCAGCGCCTGTTCAGTGTGGAACGTGCCGGTCTTGCCGGTCAGGCCCTGCACCAGCACCTTGGTGTTCTTGTCGACGAGAATGGACATCGGAGCCCTTTTCTAAAAACTGTTGATCGAGGAAGGCGAGACGCGCCGGTAGACGCCGCTCACCATGTCTTGCCAGCCATCGCCGCCGGCAGGTTTGAAATGCAGTCGCATGCGGAAGGCATCGGCATTGTCGAAAATATAAGTCACACGCGCGGAGCCGCGCTGCGACGACCGCTCCAGAACCAGCTCCGTGCCGTTCCAGCTGCCCTTGGCCGGCGACGTCGGCACGAAACCCATCGAATCGAACTGGTGCATGGTGACGATTTTGTTTTGCTGGTCGAAGCCGAACACGCTGTACGCGCCGAACGAAACCGTGCCGTCGCGGCGCTGGCGATAGCGCTGCACTACGAACAGGCCGCCGAACTGTGCCTCTGCCAGTATTTCCGAACTCGCTGTTCCGCCATCGGCCCATTTCGTGGCCGACACCTCTTCCTCGCCGCGCCACGCTCCGACCAGCGCCTGCAGGCGCTGGTGATCGGCCGAGAGTGAGGAGAAGGGCGCAGCGTTCATGGTCAGAGCCGCTTTAGATCGGCAACGGTGAGGTCGCTCTTGGCATTGCCGGTGTTGAGCGTCGTAGCTGGCTCGAACATGAGCACGACAGGTTCCTCGCTCAGCGAACGCGGACGGTGCTCGACGGCGCGCGGCACAACGATGAACTCGCCGCTGGAAAGCTCCACCGTGCCGTCGCGGAAATCGATGGCGATGCGCCCGCGCAGCACCAGGAATGCTTCGTCTTCATTGTCATGCGCGTGCCAGTCGAAGACGTCGCCGAACTTGGCGATCTTGACCTGGCTGTCGTTCACGTCGCCGGCGATATGCGGATCGAAGACCTTGTTGATCTTCTGATCCGCCGCCTCGACGAGGTTTATCTTGTGCGGAGGCATCGCCTATCGACCTCTGACTCGCTCTGTTCTCACTGGATAATCCGAAACAGCAATAGGAGGCCCACCAAGAAGAGCATGACGCTCACGCCAAGATGCACCCCAAGGTCAAGCGATCTTGGAAGAACAATTCTGAACGAGGTGTGGCGGCGCATCTTTTCCGACATCTTTCTCCGCTCGAGAAAGGCCCACAGTCCGCCGATACCCATGGCAATCATAAATATTGACCATCTTGGATGGGCAAACGGAGCGTTTTCCAAATGCTCAGCCCTTCACGGCCGCGACAATCTTCTTGGCTGCGTCATCGAGGTCATCGGCCGACACCACGTTTAGCCCGCTGTCGTTGATGATCTTCTTGCCGAGTTCGGCGTTGGTGCCTTCCAGCCGCACAACCAGCGGCACTTGCAGGCCGACCTCCTTGACCGCGGCGATCACGCCCTCGGCGATGATGTCGCATTTCATGATGCCGCCGAAGATGTTGATCAGAATGCCTTTGACCGCCGGATCCTTGGTGATGATCTTGAACGCCGCCGTCACCTTTTCTTTCGACGCGCCGCCGCCGACATCGAGGAAGTTGGCCGGCTCGGCGCCGTAAAGCTTGATGATGTCCATCGTTGCCATGGCGAGGCCGGCGCCGTTGACCATGCAGCCGATATTGCCGTCGAGCGCGACATAGGCGAGGTCGTATTTCGACGCCTCGATCTCCTTCTCGTCCTCTTCGGTGGTGTCGCGCAATTCGAGCACGTCGGGGTGGCGAAACAGCGCATTGTTGTCGAACGACACTTTGGCGTCGAGAACGCGCAGCCGGCCGCTCCTCATGACGATCAGCGGGTTGACCTCGAGCAGGCTCATGTCCTTCTCGACAAAGGCCTTGTAGAGGATAGGGAACAGCGTGGCGCCATCCTTGGCGGCGTCACCGTCGAGTCTCAGTGCGGCGTTGAGCTTCTTCATATCGTCGGCCGTCACGCCCTTTTCCGGGTCGATGGCTACGGTGATGATCTTTTCCGGCGTGTCGTGGGCGACCGCCTCGATGTCCATGCCGCCCTCGGTCGAGACGACGAAGGCGACGCGCCCGACCGAGCGGTCGACCAGGATCGACAGATAGAGCTCGCGCTCGATGTCGGCGCCGTCCTCGATATAGAGCCGGTTGACCTGCTTGCCGGCCGGGCCGGTCTGCTTGGTGACCAGCGTATGGCCGAGCATCTCCTTGGCGTTGGCGACGACCTCGGCCACCGACTTCGCCAGCCTGACGCCGCCCTTGGCATCGGGCCCGAACTCCTTGAACTTGCCCTTGCCGCGGCCGCCGGCATGGATCTGGCTCTTGACCACATAGAGCGGGCCGGGCAGCGCCTTGGCGGCAGCTTCCGCCTCGCTCGCCTTGAACACCGGCACGCCCTCGGCCACGGGTGCGCCAAAGCCTTTCAGCAGCGCCTTGCCCTGATACTCATGGATGTTCATGCGCTATGTCTCCAGCTTGCTTGGCGGGCTTGGTTACCGGCTTACTTGGCCGCGAGATGCGGAGCGATCTTGACGCAGGCGTCGCACAGGCCCTGCACCGCCGCGACCGAACTGTCGAACATCTTCTGCTCACTCTTCGCGAGCTCGATCTCGATGATCCGCTCGACGCCGCCGGCGCCGATCACCACGGGAACGCCGACATACGTGTTCTTCACGCCATACTGGCCGGAGAGATGCGCAGCACAAGGCAGCACCCGCTTCTTGTCCTTGAGATAGGCTTCCGCCATCGAGATCGCCGAGGCGGCCGGCGCATAATAGGCCGAGCCGGTCTTGAGCAGGCCGACGATCTCGGCGCCGCCATCGCGGGTACGCTGCACGATCTGGTCGAGCTTTTCCTTCGAGGTCCAGCCCATCTTGATGAGATCGGGCAGCGGAATGCCCGCAACCGTCGAATAGCGGATCATCGGCACCATGGAATCGCCGTGGCCGCCGAGCACGAAGGCGGTGACGTCCTCGACCGACACCTTGAATTCCTCGGCAAGGAAATAGCGGAAGCGCGAACTGTCGAGCACACCGGCCATGCCGACGACATGGCTCTTGGGCAGGCCGGAAAACTTCTGCAGCGCCCAGACCATGGCGTCGAGCGGATTGGTGATGCAGATGACGAAGGCTTTCGGCGCGTATTTCTTGAGGCCGGCGCCGACCTGCTCCATCACCTTCAGATTGATGCCTAGAAGATCGTCGCGGCTCATGCCGGGCTTGCGCGGCACGCCGGCGGTGACGATGCAGACATCGGCGCCCTCGATGCCGGCATAGTCGTTGACGCCGGTCAGCCTGGAGTCGAACCCATCGACCGGCGACGACTGCGCGATGTCCAGCCCCTTGCCTTGCGGGATGCCTTCGGCGATATCGAACAGCACGACGTCGCCGAGATCCTTGAGGCCGACCATGTGGGCGAGGGTGCCGCCGATCATGCCCGAGCCGATGAGCGCTATCTTGTTGCGTGCCATGTCAGGATATTTTCCCTTTGACTATGACGGCGCCCAAATCCTTGACGATTTGATGACGGCGTCGGAGGAAGAGGCCGGAATGCTGCGGAACCGCGAAATTCGCCGCACGCAATAGCCCCGGCCGCACAAAAATTCAAACGATTATTTTGGAGTGAGTAATTTCAATCGGTTAGAAACAATGGGAATTACGTAAACGTCAAAATTCTGAAGCCGGCTAGAGGAATTCTACACAATGGCACTGGAAATCAGAAGGCTGTTTCCTGACGATGACGCCCTTGTGATGCGGGTTGCCGGCGAAGTCTTCGACGAGCCGGTCAGGCCGGATCGGCTCTCCGCCTATCTCGCGGAGCCCTGTCATTTCATGGTCGTGGCCCTCGCCGACGGCATCGTCGTTGGCCAATGCGCAGCCGTCATCCACCGCCACCCGGACAAGGTGAGCGAACTCTACATAGACGAGGTCGGCGTGGCGCCGGCCTTTCAACGCCAGGGCATTGCGACGAGGATGCTCGGCGCCATGTTCGCACTCGGTCGCGAGCATGGCTGTGAGGAGGCGTGGGTCGGCACCGAGCCGGACAATGTTGCTGCTCGCGCACTTTACGAGTCGCGAAAAGAGCCGCATGGGCCGGCGGAGGGGTTCGTCATGTATGTTTATCGGTTATAGGCGCCGGCGGCAGCGGCCCCTTCTGTACTATCCCTCACGCCTGAGCCTGCCGTGCCTCGGTCGATGATCCCTGCGCCCCCTGCCTCTCCGCCCAGTCCTCCAGCCAGTCGTGGCTCTGCATCTCGATCAGCCGCGATGCGGTGCGCTCGAACTCGAAGACTTCGTTGCCGCGCTTGGCCGTATAGAGCTGCGCCGGCGGTGCCGCGGCGCTCATCACCAGCCGTACATGATGATCGTAGAGCGTATCGACCAGCAGGATGAAGCGCTTGGCTTCGTTGCGCTTGCCTTCGCCGAGCACCGGCACATGGTCGATGAAGATGGTCAAGAAACGGCTGGCAATGGCAAGATAGTCGCGGGCGCCGAGCGGCCTCTCGCAGAGATCGGCGAAGGAAAAACGCGCCGCCTCGCCGGCAGCACGCGGCACTACGACGTGCCGGCCCTTCACCGTCAGCATCGTCTCGGCCGTCGGCCTGCCATGCGTCATCACCGCCCACGCGTCGTCGAGCGCATGGTCGGCGGCGGCATCGGCCGGGGTGACGTAGACCGGCATGCGGCTGAGCTTGTCGAGGCGGTAATCCTTGTCGGCGTCAAGCGCCAGCACCTGCGCGTGGCGCTCCAGGATAGCGACAAACGGCAAAAACAACTGACGGTTCAGGCCGTCGCGGTAGAGATCCTGCGGCGCGACATTGGAAGTGGCAACCAGCACCACGCCATTGGCAAACAACGCCGAAAACAACCTTGACAGGATCATCGCATCGGCGATGTCGGTGACGGAGAACTCGTCGAAGCATAGCACCCAGGCTTCCTCGGCCAGCGCGCGCGCCACCGGCGGGATCGGGTCGTCCTCCTTGGCCGTGCCGTTCTTGCGAGCCTGCCGGTGCTTCTGGATGCGGTCCTGCACGTCGGCCATGAAGTCGTTGAAATGCACCCGGCGCTTGCGCCGCACCGGCAGCAGCTCGAAGAACATGTCCATCAGCATGGTCTTGCCGCGGCCGACGCCGCCATGGATATAAAGGCCCTTGACCGCCTCGTGCACCTCGCGCTTGCGGGCGAACAACCACCCCAGCGCGCTTGATTTCTGCGCCAGCCGCTTTGCCGATATCTCTTCGATCAGCCGGTCGAGCGCAGCGGCGATCCGCTCCTGCGCCGGATCGCGCCCGATGGCGCCCGTCTCGACCAGATGGTCATAGCGCTGCTTGACGGTCGCATGGGTCTGGAGGCCGTCACGCAGATGCATTGGTCACGTCGTTCCAGAGCAATTCCAAGAAAAGTGTGTAGCGGTTTTCTGTCCGGAATTGCGTAACAATGGGGGGCCGTTCACTTACCTTGTAAGCGAGATCGGCAGGCCGTTGGAAGTCTGGCCGTCGAATTTCTCGCCGCCCGAAGAATAGAGTCGTGCCAGCGTGCCGCCATTCTCGTCAAAGAGCGTCAGCTGTTTGCCGGCGACGTTCCAGGATTTGATGCCGTCGAGCGGCGCCGGGCAATGCAGCGGTCCGGCGCGGTAGCCCGAACCGAATTTGGTCTGCGGCGTCGCCACCTGACAGCTCTGGCCGGACACGCTTGCCTTCCACACGCCGGCGACGCTGGACGCGGTAAGGTCGGCCGCACCGGCCGGCGCCGTCCCGTCCGGCGGCAGCGAGGCGACCTGGGTGTTCTGCGGCGCGGTAGGAAATTTCGACGGATCGGCCGGGCCGGGTGTCGCCGGTGGCGGCAGCTGGTTTGCGGTCACCTTGCCGGCGGGCGCAGGTTCCAGGGGCGCCGGCTGCTGCTCGTCCATTGATGTGAACCGTGAGGTTGAACAGCCGCTCGCAACGAGCACGGCCAGCGATACGGCCAGCAGGCCGGTTTTCGAAAATTTCATTCTTCAACCTCCGTCGGATCGGGCTGGGGGTGCCGTCCGCGCAATGTCCCCCTCACCAAGATGGCGAAGGTGGCGAAATTTCAACCCGATATGGTTAAAATACGGTTTGCACCGGTAATGTTGCAAATTTGTCGCAAAATGCACATTACCTGAATTGCGTTACGCCTTGGCCGTTTGGCCGACACCTCCGGTTGATTCGAGACGGCGCGCTGGCGCCAAATCCTTGGCGTTCACCTCAAATGCTTGTGCGGGCCGGCTCCGGCATTATCTCTTGGGATCAGCAAACTGCAGGGAGCCGATTTCTTGGCCGCGAGAAAGAGAGCCGCCAACCGCTATTACAGCGGGCCGCCCAGCGATCATTTCGACGGCACCTTGTTCTTCAATCCCAACGGACGGCCGCCGGGTCGCTTTGCCGATCTGTTGAAATGGCAATTGAGCCGCGAGCGCTCGAAATGGCCGGCGGCGGATCCGAGCCCGTTTCCACCGGCAAGACCGGTCGAGCGCATCGATGGTTCTGCGCTGCGCCTCACCATGGTCGGTCATTCCTCGCTGCTCGTCCAGACAGCCGGCCTGAACATCCTGACCGACCCGGTCTGGTCGCGACGCGTCTCGCCGCTCTCCTTCGCCGGTCCGAAACGCGTCAATCCGCCGGGCATCGCCTTTTCGCATTTGCCGCCGATCGACCTCGTGCTGGTCAGCCACAACCATTACGACCACCTCGACCTCGCCACGCTGAAGCGCCTGAAGACAAGACACGACCCGCTGCTGCTGACGCCGCTCGGCAACGACACGATCATCGGCGCTGCCGTGCCCCGTATGCGGCTTTCCGCGCATGACTGGGGCGACCGGGTCGATATCGGCGATGGCGTCGCCGTCTATGTCGAGCCGGTGCACCACTGGTCGGCCCGCGGTACTCGCGACCGGCGCATGGCACTGTGGGCGGGTTTCGTCGTCGAGACACCCTACGCAAAGATCTATTTCGCCGGTGATACCGGCTTCCACGGTGGCATCAATTACCGGCTGATGGCGCAAAAGCACGGCGGGTTCCGCCTCGCCATCCTGCCGATCGGCGCCTACGAGCCGCGCTGGTTCATGGCGCCACATCACCAGGATCCGGAGGAGGCGGTGCAAGGCATGCTTTTGTGCAACGCCGCCTATGCCGCCGGCTGTCACTGGGGCACGTTCCGGCTCACCAACGAGCCGATCGACGAGCCGCCCAGAAAGCTCGGCGAAGCGCTCGATGCTGCCGGCCTGCCGCGGCAACGTTTTCGCGCCTTGCGGCCGGGCGAAGTCTGGGACGTGCCGGCGGTCTAGCGCGGCGACCGGCCTGACGGCGCAGGCGAATCCAAGGCTTCCATACACCTGGCTATGTGGGCGGCGTCGCGGCCTACATATGAGAGAAGGCCGGAGCCAAAGGTATGCATCCAATGGAGGCCAAGAAAATATAGGCCAGGAAAAGCCGTCACGCCACGCTGTTGAACGGGTGCACCGCGCGAATCGAAAATTGGCAAATTTATCCAGTTGTAGTCGAAGAGGTATCCCGTCCCCCAGATAACCGAGCTGACGTTCTCGCTGCTGATATCCATTGACCGGGCACCGCCGACTTCCGCCAGGATTGGGGTTACTGAGTGTTCATTGCAATCGCTGATATGGTCCGAGACTTCACGTTTCTCTGCCAACGCCTCCGCAGCGGAAACAAAATCGTCATAGGATTTGTCGGCTTCAGCTAATATCTGGAAGGCATCAGCGGCCACCAACAGTTTTCCATCGGCGCATCCGAGCACACGTCCCAGCACCGTTCCGCCATCTCGGGCAAAACGGCGGACGTTCATATCGTAACCGCCGTTGACACCGGTTACGACCGTCGAGGGGGGATACCGCTGCTCCGGGAAACTGTCGATGGTGATCTCGAAACGTCCCATTTTGTCGAACCACCACAAAACATCCTGGCCGCGATAGCGCCGAGGCACCCGACGATGGGGGCTGACCGAAAGGTAGACATTGCGCCCGGATTGCTGGAGCTCATCGGCTATCTGGCTTCCAGATGCGCCGCTGCCCACCACCAGCACCGCTCCGGGGGGAAGTTCGTCGGGGCTGCGGTAGTTCGAAGCGTAAACCTGGTAAACGGATCGAGGCAAATCCCTGGCGGCCGCCGGTACCATCGGACGCTGGAACGGGCCCGTCGCCACTACGACATTGCGGGCTCTCATGCTGCCGGTGTTTGTCTCCAATGCATAATCGCCGGTATCCCTGTGCCGGAGCCTCGTGACCTCGACACCCTGGCGAACCGGAGCTGCAATTTTGGCCGCATAGTGCTCGATGAATCGCGTGACAGCGGTGTGATGGGCGAACCCCTCTGGTTCGGGGCCCTGATAAGAAAGCCCAGGAAGCTCTATTGCCTGGTTGATGAATTGAAATCGGAGCGAATCCCAACGCTCCGTCCGCCAGCGTTCGGCAATACGAGCGCGTTCCAACACAACATGCTCACGTTCATGTTGTTGAAGATAGTAGCTCATGGCGAGCCCCGCCTGGCCGCCACCAATAATGATTGTGTCCCAACGCTCGGTCATTGGAAATTTACCAAGCCGTCGAGACTCAAATATGCAAGTCCCGAATTTCCTATCCGCCGGCCGCAGCTCATGTGCCAGCTAACATGTCGTTTGGATCATTCAATACTATGACACATTGCATCCGTAGCTGCATATCCCAGCCGGGTTCTCCGACCCGCCCCAGCCACCGCCGGCGGAACCCAAGGCCTCGCTGAAGCGTTTGTACGTGTTCAAACCTGTCGGCTGCGAGGTGTCTCTCATGATCAGGTGGATCATCATTCTTTTGATTATCGCGGCCGCGGCGAGCCTGCTCGGCATGCCGGCACTGGCCGGAGCCGCCGCCACCGGCGCGCGCATCCTCATCGGCATCGTGCTGATCATCTTCCTGCTGATCGTGCTTGGCGTCTTCGCGGTGACTTGAAAATCACGCCGCGCTGGTAATTTCTGCCGCTATCCGCCATATAGGCGCCAAACCGGCAAGAGACCTTTCGATCGATGGCAAGCGCGGCCCCTTTCGCCAAGATGAACGGCATCGGCAACAAAATCATCGTTGCCGATATGCGTGGCCGTGCCGATCGCGTGACGCCTGCGGCAGCCGTCGCACTTAATGCCGATGCGGCGACCAGGTTCGACCAGATCATGGCGATCCACGACGCCCGGACGCCGGGCACCGCTTTTTTCATCGACATCTTGAATTCCGACGGCACCAGCGCGCAGGCCTGCGGCAACGGCATGCGCTGCGTCGTCCAGGCGCTCGCCGCCGAGACCGGCCAGAAGACATTTGCCTTCGAGACCGTCGCCGGCATCCTCAATGCCGAGGAACATGCCGACGGGCTGATCTCGGTCGACATGGGCAGGCCGCGCTTCGGCTGGCAGGACATCCCGCTGGCCGAGGAGTTTCGCGACACCCGCATGATCGAGCTGCAGATCGGCCCGATCGATGCCCCGGTGCTGCATTCGCCATCGGTCGTTTCGATGGGCAATCCGCACGCCATCTTCTGGGTCGACCGCGACGTCTGGTCGTACGAGCTCGAGCGCTTCGGCCCGCTGCTCGAAAATCACCCGATCTTCCCCGAGCGCGCGAACATCACCATCGCGCAGGTGACCTCGCCGCAGACCATCGTCATCCGCACCTGGGAGCGCGGCGCCGGCCTGACCAAGGCCTGCGGCTCGGCTGCTTGCGCCGCTGTGGTCGCCGCGGCCCGCACCCGGCGCACCGGCCGCAGCGTCACGCTGATGACGCCCGGCGGCGGCTCGCTGCATGTTTTGTGGCGCGACGACGACCACGTCATCCTGACCGGTGCCGCCGAATGGGAATTTTCCGGCAGCTTCGATCCGTCGACCGGGGCGTGGGCGCGCGACACCGAAAGCGCCGCCTGATGGCTCCTCTTGGCAACAAGGGTATCGAGGTCGTTACCTTCGGCTGCCGGCTGAACACCTATGAATCCGAGGTGATTCGGCGTGAAGCCGAAAGTGCGGGCCTCGGCGGGCTCGAAGGCGGTGCCATCATCTTCAACACCTGCGCCGTCACCGGCGAGGCTGTACGCCAGGCCAAGCAGTCGATCAGAAAAGCCCGCCGTGAGAACCCGGCTGCCCGCATCATCATTACCGGCTGCGCCGCGCAGACCGGCCCGCAGGATTTCGTCGCCATGGACGAGGTCGATCTCGTCCTCGGCAATGAGGAAAAGCTGAAGGCGCATTCCTATCGCGCGCTGCCGGATTTCGGCGTCAACGACACTGAGAAGGCGCGCGTCAACGATATCTTTTCGGTGCGCGAGACGGCCGCCCACATGGTCGACGCCATCGAGGGCCGGGCGCGCGCTTTTGTCCAGGTGCAGAACGGCTGCGACCACCGCTGTACCTTCTGCATCATTCCCTACGGTCGCGGCAATTCGCGCTCGGTGCCGATGGGCGCCGTGGTCGAGCAGATCAAGCGACTCGTCGGCAATGGTTATGCCGAGATCGTGCTGACGGGCGTCGACATGACCAGTTTTGGCGCCGATCTGCCGGGCGCACCGAAGCTCGGCAAATTGGTCAAGACCATCCTGAAGCAGGTGCCAGACGTGAAACGCCTGCGGCTTTCCTCCATCGACTCGATCGAAGCCGACGACGATCTGCTGGACGCCATCGCCACCGAGCCGAGGCTGATGCCGCATCTGCATCTGTCGCTGCAATCGGGTGACGACATGATCCTGAAGCGGATGAAGCGCCGGCACAGCCGCGACCAGTCGATCCGCTTTTGCGAGGATGTGCGCAAACTGCGCCCCGGCATTGTTTTCGGCGCCGACATCATCGCCGGCTTCCCGACCGAGACGAACGCCATGTTCGAAAACTCGCTGGAGATCGTCGAGGAATGCGGCCTGACGCATCTCCACGTCTTCCCGTTTTCGCCGCGCCAGGGCACGCCCGCCGCTCGCATGCCGCAGCTCCGCCGCGACGTCGTCAAGCAACGCGCGGCACGCCTGCGCGCCGCCGGCGAGGCCGCCTATCGCCGCCATCTTGCCTCGCTCGCTGGAACGCATCAGTCGATCCTGGTCGAGCGTGACGGCCTTGGCCGCACCGAAGGGTTTACGCTGGCCGCGGTCTCTGCCGGCGCTCCGGGCGACATCGTCGAGGCTGATATCGCCGGCCATGACGGTATCCGACTGATCGCCGCGCCGCTTGCCGCCCGCGCCGCCTGAGAGCGCAAGACATGGCTGGTTTTTTCAAGAAGATATTTTCGTTCGGCAAGAAGGAAGTCGTCGAGGAGCGGCCCGACGAGACCGCACCGCTGCCGCCGATCAAATGGGACGAACTGGAGGCGCTGAAACCGGCCGCCGAGCAGGCCGTCCCGGAGTTTTTGAAACGCGACGAGTCGCGACCCGAAGTCGAAGCCGTACCTCCACCGCCAGTCGAACCAGAGTTGCCTCCGGCACCCCAACCGGCGCCGGAATCGCAGAAGCCTGAGCCGCCGCCGACCATTCCACCCGAGCCGGAAACGCCTGCTGAGGAACCGGAGGAGATTCGGGCCGAGCCGCAGCAGCCAGAAATCGTCCCCTCCCAGCCAGAACCTGCACCCGTCGAAATGCCGGTAGTGCCCACCGAGGCTCCCTCAGCAGCGCCAGCGCGCGAAGTCCCGCCCGCCGAAATACCGCCCCCGATCCGCCAGCCAGCGCCGGCCGAGACGAAACCGATCTTGACCGAGATCGCGCCCGAACCGGAGGTCGTGCCGGCGCCCCACCCTCCCATCGAGGGGGAGGTAAAGCCCGAGCCAGAAGCCGTTCCGCAACCAGCGCCGGAGCCAAAGCCCGCCCCCGGCAAAGTCACCGTAACCAAGAAGGTCGAGCAGAAAGCCGAGCCGCAGAAGGCACCCGAACCGGCGCCGAGGCGCTCCTGGTTCCAGCGCATGCGAGACGGGCTTGCCCGCTCTTCCAAGGAGTTGTCGGGCAACATCGCCGGCGTCTTCACCAAGCGGAAACTTGACGAGGACACGCTGCAGGACCTGGAGGATGTGCTGATCCGCGCCGATCTCGGCATGGAGACGGCTTTGCGCGTTACCGACGCGCTCTCCGCCAGCCGCTACGGCAAGGACGTCTCCGACACCGAAGTCCGGGCCATCATGGCGGCCGAGGTGGAGAAGGTGCTGACCCACGTCGCCATGCCGCTGGAACTCGATCTCAGCCACAAGCCGCATGTCATCCTGGTCGTCGGTGTCAACGGCACCGGCAAGACCACGACCATCGGCAAGCTGGCGGCGAAGCTCACCGATGGCGGCCTCTCGGTGATGCTCGCCGCCGGCGACACTTTCCGCGCCGCCGCGATCGAGCAGCTGAAAATCTGGGGCGAGCGCACCAACTCGCCGGTCATTGCCTCGAAGCTCGGCGCCGATGCCGCAGGCCTCGCCTACGACGCCTTCGAGCGCGCGAAGGAGGCCGGCTCCGACGTGCTGATCATCGACACCGCCGGGCGGCTGCAGAACAAGACCGAACTAATGGCGGAACTAGAAAAGATCGTCCGCGTACTGGGCAAGCTCGATCCGGAAGCGCCGCACACCGTGCTGCAGACGGTCGATGCCACCACCGGCCAGAACGCGCTCAACCAGGTCGAGATCTTCCGCAATGTCGCCGGCGTCAACGGCCTGGTGATGACCAAGCTGGACGGCACGGCGCGCGGCGGTATTCTGGTGGCGATCGCGGCAAAGCATAAATTGCCGGTCTATTTCATCGGCGTCGGCGAACAGGTCGACGACCTCGAACCCTTTTCCGCAAGCGAATTCGCCAGGGCGATCGCTGGCGTGGCTTGACGAGCATGATCCCAAAAAGTTGCAGGCTTTTTGGATTGAATCATGCGTAAGAAGGACCTTATGAGCCCACCCATCCTCGAACGCGACCTGTCCGATCCGCGCCGCAAGGCATTGAACCCCGGCCTGAAATTCCTGCTCGAACTCGGGCCTGGCCTGGTGTTCTTTTTCACCACCATCCGCGGTGCGTGGCTTGTCGGGAAGTTTCCGATCCTCGGCCATATCGGCGAGCCTATCCTGATTGCCACGGCGTTCTTTATGGTGGCGACGGCACTGTCGCTCAGCGTTTCGTGGATTTTGACGCGCAGCTGGCCGATCATGCCGCTTGTCTCGGCCATCGTGGTGTTTGTGTTTGGCGCGCTGGCGCTGTGGCTGCAGGACAAGACCTTCGCTTTCATGAAGCCGACAATCATCAACAGCCTGTTCGGCATCACGTTGCTTGGCGGGTTGGCGTTTGGCAGATCGCTGTTGGGCTATGTCTTTGATTCCGCCTTCAATCTCGACGCCGAAGGCTGGCGCAAGCTCACTTTCCGATGGGGGCTCTTCTTCCTTTTTCTGGCTGCGCTGAACGAGGTCGTGTGGCGCAACTTTTCTGAGGAAGCCTGGCTTTATTTCAAGGTCTGGGGCACGATTCCCATTACCCTTGTCTTCACGTTAAGCCAAATGCCGTTGATCCTGCGCCATTCGCTCGAGGACAAGACCGGCAAGGAAGAGAAGGCCGGCAAATAGAGTATCCGTGTTGGTCAAGGGAGAGATGGTGTCCAGGTCCGATTGTCCCTGAGTAGTGCGTTTGCGAGGATGATGAGCTTTC
>NZ_JAMYSY010000079.1:0-18510 GCF_040322175.1 Mesorhizobium sp. M0185 | reverse complement strand
GGACCAATCACCTTCTACAACGGCCTGGCCTACTTCCGTGCCTGTGCCGATGGATGGGCTCTGCGAGATGTGTATATGCCCTAGCGCTTTGCGGGGGAGAGGAACCCCCGTCTTGAGAGGCTGGTCTTCCTTCGCGCCCCCTCTACCCTCCGGCGTCTCGATACAATACCGCCATCCCTCCGTTCACCCCGCGCCCGCGTCATGCTAATCAGCGCCCATGGCACAAAAGAAAGCATACGAGGTCGATGCATGGCTCGCGAAGCCGGATCCGCGCGTCTCGATCGTGCTGCTTTACGGTCCCGATCGCGGGCTGGTTGCCGAGCGGGCAAAGGCCTTTGCCGGCAAGACCGGCCTGCCGCTTGACGATCCGTTCTCGGTCGTCAGGCTGGACGGTTCGGAGGTCGATCGCGACGAGGGCCGCCTGCTCGACGAGGCCCGCACCGTGCCGATGTTTTCGGAGCGGCGCCTGCTATGGGTGCGCAATGCCGGCGCCCAGAAGGCGCTTGCCGACGACGTCAAGGCGCTGACGTCGGAGCCCGCGCGGGACGCCATCATCCTCATCGAGGCCGGCGACCTGAAGAAGGGCGTCGGCCTGCGCGCCGTGGTGGAGGCGGCGGACAATGCCATGGCATTGCCTTGCTATGCCGATGAGGCCAGGGATATCGATACGGTCATCGACGACGAACTGCGCAAGGCCGGCATGTCGATGACACTGGAGGCGCGGCAGGCGCTGCGCCGCAATCTCGGCGGCGACCGGCTGGCCTCGCGCGGCGAGATCGAAAAGCTTGTGCTTTATGCGCATGGCCAGCCCGAAATCGGCCTCGACGACGTCAAGGCGACGTCTGGCGATGTCTCGGGCCTCTCCTTCGACGCGGCGGTCGACGCCCTGCTCGAAGGCAGGATCGCCGACTTCGACACCGCCTTCACCCGCCATTGCCAGTCCGGCGGCCAGCCCTTTCTGGTGCTGTCATCGGCGATGCGGCAGTTGCAGGCGATCCAGGCGATGCGCGGCCTGATGGACGCCGGCGGCCGCAATGCCGCTTCGGTCGTAGCCGCGGCGCGCCCGCCGGTTTTTTTTTCGCGGCGCAAGCTGGTCGAGAAAGCCCTCGAACGGTGGAGCAGCGAAGCGCTCGGCCGCGCACTCAACCGCCTGCAGACGGCGGTCCTGCAGACACGCCGGCGGCCGGATCTGTCGATCGCGCTGGCACGCCAAGCCCTGCTCGGCATTGCCGTGGAGAGCGCAAGGCTGGCGCAGCGCACCTGATCTCCCCCCTTGAGGGGGAGATGTCGCCAAAGGCGACAGAGGGGGTCACAGCGCGTAGAACACCACCCCTTCCGCGAAGACAGAGGACGTGGGCGCTTGAAATTTGACGACCCCTTCTGGCCTGCCGGCCATCTCCCCCTCAAGGGGAGAGATTAACTACTTCGACGATTTCGCCAATCACCGCGCGGCAGCAAAACGTTATTTGCCGGCTAATTTTAGCAACCTACCTACTCCCGCTTCAGCCTTCGGCAAAGCTCGTCGAGCTGCTCCAGCGTCCGGTAGGCGACGCTGATCACGCCGCCGCGCTGGTTGTGCTCGATCGTGACGATCATGCCGATCGTGCTGGTCATCAGCCGCTCCAGCGCCAGCGTGTCGGCATCCTTTTGCGGCGGGGGCGCGGGCTGGCGCTTTGCCGCCGGCGCGCCGACCGGCATCTGCGCCAGCGCCTCGGCCTGGCGCACCGAAAGCCCCTCGTTGATGATCCGCTTGGCAAGCCCGGCCGGGTCCTCGGCGGTCACCAGGGTGCGGGCGTGGCCGGCCGAGAGCGCGCCGTCGACCAGCATGTCGCGAATGACGTCGGGCAGCTTGAGCAGCCTCAGCGTATTGGCGACATGGCTGCGGCTCTTGCCGATCACCTGGCCGAGATCGGCTTGGGTATAGCCGTGGTCGTCGATCAGCTGCTGGTAGCCCAGCGCCTCCTCGACCGGGTTGAGGTCGGTGCGCTGGACGTTTTCGATGATCGCCAGTTCGAGCGCCGTGCGATCGTTGACGTCGCGTACGATGATCGGGATTTCGGTCAGCCCGGCGCGTTGCGCCGCGCGCCAACGACGCTCGCCTGCGATGATCTCGTAGCGGCCCGTTTGGGTTTTCGACGGCCGCGCCACCACCGGCTGCACCACGCCATGTTCGCGGATCGACTGGGCGAGGTCGGTCAGGTCGGCGTCGCCAAAATGCCGGCGCGGGTTTTTGGGATTGGGGCTGAGGAACTCGATCGGCACCTTGCCGTCGGCCGCCAGCCCGGGCTTTTCCGGTGCCGCCGGGCGATCGATTTCGCCGATCAGCGCCGCCAGTCCCCGTCCCAGTCTTTTCCTCGAAGGGTCTTCGTTCATCGTCCGTCCAGATCGTTTCGGTGTCGAATCGGCTTATCGTTCAGGCAGCACGCAATTTGCGCTCGCGGCGGATGACTTCCGAAGCAAGCTGCAGATAGGCCTGGCTGCCCGAGCATTTGAGGTCGTAGAGAATCGCCGGCTTGCCATAGGACGGCGCCTCGGAAACGCGGACATTGCGCGGGATGACGGTTTCATAGACCTTGTCGCCCATATGCGCCCGCACATCCTGCACCACCTGGTTGGCGAGATTGTTGCGCCCGTCGAACATGGTCAGCACGATGCCCTGGATCGTCAGGTCGGGGTTGATCGAGCGGCGCACCTGCTCGACCGTCTCCAAAAGCTGGCTCAGGCCCTCCAGCGCGAAAAACTCGCACTGCAGCGGCACCAGCACCGAATCGGCCGCAGCCATCGAATTCAGCGTCAGCAGGTTGAGCGAGGGCGGGCAGTCGATCAGCACATAGCCGAAATTGGCCGAGCGCTCGGCCGAAGCCCGTAGAGCGTTGCGCAGCCGCAGCACCCGATCCGGCGCCGAGGCGATTTCCATCTCGATGCCGAGCAGGTCGAGCGTCGACGGTACGATCGACAGGCCAGGCACCGCCGTCGGGATCGCCGCCGCTTCGAGATCTAGCTCGCCGGTCAGCACATCATAGGACGAGACGGTGCGGTCGCGCCGGTCGATGCCAAGCCCGGTGCTGGCGTTGCCCTGCGGGTCGAGATCGACGATCAGCACCTGTTCGCCTATGGCCGCCAGCGCGGTGGCCAGATTGATGGCGGTCGTCGTCTTGCCGACGCCGCCCTTCTGGTTGGCGACGGTAATGATTCGGGGGCCGTTCTTCATCATGGGTCTATGCCAGAAATTCATTTGGGTCGCCGGTCACAAGCCAGGGTGCTGTCGCAAGTCGGATACTTCGAGAATGACGCCCTGCGCGTCGGTTGCACTGGCATGTTCTACCAGATCGAAAGACCATCGTTGAGCGCTTTCTGCCACTTCGGCGCGGTAATCCCGGCCTTTGTGAAACAGGCCGCGCGACCCCTTGGTCAGCCACGGTGCCGCCAGGTCGAGCAAGGCCGGAAGCGAGGCGAGTGCCCTGGCTGTGACGATTTGGGATGCAGGAACAAGAGGATAGCTGTCGTCGATGCGGCGCGCGATAACCTTGGCGGGCAGGCTGAACTGTCCGATGACCGCTTGCAGGAACGATGCTTTTTTCCGGTTGCTTTCAACCAGGTCGATACCGGCGCCGTCCCGCTCGGCAAGCAAAAAGGCCAGCACAAGGCCGGGAAACCCACCGCCGGAGCCGAGATCGACCCAGCGCTTCGCCTCTGGTTTGATTCGCGCCAGCTGCGCGCTGTCGAGGATGTGGCGGCGCCAGACATCATCCTGCGTCGATTGCGCGGCCAGATTGATCCGGCGGTTCCATTTCTGGAAGACGGCCTCGAACTCGACCAGGCGATCGAATGTTTCACGTGAAACCGGGCCCGCTGCCGCCTGCAGGTTTGCCCAGGACGCAGCGCTCACGCGACCTGCTTTCGCGCAGCCGCCTCGGCATTGCGGACATGGGCGACAATAATCGCCAGCGCCGCCGGCGTCATGCCTTCCATGCGTTGCGCATCGGCAATCGAGCGCGGCTGGCGTGCCAGCATCTTCTGCTTCAACTCGTTCGACAGGCCGGGAACAGAAGCAAAGTCGAGCGACTCGGGAATAAGCCTGCTCTCCTCATGCCTGATCTGCGAAACATCGGCCTGCTGGCGGTCGAGATAGACAGAATATTTGGCTTCCGTTTCAAGACGTTCGGCCGTTTTACTGTCGATCGCCGCGAAAGCCGGCTCGATCCGCGCCAGCCAGGCGATGTCGACGCCGGGATAGGCCAGCAACTCATAGGCCGAGCGGCGGACGCCGTCCCGGTTGATTTCGAGCCCATGGCGCGCTGCCTCATTGGGGGTCATGGTGGTGCCGAGGGCGAGCTGTCGCGCCTTCTCAAGGTCTTGCACGACATTGTTGAACCGCTGCATCCGCTCCGGCGAGGCAATCCCCAGCCTTATCGCCAGTGGCGTCAGCCGCTCATCGGCGTTGTCGGCTCGCAGCGATAGCCGGAACTCGGCCCTTGAGGTGAACATGCGGTACGGCTCGGCGATGCCGCGGCTGGTCAAATCGTCGACCATCACGCCGATATAGGCTTCGGTGCGGCTCAGCACGATTTCCTCGCTCGCCGACGCCTTGCGCGCTGCATTCAAGCCGGCAAGCAGCCCTTGCGCGCCGGCCTCCTCGTAGCCGGTGGTGCCGTTGATCTGGCCGGCGAGGAAAAGGCCGGCGATCCGCCTTGTTTCCAGCGTTGGCTTGAGCTCGCGTGGATCGACATGGTCATACTCGATGGCATAGCCCGGCTGCAGCATGGTTGCCCGCTCCAGCCCCGGAATGGTCTTCAGGATGTCGAGTTGCACGTCCTCGGGCAGCGAGGTCGAAATGCCGTTCGGGTACACCGTGTCGTCGTCCAGCCCTTCCGGCTCCAGAAAGATCTGGTGGCCTTCGCGGTCACCGAACTTGACGATCTTGTCTTCGATCGACGGGCAATAACGCGGCCCGACGCCTTCTATCGACCCCGAATACATGGCCGAGCGGCCGAGATTGGCGCGAATCAGCTCGTGCGTTGCATTGATCGTTCGGGTAATGCCGCAATGGATCTGCGGATTTTCGATGCGATCGGTCAGCAGCGAGAACGGCACGGGGTCCTCGTCCGCCGCCTGGCTCTCCAGTGACGCCCAATCGATCGTCCTGCCATCCAGCCGCGGCGGCGTGCCGGTCTTCAGCCGCCCGAGCCTGAAGCCGGCGCGGCTCATCGTCGCCGACAGGCCGATGCTCGCCTGCTCGTTCATACGGCCGGCGACGATCTTCTTTTCGCCGATATGGATCAGCCCGCGCAAAAAAGTGCCGGTCGTCAGCACCACGGCGCCGCAGGCGAGCCGGCTTCCATCCGCCAATAGTACCGCCGCGATGCGTCCGTCGTCGATTTCCCCGTTGTTGATTTCGAAATCCAGCACCTCGCCTTCGATGACATCGAGGCCAGCCTGCTGGCGGATTGCCGCCTGCATGGCGAGGCGATAGAGTTTTCGGTCGGCCTGCGTTCGCGGACCACGCACCGCTGGCCCCTTGCGGCGGTTGAGCAGGCGGAACTGGATGCCGGCGGCATCGGCGACGCGCCCCATCAGCCCGTCCATGGCGTCGATTTCGCGAACCAGATGGCCCTTGCCGAGGCCGCCGATCGCCGGATTGCAGGACATCACGCCGATCGTGTCGAAGCGCAGCGTCACCAGCGCCGTCCTGGCGCCAGCCCGCGCAGCGGCACTGGCTGCCTCGCAACCAGCATGACCGCCGCCCACCACAACCACATCATAGTGATTGGTCATTTCAGAATCCCGAATTCAAGTGGACCGACACATGTCCCTGGAGGCACGCGCTGTCAAGGACGCAGGGCGCTTCAGACGCATGACTGCCCCCGACAATGCAGACAGAGATCGCCTGGCGCCGTTTTGTCTTCCCTTCTCCCCTTTGTTTGGACCGGAGACATCGCGAACAGATGTGCGAGGACATCGCGAACAGTTTTGCGCTTTTGCGCGAGGGGGTTCGGGATGCCATTCGAGGACAGAAGCGTGATGAAGCAGAAGCTGGAGTTTGTGAGGCTGGCGTCGGCGAAAGGAGCGAATGTAAGCGTGCTGTGCCAGCGCTTCGGTATCGGCCGGACCTGTGGCCACAAGCTGCTTTCGCGCTATCGGATCGAGGGGGAGGCTGGGCTGGTCGAACAGTCGCGGCGGCCACGATCGAGCCCGGCGCGCAGCGCGCCGGAGGTGGAAGCGGCGGCCCTTGCGGTGCGTATGGCGCATCCGGCTTGGGGTGGACGCAAGATCGCGCGTGTGCTTGCCCGCGAGGGTATCGGCACGCCGGCGGCCTCGACGGTAACCGGCATCCTGCGTCGCAACGGCATTGAGTTGGGAACGTCGGGCGGTGGAGCGCAGTCCTTCATCCGCTTCGAGCATGCCGCCCCCAACGATCTGTGGCAGATGGACTTCAAGGGTCACGTCGCCTTGCGTTGCGGCCGCCTGCATCCGCTCACCGTGCTTGATGACCATTCGCGCTTCTCGGTCGCGCTGTCGGCCTGCGCCGACCAGACCACCGCAACCGTAAAAGCCCGGCTGGTCACCGCCTTCCGCCGCTATGGCTTGCCGTGGCGCATCGCCACCGATAATGGCCCGCCCTGGGGCGATGGCGGCCGCAACGACTTCACGCTGCTCACCGTCTGGCTGATCGAAACCGGCATCGCCGTCAGCCACTCCAGGCCTTGCCATCCCCAGACCCTCGGCAAGGACGAGCGCTTCCATCGCTCGCTCAAGGCCGAGGCGCTGCAGGGACCGCCCTTCGCCGATCTCGCCAAGGCCCAGGACGCATTCGACCAGTGGCGCCATGTCTACAACGCCCAGCGTCCCCACGATGCGCTGGACGGCGGCGTGCCGCTCGATCGCTACTGGGCATCGCTGCGCCCTTATCGCGAAACGGTCGAGCCGTTCGAATACGCCAAGGGCGATCTCATCCGCCGCGTACAGCAGCATGGCTTCGTCTCCATTCTTGGCCGCACCATGCGTTTGTGCAGGGCCTTCACAGGAAAATCCGTCGCCTTCAGGCCCACCGCCACAGACGGTGTCTTCGACGCCTGGTTCAGACATCAGAAAATAGAAACCATCGACCTCAATGTCCTGGCGCGATAGCATGCAAAACTGTTCGCGATGTCCTCGCACATCTGTTCGCGATGTCCCCAGTCCAAACACCCTTGTGGGAGAAGGTGGATTGGCGCGCAGCGCCAAGACGGCTGAGGGGGTGCTGGACGGAGCACTGTTGGTGCCAAGCTGGAACACCCCTCATCCGACCGAGCTTCGCTCGGCCACCTTCTCCCCCAAGGGGAGAAGGGGAGACGCTACGAGCGAGATCGTTTCACGTGAAACAGTCCCCCTATTCCTGGGCCCATGTTTCACGTGAATCACCCCGGTGTGTTCCTTCCCCTATGTTTCACGTGAGTCATTTGCCGATACAGAACTGCGAAAAAATCACATCGAGCATATCCTCGACATCGACCGCCCCGACGATGCGTCCAAGCCGATCCGCCGCCAGGCGCAGTTCCTCGGCCCGTAGCTCCTGCCCGCGATCACCACTGGCCACTGCTGCGAGCAGGAAGCGTTTCGTCTCGTTGAGCAGCTCGACGTGCCGCAGCCGCGACGGCAGGATATCGCCGGCCTTGCCGATCTGGACTGCGGCACGACGCCCGATCTCGTCCAGCAGTTCGGCCAGACCCGTGCCGTCCCGCGTCGAGATAGCGAAATCATAGTGCGCCGCGGGCGAGGGCGATTTGCCCCCCAACAGGTCAATTTTTGTTCCGACCCTCAGCGCCTGAATGTCGCCCGGCGGCACACCGATCGCGATTGGCTCCGCCATATCCTCAAGCAGCAACAGCAGATCGGCGCTGTGCGCCTTGGTCCTGGCTTTCTCGATGCCGATCGCCTCGATCATGCTACGCGCCTCGCGCAGGCCGGCGGTGTCGGTTACCCTGACCCGCATCCCCTCAAGGTCCAGTACCACCTCGAGCAGGTCGCGGGTCGTGCCCGGCTCGTCGGTGACGATGGCCGCTTCGCGCCGCGCCAGCGCGTTGAACAGGCTGGACTTGCCGGCATTCGGCGCGCCGAGGATTACCACTTCGAACCCATCGCGAATGATTTCGGCAGCGCGGAAGCCGGCGACGTGACGCTCTATTTCCCCGATCATCGCCCGGACATCGGACCAGACTGTATCGGCCACCGAGCCCGGCACGTCATCCTCGTCGGCAAAGTCGATCTCGGCCTCGATCATCGCGCGGGCGAGGATCAGCCGTCGGCGCCAGCCCAGATAGAGTTCGCTCTGCACGCCTTGGGCGTTGTGAACGGCAAAGCGCCGCTGCGCCTCGGTTTCGGCGTTGATGAGATCGGCCAGCGCCTCGGTTTCGACCAGATCGAGCTTGCCGTTGAGAAAGGCGCGGCGGGTGAATTCGCCAGGCTCGGCATGCCTGACGCCGTCGAAGGAGGCGATCGTTTCCAGCATCCTCGCCACAACGGCGCGCCCGCCATGCACATGGAACTCTGCAACGTCCTCGCCGGTAAAACTGTCGGGGCCGGCAAAGAAGACGACCAGGCCGCTGTCCAGCACCGATCCGTCGGGCGCCCGGAACTTGCGATAGGTGGCAACGCGGTTTGGTACCTTCGATCCCGCAATCGTTTCGACAGCGAATCGACTCTGCGGCCCCGAAATCCGGATCACTGCAATACCGGCCGGCAAGCGCCCGCTCGACTGCGCCACGATGGAGTCTTTTGAAATCATTTGCCCGCTCTGCCGAAGCGCCCTAGCTATCCTGTTCAATCCGCCATCGAGTAGCGCCGTGACATTGCCTGCACAAAACCTGCTTGCCGAAGAGGCCAGCCCCTATCTGCAGCAGCACAGCGGCAATCCAGTGCACTGGCGGCCATGGTCGCCCGCCGCTCTGGCCGAAGCAAAGGTGCTGCAGCGTCCGATCCTGCTCTCTGTCGGCTACGCCGCTTGCCATTGGTGCCACGTCATGGCGCATGAGAGCTTCGAGAACGACGACGTCGCCGCCGTCATGAACCGTCTCTTCGTCAATATCAAGGTCGACCGCGAGGAGCGCCCCGACATCGACCAGATCTACATGGCGGCGCTGTCCTCGATGGGCGAGCAGGGCGGCTGGCCGCTGACCATGTTCCTGACGCCGGAGGGCAAGCCGTTCTGGGGCGGCACTTACTTTCCGCGCGAAGCCCGCTACGGCCGGCCGGGTTTCGTCCAGGTGCTGGAGGCGGTTGACAAGGCTTGGCGGGAGAAGAAAGAAGGCGTTAACCAGAGTGCCGACGGCCTGACCACGCATGTCGAGACGCGGCTGGCGGGCAGCCATGGCAAGGCCGTGCTCGACCGCGGGATGCTGGCGAACCTCGCCAATGGCATTGACGGCATGATCGACCGCGATTTGGGCGGTCTGCGCGGCGCGCCGAAATTCCCCAACGCGCCGTTCATGCAGAGCCTCTGGCTGTCCTGGCTGCGCAACGGCACCGCATCCCACCGCGACGCCGTTCTCCTCAGCCTCGAAAAAATGCTGGCCGGCGGCATCTATGACCATATTGGCGGCGGACTCAGCCGCTACTCGACCGACGCCGAATGGCTGGTCCCGCATTTCGAAAAAATGCTCTACGACAATGCCCAGCTCATCCGCTTGTGCAATTGGGCCTATGCGTCAACCGGCAAGGAATTGTTCCGGCTGCGAATCGAAGAGACGATTGCCTGGCTGTTGCGCGAAATGCGAGTCGAGGGCGATGCCTTTGCCGCCAGCCTTGATGCCGACAGCGAGGGCGAGGAGGGGTTGTTCTACACCTGGAGCAGGGATGAGCTCGAAGCAGCCCTTGGCAACGATTCAGCATTGTTTTTCAAATACTTCACGCTTGCCGGTCCGCATGGTTGGGAAGGCAAGCCGATCATTTGCCAGACTGATGCTCAACAGGCGCAGAGCGTCGTCGATCGTGACCTTCTGGTTCCGCTCAAGCAAAGGCTGCTGGCAGCGAGGGAACAGCGCGTGCGGCCCGGGCGTGACGGCAAGGCCCTGACCGACTGGAACGGCTTGATGATCGCAGCCCTTGCCGAGGCCGGACGGTCGCTTGGCCGATCCGACTGGATCGAAGCGGCGGCAGCGGCCTTTGCCGCCATTGCGGCTGCCGGACGTGACGGCCGCCTGCCGCATTCGATGCTCGGCGCAAAGAAGCTGTTTCCGGCTCTGTCGAGCGACTATGCCGCCATGGCCAACGCCGCCATCTCACTGTTCGAGGCGACCGGCGATCCCGACTATATAGATCGCGCCGGGAACTTCATTGAGCAACTCGATCTTTGGCACCGGGACAGCGACAAGACCGGCTACTATCTGACCGCGTCCGACAGCGCGGATGTGCCGATCCGCATCCGCGGCGATGTCGACGAAGCCATTCCTTCCGCTACCGGCCAGATCATCGAAGCCCTGGTCCGATTGTCGTCGCTTTCGGGCGATCTCGATCTCTGGGAAAAAGCCTGGACAGTCGCAGAGCACGCGGGCGGGCGGGCGGAGCACCAGGGCTATGGCCAGGCGGGTATAGTCAATGCCTGTGCCTTGGCGCTTGAACCGCTGAAGCTGGTGATCGTGGATAGACCGGAGAATACAAGGCTTGTTCCGGTTGCGAATCGAAATCCAGACCCGCGCCGGGTGGACATCGTCGTGCCTGTTGGCTCGGCGACAAATCTGCCGGCCTTGCCAGGCGGCGTCCTGCCGCCAACGGCCGAGCCCGGCGCCTGGCTCTGCACGGGGCAGGTCTGCCTGCCGGTGGTAATGGAAGCCGATGAGCTGGAAGGGATGCTGCGGCGCGGATAGGTGAGGGAATGCGGCACGGCCTTCCCTTCTCCCCTTGTGGGAGAAGATGGATTGGCGCGCAGCGCCAAGACGGTTGAGGGGTGCTGGACGGATCGCCGTCGGTGCCAAGCTGGAACACCCCTCATCCGACCGAGCTTCGCTCGGCCACCTTCTCCCACAAGGGGAGAAGGAAAGGGCACCCCGCTTACGTATTCATCGAATCGAAGAAATCCGCGTTGGTCTTGGTCTGCTTGAGCTTGTCGATAAGGAACTCGATGGCGTCGGTCGTTCCCATCGGCGCCAGGATGCGGCGCAGCACGAAGATCTTCTGCAGGTCCTGGCGCGGAACCAGCAGGTCTTCCTTGCGGGTGCCGGATTTGAGGATGTCCATTGCCGGATAGATGCGCTTGTCCGCCACCTTGCGGTCGAGCACGATTTCCGAATTGCCGGTGCCCTTGAACTCTTCGAAGATGACCTCGTCCATGCGGCTGCCGGTATCGATCAGCGCCGTGGCGATGATGGTCAGCGAGCCGCCTTCCTCGATGTTGCGGGCAGCACCGAAGAAGCGCTTCGGCCGCTGCAGCGCGTTGGCGTCGACACCACCGGTCAGCACCTTGCCGGATGACGGCACGACGGTGTTGTAGGCGCGGCCGAGGCGGGTGATCGAATCCAGCAGGATGACGACGTCACGGCCGTGCTCGACCAGGCGCTTGGCCTTCTCGATAACCATTTCGGCAACCTGGACGTGGCGCACCGCCGGCTCGTCAAACGTCGACGACACCACCTCGCCCTTCACCGAGCGCTGCATGTCGGTGACTTCCTCCGGCCGCTCGTCGATCAGAAGCACGATCAAATAGCATTCCGGATGGTTGGTGGTGATCGAATGGGCGATGTTCTGCAGCAGCACCGTCTTGCCGGTGCGCGGCTGCGCCACGATCAACGCGCGCTGGCCCTTGCCGAGCGGCGCCACCAGGTCGATGACGCGCGCCGAAATATCCTTGGAGGTCGGAACCTCCATCTCCATCTTCAGCCGCGACGTCGGATAAAGCGGCGTCAGATTGTCGAAGTGGATCTTGTGGCGGATTTTTTCCGGGTCGTCGAAATTGATCGTGTTGACCTTGAGCAGCGCGAAATAGCGCTCGCCCTCTTTCGGGCTGCGGATCGGCCCTTCAACCGTATCGCCGGTCTTCAGCGAGAACCGCCGGATCTGCGACGGTGAAATATAGATGTCGTCGGGACCTGGCAAATAGTTGGCATTGGCAGAGCGCAGGAAGCCAAAGCCGTCCTGCAGCACTTCGACGACGCCGTCGCCGATGATCTCGATATCCTGGGTCGCCAGCCTCTTCAGGATCGCGAACATCAGCTCCTGCTTGCGCATGACGCTGGCGTTCTCGACTTCGAGCGATTCCGCATAAGCGATCAGCTCTGGCGGTTTCTTGTTCTTGAACTCTGTGAGTTTCATTTCTTGCATCATTAGACGGACTCTGAGTAAGCTTTGGGAAAAATATCGGCGGGATGCGACAAATGCCGGGCGCGGCCGAAGCGATAAATGGGCGGCGCATGACGGGAAGGAAGACCCGTCTTTTATCGTCGGTCGGTTGAAAGAGCAAGCCGCCTTTTGCGGGCAACCGAAGACGTCAGAACGGTTTCACGATAACCAGGACGACGATGACGATCATCAGCAATGTAGGGATCTCATTGACGATCCGCCAGTGCCTTGCCGATTTTTCATTGCGGTCTTCGGCAAATTTCCGGACGGCGCCGGCGAGATAGCCATGCACGGCCGACAGGCCAACCACCGCAGCGATCTTGGCATGCAGCCAGCCGCCTTGAAAACCAAAGCCTTTCCAGGCGAGCCACAGGCCGAATGCCCAGGTGATCACCATTGCCGGATTGATGATGCCGCGCAGCAGGCGGCGCTCCATCACCTTGAAAGTCTCCGACTGGACGGAGCCTTTTTCGGCATCGGCATGATAGACCAGCAAGCGCGGCAAATAGAGCATGCCAGCCATCCAGGAGATGACGGCAATCACATGGATCGCCTTCGCCCAGGGATAGAAATCATCGGGCCCGAACAGCAACAGCAGCCCGGCCAGCACCAGGAAAATGGCGATCGCGATTGCCGCGCGGCGCATCGCGCCCTTACCGGTGTTGGTGCCGTTCGCATTGTCCGCGCCCATCATCGTCACGATGCGCTCCGCACCAGCTTGACCATCCGCTCGACATGAGCGAGCGGCGTCTCCGGCGTGATGCCGTGGCCGAGATTGAAGATCAGCGGCCCGTCGCCCAGCGCCTTCAAGATCGCCCCCACGCCGTCGTCAAGCGCCTTGCCGCCGGCTACAAGCCGCAGCGGATCGAGATTGCCCTGCACGGCGCCGTCACGCTGCAATTCCTTCGCGGTCGACAATGGCACGGTCCAGTCGAGGCCCAGCCCGGTCACGCCGGTCTTCTGGCGATAGCTTCGATAGTGATCTCCCGCGCCCTTGGGAAAGCCGATGATCGGAACATTGGGATGGGCAGCCTTCACTTGCCGGACGATCGAGGCCACCGGCTCGACGCAGAACAACTCGAAAGACGCTTGGTCGAGCACGCCTGACCACGAATCGAATATCTGCACCACGTCGGCGCCAGCCTCGATCTGGCGGATCAGATAGGCAGCCGAATGATCGGCGAGCACTTTCAAGAGCCGGAGAAAGGCCGTCGGCTCGCGATAGGCGAACAGCCTGGCCGGCGCCTGGTCGGGCGTACCGTGGCCGGCAATCATGTAGGTCGCCACCGTCCAGGGCGCACCGCAAAAGCCGATCAGCGTCGTTTCATCAGGCAGTCTGGCGCGCAACCGCCGCACCGTCTCGTAGACCGGCTCGAGATTCACGTGAAACGTTTCGCCGTCGAGAGCCGCAATTTCCGCAGCCGTGATCGGCGTCAGCAGCGGGCCGCGTCCTTCCTCGAAGCGCACGTCGCGGCCGAGCGCATGCGGCACGACAAGAATATCGGAAAACAGGATCGATGCATCGAAGCCGAAGCGTTCGATCGGCTGCAGCGTCACTTCGACGGCGAGGTCCGGGTCGTAGCAAAGATCGAGGAAGGATCCGGCCCGTCTCCTCGTCTCCCGGTATTCCGGCAGATAGCGGCCGGCCTGGCGCATCATCCAGAGCGGCGGCGGAAACGCCGCTTTGCCTCTCAACACGTCCAGCACGATCCGGTCTTGAGGCATTGAGCGCTCGCCTTTCCAGGCTTCCCTATAATTAAATATTCTATTTTTAGGAATCTTATGATTCTAAGAGTCTGTTGGTTGTGGTGGTTGTCTCCTGTCCCGCTTTGCCCTCGAAAAGACCAGCCAGCATATTGTCGCGCGCTTCTCCAGCGGGATTGCAGGACTTTGTGGAAAACCGGGAATTTACGACTGGAGTCAATGCGTTGCCGCCAGGCCAGGGAAATTGCCCCTGTGGATGAAGCGAAGGCAAAAAGCTCGGTCCCCGGACTTGTCCCCAACCGCCCGGAGAAGCCGACAGCACATCGAATTGTGGACAAACCGCCATCTGATACAGTCGCTTTGCGGTGGCCGAGTTTTCCGCCCGGCTTATCCACATCGGCCCACAGCCTGGAATGTATCCTGTGAACAAACCGCAGAGCTTCTTTCACCTTCATCTGATTTCAGACGCCACCGGCGAAACGCTGCTGGCCGCCGGCCGCGCGGCTTCCGCGCAATACAAGGATGCGCGCGCCATCGAACATATCTACCCGCTCATCCGCACCGAAAAGCAGGTGACGAAGGTGTTCGAGGACATCGAGGAGGAGCCGGGCATCATCCTCTACACGGTGGTCGACCAGAAGCTTGCCCGCGGTATCGACGAACGCTGCGCGGCCATGGGCCTGCCTTGCGTCTCGGTGCTGGAGCCGGTGCTGACGGTGTTCCAGTCCTATCTCGGCACGCCTGCCGGCCGACGCGTGGGCGCCCAGCATGTGCTGGACGCCGAATATTTCCGCCGCATCGACGCGCTCAACTTCACCATGGAGCATGACGATGGTCAGCTGCCGGCCAATATGGATGATGCCGACATCGTGCTCGTCGGCATCTCCCGCACCTCGAAGACGCCGACCAGCATCTATCTCGCCAATCGCGGCATCAAGACCGCCAACATTCCGATTGTGCTCGGCGTACCGGTGCCCGAAACCCTGGTCAATGCCAGGAGACCGCTGATCGTCGGCCTGGTCGCCACCGCCGAACGCATATCGCAAGTCCGGCAGAACCGCATTCTCGGCACCAGCGCCTATGAGCCGACCGATTATGTCGACCGCGCCGCGATCGCGGAAGAGCTCACCTATGCCCGCCAGATATGCACGCGGCATGGCTGGCCGATGATCGACGTCAGCCGCCGTTCGATCGAGGAGACGGCGGCGGCCATCGTTGCCCTGCGCGGCAAGACGCGCTAGGGTTTTGGGCGCTTGTGCTGTGGGTGGTCCTTACCTTCTCCCCTTGTGGGAGAAGGTGGCCGAGCGAAGCTCGCTCGGATGAGGGGTGTTCCAGCTTGGCATCACCTGCACTCCGTCCAGCACCCCTCAACCGTCTTGGCGCTGCGCGCCAATCCACCTTCTCCCACAAGGGGAGAAGGAAAGATCAGGCGAAAAAAATGGCTGAAAAAATCATCCTTGCCTCGGGCAGCCCGTTCCGCAAGGCGCTGCTCGTCAATGCCGGCGTCACTGTCGAAGCGGTTCCGGCTTCTGTCGATGAGCGCGCGCTCGAGGCGCCGCTGCAGAATAGTGGCGTGTCGCCGGAGGACGTCGCCCTGGTGCTTGCCGAAGCCAAGGCCACCGACGTCAGCGAGCGCAAGCCCGGCGCCCTGGTGCTCGGCTGCGATCAGACGCTGTCGCTCGGCGACGAGCTGTTCCATAAGCCGGCCGACATGGAAGGAGCGCGCCGTCATCTGCTGGCGCTGTCGGGCAAGACGCATCATCTCAACAGCGCCGTCGTGCTCGGCCGTGACGGCCAGGTTCTGTGGCGGCATGTCGGCATCGCCAGCCTGACCATGCGCAAGCTCGATCCGGCCTTCATCGGCCGCCATCTTGCGCGCGTCGGCGCCAAGGCGTTGTCCAGCGTCGGCGCTTACCAGATCGAAGGCGAAGGCATCCAGCTGTTCGAAAAAATCGAAGGCGACTATTTTACTATTGTCGGCCTGCCACTTTTGCCGGTGCTGGCCAAGCTGCGTGAGTTCGGGGCGATCGATGGCTGAGGCCACGAAAAAGGCGTTTGTCACGGGCCACCCGATCGCGCATTCCAGGTCTCCGAAGATCCACGGCTACTGGCTGGCGAAATACGGTATCGGCGGCGTCTACGAGGCCATCGACGTTGCACCGGAGGCGTTTGCCGAATTCCTGCAGACGCTGCAGGCACAAGGCTATCGCGGCGGCAACGTCACCATCCCGCACAAGGAAGCCGCCTTCGCTTTGGCCAAGCGGCGTGACGCCGACGCCGAACAGATCGGTGCGGTCAACACGCTGTGGTTCGAGAATGGCGAATTGTGGGGCGGCAACACCGATGCCCATGGCTTTGCCGCCAATCTGGACGAATATGCACCGAGCTGGGCGGCCAACGGCCGCGCCGTGGTGCTCGGCGCCGGTGGCGCCGCTCGCGCGGTTATTCATGCGCTGAAGCAGCGCGGCGTCAGCGACATCCGCATCGTCAATCGGACGCTTGCGAGGGCGCAGGAGCTGCGCGACCGCTTTGGTGCCGGCGTCTCCGCCCATGGCTTGGCGGCGACCGGCGAATTGCTCGAAGATGCCGGCTTGCTGGTCAACACGTCAGCGCTCGGCATGCATGGCAATGAAGGCCTGTCCGCCGATCCCCGCAGACTGCCGGACGGCGCGATCGTCACCGACATCGTCTACGTGCCGCTGGAGACGCCGCTGCTTGCCGCGGCCAAAGCGCGCGGCCTGAGAACCGTCGATGGGCTCGGCATGCTGCTGCACCAGGCGGTGCCCGGCTTCGAGCGCTGGTTCGGCACCAGGCCGCAGGTCACCGCCGAACTGCGGCAAATGATCATCGCCGATATCGGCGCGATAAAATGATCGTGCTCGGCCTCACCGGATCGATCGGCATGGGCAAGTCGACCACCGCAAAGATGTTTGCCGAGGCCGGCGTGCCGGTCCATGATTCCGACGAGGCGGTGCATCGCCTCTATGCCGGCCAGGCCGCCCCCATGGTCGAGGCGGCCTTTCCCGGGACCACCCGATCCGGTGCGGTCGATCGCACAAAGCTGGCCGAACGGGTGCTCGGCGACGCCGCCGCCCTGAAACGTCTGGAAGCGATCATCCATCCGTTGGTCCGTGCCGATGCCGATGCCTTCCTGGCTGAACATCGTGCCGCCGGCGCGCCGCTTGCGGTGCTCGATATACCGCTGCTGTTCGAGACCGGCGGCCGTGATCGCGTCGACAAGGTCGTGGTCGTCACCGCGCCGCCTGAAGTCCAGCGCGCCCGCGTGCTGGCGCGCCCGGGCATGAGCGAGGAGAAACTGGCGTCGATCCTGGCCAGGCAGGTTGCCGACGCCGAAAAGCGCCGGCGCGCCGACTTCGTCATCGACACCGGCCAGGGCTTTGATGCGGCGCGCGCGGCTGTCAATGCGATCGTCGCCGAACTAGTCGGGGATAAGGCAGCCAGGCCTGGTTAAGAGGCTTGCAGCCCGCTTTACCTGTTGCCATTTTGTTCCAGGTGTGATTCGGCTAGAATGATGCCGGAACCAGTGGACTGATTCGATGCGTGAGATCATCTTCGATACGGAAACCACCGGCCTCGACACGCGCGAGGACCGCGTCATCGAGCTTGGCGGCGTCGAGCTGGTCAACCGCTTCCCGACCGGCCGAACCTTCCACAAATACATCAACCCGCAAGGCCGCCAGATCCATCACGAGGCGCAGGCCGTGCACGGCATCAGCGCCGCCGATCTTCAGGGCAAGCCGACTTTCATGGAGATCGCCGAGGAGTTTCTGGCCTTCATCGACGGCGCCAAGCTGGTCGCGCACAATGCCGGCTTCGACATCGGCTTCCTCAATCTCGAATTCGGCCGGCTTGGCCATCCGGCCATCGATCCGGGACGGATCGTCGACACGCTGGCGCTGGCGCGCCGCAAGCATCCGATGGGCCCCAATTCGCTCGATGCGCTCTGCCGCCGCTACGGCATCGACAACGGCCGCCGCACCAAGCACGGCGCGCTGCTCGATTCGGAATTGCTGGCCGAGGTCTATATCGAGCTCATCGGCGGCAAGCAGGCAAGCCTCATCCTCGACAGCATCCTGACTCCGGCGGGCGGCAGGCAGAATGTCGACGACATCGATATTTCGATCGGTGTGCGGCCGATCGCCTTGCCCTCGCGCCTGACCGATGCCGAGCGCACCGCGCACGCGGGCATGGTTGGCACATTGGGCGAAAAGGCGCTCTGGCTGCGCGTCCCCCCGGAAGCGAGTTCCGCCGCATAGTGATTTTGACAGGTTGCGGTCATCGGCAGCGAACGTCGATAGTTCCGTTCAGTGGCAAATCGCAAACCTTGGAGATTGGCTGAAATATCCCTCCAATTCGTCATCCCAGGGCGGAGCAAGGAGCGAAGCGACGCGGCGCAGACCCTGGGATCCATATGTGGACGGCGCCCTGCCTGCAACGGTTGTTTTGCGTCGTTTTCGATCGCTTGCGTCCATATGT
>NZ_JAMYSY010000078.1:0-18782 GCF_040322175.1 Mesorhizobium sp. M0185 | reverse complement strand
CAACAGATAGGGTGGGAAACTGTTCGCGATGTCCTCGCACACCTGTTCGCGATGTCTCCGGTCCAAACAAAGGGGAGAAGGGGAGTCGGCGCCTGCGCTACTTCAGCACCTTCCCATCGGCTCCAAACCGGTATGTCTTTGCCGGATCCGGCGTCGCATAGAGCGTGGCACCCGGTTCAGCGTTATAGACGCCGAAGATGCGCACTGTGATCAAGCCGGCCTTCTCGCAGTCGAGATAGAGGTTGGTGTCGGCGCCAAGGTGCTCGGCATGGACGACCGTGCCTTTCCAGGCGCCGGATTTGGGATCGACGGTCAGATGTTCGGGACGGACGCCGATGGTCTTGGCCGTCTCGCCAAGCCTGGCGCCGTCGACGAAATTCATCTTCGGTGAGCCGATGAAGCCGGCGACGAATTCATTTGCCGGCGAATTGTATAGCTCCATCGGTCCGCCGATCTGCTCGATCTTTCCCGCGTTCAGCACGACGATCTTGTCGGCCAGCGTCATCGCCTCGACCTGGTCGTGGGTGACATAGATCATCGTGGCCTTCAGCCGGCGATGCAATTGCGCGATCTCCAGCCTGGTGTTGACGCGCAGCGCGGCATCGAGGTTGGACAGGGGCTCGTCGAACAGAAAAAGCTTGGGCTCGCGCACCACGGCGCGGCCGATGGCGACGCGCTGGCGCTGACCGCCGGAAAGCTCGGCCGGCCGCCTCTCTAGGTAGGGCTCCAGCGACAGCATCGACGAGGCGATGCCGATGCGGCGGTCGATCTCGGCCGCCGGTGTGCCCGCCTGCTTGAGGCCGAGGCCCATGTTGTTCTTCACCGTCAGATGCGGATAGAGCGCATACGTCTGGAACACCATGGCGATGCCGCGTTTAGCCGGCGGGGTGGCGGAGACGTCCGCCCCGTCGATCACCACGCGGCCCGAGGTCGAGTCCTCCAGCCCGGCAATGACCCTGAGCAGCGTCGACTTTCCGCAGCCGGATGGACCGACGAAGACGACGAACTCGCCATCCGTCACCTCGAGGTTGATGCCCTTCAGCACCTCGACCGGCCCGAAGGCCTTTTTCACGTTCTCGATGTTCAGCGAGCCCACGGCTTCGTCCCTGTTCTAGAGTTTCACGGCGAGGCCGCTGCGCACGCTCTCGTCTGCGGCCAAGCAGACGGCGAGCGACTTCACCGCGTCGTCCATGTGGCGGGTCAAGTCCAGATCCTCGCGGATCGCCTTCAGCACAAACGCCTGTTCCAGGTCGCAGAGGTCCTGATGGCCGGGCTCGCCTTCCATCGACAGCATTTCGTCCGGTTTGGCGAACTTGCCATCCGCGCCGGTCGCCGCGCTGTGCAGGCGGATGGTCGAGGTCTTGGTGTGGGTGTCGATGTCGTCGGACCTGACACCCTCCTTCATGACGATCGACACGCAGCCATTGGGCGAGATCACGTCTTTCACGAAGAAAGCCGTCTCCGAAATCATCGGCCCCCAGCCGGCCTCGTACCAGCCGACCGAACCGTCGTCGAACAGCACCTGCAGATGACCGTAATTGTACATCGACGGCGCGATCTCGTCGCTCAGCCGTAGCCCCATGCCGCGCACCTCGACTGGTCTGGCGTCGGTGATCTGCAGCATCACGTCGAGATAATGCACGCCGCAATCGACGATCGGCGACGTCGTCTGCATCAGCTGCTTGTGCGTCTCCCAGGTATGTCCGGAGGATTGCTGGTTGAGATTCATGCGGAACACGTAAGGGCCGCCGAGCTTCCGCGCCTCGGCAATCAGCCTGATCCAGGACGGATGGTGGCGCAGGATATAGCCGATCACCAGTTTTTTGCCGTTGGCCTTGGCGGCGGCGACGACGCGCTCTGCATCCGCGACGGTGGTTGCCAGCGGCTTTTCGACAAAGACATGGCAGCCGGCCTCGAACGCCTTGACCGCATAATCGGCATGGCTGTCGGAATAGGTGGCGATGCAGGCGACGTCGGGCCGTTCGTCACGCAGCGCCTCGTCGAAGGAACGCCGGATGGCGTAGGTCGAAAGCCCTTCCGGCAGCGGCACATCGGAGCGGTTGACCAGCGCGGCGATCTGGAATCCCGGATTGGTGTGATACGCCAGCGCATGGCTGCGCCCCATGTTGCCGAGGCCGGCGATGACAACGCGAAGAGGTTGTTGCGAACTCACTTGACCGCCCCCGAAGTGATGCCGCGGATCAGCTGCCGCGAGAAGATGACGTAGAGGATCAGTACCGGCATGATTGCCAGCGACAGCGCCGCCAGTATGGCGTTCCAGTTGGTGACGAACTGGCCGAGAAACAGCTGGGCGCCGAGCGTCACCGTCTTGGTCTCCTCCGACGGCGCCAGGATCAGCGGGAACCACAGATCGTTCCAGATCGGGATCATGGTGAAGACCGCGACCGTCGCCATCGATGGTCGCACCAGTGGCAGCACCAGGCGAAAGAAGATGGTGTATTCCGAGAGACCGTCGATGCGCCCGGCGTTCTTCAGATCGTCGGAGACCTGCTTCATGAATTCCGAGAGGATGAAGACGGCAAGCGGCAGGCCTTGCGCCGTATAGACCAGGATCAGCGCCGTCAGCGTGTTGACTAGCCCGCTCGCCACCATCAATTGCAGGATGGCGACGGTGGCAAGGCGGATCGGGATCATGATGCCGAGCGCCAGATAGAGCCCCATCAGCGAATTGCCGCGGAAGCGGTATTCCGACAGCGAGAAAGCCGCCATGGCGCCGAACAAAAGCACGAAGAACAGCGAGGCGACGGTGACGACAAGGCTGTTCTGGAAATAGTGGATGAAATCGCCCTGGCCGATCACCGTCGTGTAGCCGATTAGATCGAAGGTTTTCGGCGTCGGCGGCGCCAGCGGCGCACCGAAGATGGCGGCGCGCGACTTGAATGAGTTGACGATGACGATGATTACCGGAAACAGCGCGATCGCCGTGTAGGTCAGAAGGATCGCATGCGCGCCAATGGTGCGGGGCAGCGAGCGGGTTGCCGTGCTCATGTGGCGCCTCAGAACTGGTAGCGACGCAGGCGCGTCTGCACGAGGAACAGATAGACGCAGACGCCGCCGAGGATGATCAGGAACATCATCGTGGCGATCGCCGCGCCCATGTTGGGATCGCCGACCTGCAGCTGGAAACCGAAGAAGGCGCGGTAGAGGAAGGTGCCGAGAATATCCGTTGAATAGTTCGGCCCGGCCAGCGCGCCTTGCGCGGTGTAGATCAGGTCGAAAGCGTTGAAATTGCCGACGAAGGTCAGGATCGAGATGATGCCGATCGACGGCAGGATGAGCGGCAGCTTGATCTTCCAGAACTGCGCCATCCCGGTGATGCCGTCGCATTCGGCCGCTTCGATCACCTCTTCGGGAATGGACAGCAGTGCCGCATAGATCAGCATCATCGGGATGCCGACGAACTGCCACACCGAGATCAGGCTGAGCGCGGTCAGCGCATATTGCGCCTTGCCGAGCCAGGGCGTGAACAGGCTTTTCAGGCCGACAAGGTCCATCATATGCGGCGCCACGCCCCATAGCGGCGACAGGATCAGCTTCCAGGCGAAGCCGACGATGACGAAAGACAGGATCGTCGGCACGAAGATCGCCGTGCGGTAGAAGGCGGAAAACCGTAGCCTGGGGCTGGACAGAAGTGCGGCCAAAAGGACGCCGATCGGGTTCTGCACCAGCATGTGGATGACGAAGAACCAGACATTGTTCCTGAGCGCGTTCCAGAAATTGACCGACCAGTTGGGATCACCGAACAGCATGCGGAAATTTTCCAGTCCGACGAAGACCTGCGACTGATTGATGTTGCGGAACAAGGAAAGCTGCAGCGTGCCGGCCAGAGGCAGGATCATGATCGCCGTATAGACCAGCAACGCCGGCGCCAGGAAAACGCCGATATGCCAACGGAACGGTCTTTTCGGTGCTGCGGCCATGCGTTCGGTCCCCGCCGATCAGGTCTTGCTATTGCCGTCAAAGGGCGCGGCGCCTCCCTCCCCCTCGAGGGGAGGGTGCCTCGCAAAGCGAGGCGGGTGGGGTCGGCAGAGGCAGCGCGCCATCGTCGTTCGACCGTGCTTTCCAGCAGCGATCAAGCCGCAGCCTGCCTCGACCGACCCCCTCTGTCGCCTTCGGCGACATCTCCCCCCCTCGAGGGGGGAGACAACGCTTCGCCGCGCTCTTACTTGGCCGGCTTGTACCAGCTGTCGAGGCCGTCCTGCAGCTTCTTGGCGGCAGCTTCCGGCGTGTCGGTGCCGTTGATGACGTTGGCCGATTCAACCCACGTCTCGTTTTCGAGGTTCGGCGTGCCGCGCGACAGGATCTGGTAGGTCGAGCGGATCGTCGACTTGCACTTGCCGCGCCAGGAGACGAATTCCTGGGCCAGCGGGTCTTCCATCTTCACCGGGGTGTTGTTCAGGCTGAAGAAGCCCGGCAGCGCGTTGGCGTAGATGGTGGCGAAATCCGGCGAGGCCACCCAGGACAGGAAGGTCTTGGCCGCATCCGCGTTCTTCGAGGCCGCATTGAGGCCCATGCCGATGTCGGTGTGGTCGGAGATGTAGCAGGTGTCGCCGGCCTTCTGCACCGGCGGCGGGAAGGCGCCCATCTTGAACTGCGCCTGCGTGTTGAACAGGCCGATTTCCCACGAGCCGGCCGGGTAGATGGCGGCGCGGCCGAGCGTGAACAGGTTCTGGCTGTCCGGATAGGTCTGCGCCTCGAAGCCGTCGCCGAGATAGTCCTTCCACTTGGCCAGTTCCTTGTAGGGCTCGACCCACTGCGGATCGGTCAGCTTCTGCTCGCCCTTGATCAGCGCCAGACGGCCTTCCTCGCCCTTCCAGTAATTCGGGCCGATGTTCTGGTAGCCCATGGTCGCCGCTTCCCAGAGATCCTTGGTGCCCATCGCCATCGGGATGTAGGTGCCGTCGGCCTTGATCTTGTCGAGCGCGGCGAAGAATTCGTCGCGCGTCTCCGGCACCTTGATGCCGAGCTTGTCGAAGGCGTCCTTGTTGTAGATGAAGCCATGGATGACGGAGGCCATCGGCACGCAGAAACTCGACTTGCCGTCGTCGGTCTGCCAGGCGGCCTTGGCGACGTCGGAGAAGTTCTCCATGCCGGGCAGGGTCGAGATGTCGGCGAGGTTGCCCTTCTTGAAGAGCTCCAGCGACTTGTCGAACGGGCGGCAGGTGATCAGGTCGCCGGCCGAGCCGGCGGCGAGCTTGGCGCCGAGGGCGGCGTCATATTCGGTTGGCGCCGATGGCGCGAACACCACCTTGATGCCCGGGTTCTTGGCTTCGAAGGCAGGGATCAGCTTGTCCTTCCAGATGGCAAGGTCGTCGCCGCGCCAGCTTTCGATGTTGAGCGTTACGTCGTCGGCATAAGCCACCCCGGCGGAGCCGAGAATGCTGGTGCCGAGAAGAAGTGCCGTCAGTAGCTTCGTTGTCATGCTCAGTCTCCCTGTTGACCTTTTTCAGGTTCGGTTTTGATGAGAACAGAGGCATTGCGCCCCTTGCTCCCCTCGATCGCGGAAAGGGCCTGCCGCAGCTTGTGGCCGGTCCCTTCCAATATCTTCTCGGCTGCATCGGCGCTGGCGGCGCCGGCGGCGAGCAGAATAGCGGTCTTGACGACGCCGCCGCTCCTTTCGAGCAGGCGCGCCGCCTCGTCCTTGTCGCGCCCGCTGACGGCGGCAACGATGCGTGCGGCGCGGTCGCGCAGCTTGATGTTGTCGGCCATGAGGTTGACCATGTAGCCGTCATGGACATGGCCGAGATGGATGGCGGCGAGCGTCGACAGCATGTTGAGCGCGATCTTCTGGGCGGTGCCTGCGCCCATGCGCGTTGAGCCGGCAATCAGCTCCGGCGGCGTTTCGAGCAGGATGGCGATGTCGGCCAGCCGCAACAGCGGCGCATCCCGGTTGTTGGCGATGGCAATGGTCGCCACACCGCGGCGCCTGGCGTCCTCGATCGCCCTGACTGCATAAGGTGTCGAGCCGCTGGCCGAGACGGCGATCAGGCAGTCGCCCTTGCCGATGCCGGCGGCGGCAACCGCTGCCGAAGCTTCCTCGGTGTCGTCCTCCGGCCCGCCGGCCAGTGTCTTGAAGGCCTCGTCGCCGCCGGCGATCAGGATGGCGATACGGTCGCGCTGGATGCCGAACGTGCCCGGCAACTCAAGCGCATCGGCCAGTGCCATCAGGCCCGAACTGCCGGCAGCCGCATAGGCGAGCTTGCCGCCGCTTTTCAGTCTGCTTGCGATGATTTCGGCTGCCGCGGCAATGGCAGGAATGGCGCCGTGCACGGCCTTGGCGGCCTCGATCTGTGCGTTGACCAAAGAGGAAAGGACGGCTTCCGGGGCCTGGATATCCAGTCCCTCGGCATTCTGGTGAAGCGCTTCGGTGCGCGTTTCGGCCATCCGCTTTCCTCCAATCGAGAAAACCATACCAAAAAAATACCACTTGTCCACACGCATTAATGAAATCCTTGCGGCGGTGCAGGCGTGCGAACGAAATTGGCTGATTTTCCAACAAACTACGCCTTAACTTTTTTGAAACGGAAATTAATCCTTGGCTATTGGTACTTTATTGGTATTATCCGCCCGGAGGAGAAATCGCGTGAAATTCGTGCTCGGCATCGATGGCGGCGGCACCAGCTGCAGGGCGGCCCTTGCAACGGCCGACGGCAGCGTCCTCGGCCGCGCCAAAAGCGGTGCCGCCAACATCCGAACGGATCTCACCGGCGCCAGGACGAACATCGTCGACGCAGCGCAGCAGGCCTTTGTCGCCGCGGGCAGGGATCCCGCACTGATCCCGCAAACTCCGGCCGTTCTCGGTCTTGCCGGCGCCAATGTCGGCACCTACCGGCAGCAGCTCGAAGCGATCCTGCCGTTTCGCATCAGCCGTGTCGAGACCGACGCCGAGATCGCGCTGGAAGGCGCGGTTGGCTCCGGCGACGGCGCCATGGCCATACTCGGCACCGGCACCGCCTATATGGCACGCAAACAAGGCAAGTCGCGCGCCATCGGCGGCTGGGGGTTCCAGGTCGGCGACCAGGGCAGCGGCGCCCGTATCGGCCGCGACCTGCTCGAGCAGACGCTGCTCGCCTATGACGGCATCCGCGAAGGCTCGCCACTGACGCAGGCCATGCTCACCATCTTCCGCAACAATCCCGAGGATGTGGTCGAGTTCACCACCAACGCCAAGCCCGGCGATTTCGGCGGCTTCGCGCCCAAGGTGTTCGAACATGCCGAAAAAGGCGACGCCGTCGCTATCTGGATCCTCGACAAGGCGGTCGCCGATGTCGAGGCAGCGCTTGGCGTGCTCGACCTCGGCGGCGACGATCCGCTCTGCCTGCTCGGCGGGCTGGCGCCGCTTTATGCGCCGCGCCTGTCGGCCCGCTACCGGGCGCTGCTGAAACCGCCGCTCGATGACGCGCTGGGCGGCGCGGTGCAGATGGCGGTTCGGATTTTCGCAAACACAGCGGAGGCAGCTCGATGAGTGAGGCCGCCGACCAGATATTCGCGGCGCTGAAACAATCGTCGCAGAGTGGCGCGCCGCTCTATCTGCAGCTCAGGAAGAGCATCGAGGATGCGGTCAAACGCGGGCTGATCGGACCTGGCGATGCGCTGCCTTCCGAGCGCGACATCGCTAGCAAGGCCGACATTTCGCGCGTCACCGTGCGCAAGGCGGTGCAGGACCTGGTCAAGGGCGGCATCCTCGTCCAGCGCCATGGTTCCGGTACCTTCGTTGCGCCACGTATGGAGCGCGTCGAGCAGTCGCTGTCGATGCTGACCTCGTTTACCGAAGACATGGCGCGGCGCGGCATGGCGGTGCGTTCGGCTTGGCTCGACCGCGGCCTCTATCCGCCGTCGCCCGACGAGATGATGGTGCTCGGCCTGGCGTCGAACGAATTGGTGGCGCGCGTGGCGCGCCTTCGTATCGCCAACGACACACCGCTGGCGATCGAGCGCGCCTCGCTATCGACAAGCGTGCTGCCCGATCCGGCGGCGATTGGTTCGTCGCTCTACGCCGCGTTGGAAAAGACCGGCAACAGGCCGGTGCGGGCGGTGCAACGCATTTCCGCCACCAATCTCGGCGATGGCGACGCACATCTGCTGGAAGTACCGTCGGGCATTGCCGGCCTGCACATCGAGCGTATCTCCTATCTGGCGAGCGGCAAGGTGATCGAGTTTACCCGCTCCATCTACAGGGGCGACGCCTATGATTTTGTCGCCGAACTCCGGCTGAGCGGGCCGGGCGAAGAGGGCCGGCCATGACCGCGACAACGACCCATATGCGGCGCGAGATCGAGGAGATCCCGGAGGCCACCGCCCGCCTGCTCGATGGCTCGGCCGCGGTGCTGACGGAAGCTGGACGCGGCATTCGCGAGCGCGATCCGAATTTCGTCGTCACCGTGGCGCGTGGCTCGTCCGACCATGCCGCAACCTTCATGAAATATGCCGTGGAGTTGACCGCCGGGCTGGCGGTTGCATCGGTCGGCCCGTCGATCGCCTCGATCTATGGCGCCAAGCTGAAGCTGGGCGGCTCGGCCTGCCTGGCGATCTCGCAGTCCGGCAAGAGCCCGGACATCGTTGCAATGGCGCAAGCGGCGAGGACCGGCGGTTCGCTGACCGTCGCCATCACCAACACCGCCGATTCGCCGCTGGCGCGGGCTTCGGACTACGCAATCGACATCCTGGCCGGACCGGAGCGCAGCGTCGCGGCGACGAAGACCTTCGTCAATTCAGCCGTCGCAGGACTCGCCTTGATGGCGCATTGCACCGGCGACGACAAACTCCTGGTGGCGCTCGCGCGCTTGCCGGAGCATTTTCGCAAGGCGATCGCCTGCGACTGGATGGCGCTGGCTGGGGCACTCGAGACGCCGAAATCGCTGTTCATTCTCGGCCGTGGCCCGTCGGCGGCGATCGCCAACGAGGCGGCGCTGAAATTCAAGGAAACCTGCGCCATGCATGCGGAAGCCTATAGTGCGGCCGAGGTCATGCACGGCCCGCTGGCGCTGGTCGGTCCCGGTTTCCCGGTGCTGGCGCTGGCTGCTCGCGATGCGTCCGAGCCATCGGTGGCCGATGCCGCCGACAGCCTGGCCGGCAAGGGCGCTGCCGTCTTTGTGACGTCGAACAAGGCAAAGAGCGCTCAGCGCCTGCCGCATGTCGCAACCGGTCATCCGCTGACCGACCCGCTGACGCTGATCGTGTCGTTCTATGGTTTCGTCGAGGCCTTTGCCCGCCATCGCGGCCTCGACCCCGACACGCCGCCCAATCTGCGCAAGGTAACGGAAACCCTATGAGCGACCGTTTTGCCCTGACTGGCGCCGGGATTTTCGATGGCGACGACTGGCACGACAATGCGGCGCTTGTCGTGCGCGACGGCCTCGTCGAGGCCATTGTTGCCGCCGGTGCCATTCCATCCGATGTTGCGCGTATCGAGACCGGCGGCGGCATGCTGGCGCCTGGCTTCGTCGATCTGCAGGTCAATGGCGGCGGCGGCGTCATGCTCAACGACCATCCGGACGTCGCCTCGATCGAGACCATCTGCCGGGCACACGCCCCCTTCGGCACGGCGGCGCTGTTGCCGACGCTGATCACCGACACGTCCGAGATCACCGCCGCGGCGGTTGCGGCCGGAGCCGAGGCGGCACGGAGGAAGGTGCCGGGGTTCCTGGGCCTGCACCTCGAAGGGCCGCATCTGTCGATCGCCCGCAAGGGCGCACATGACCCGGCTTTGATCCGGCCGATGCTAGACTCCGACCAGACGATGCTGATCGCCGCACGGAAAAACCTGCCCGTGCTGCTGACGACGGTGGCGCCCGAATCCGTCGAGCCCAGCCAGGTGTCGGCGCTTAGCAAGGCCGGCATTGTCGTCAGCATCGGCCATTCCGATATCGGCTATGCCACGGCTCGCGCCTTTGCCGAGGCCGGCGCAACGGTGGTCACCCATCTGTTCAATGCGATGAGCCAGATCGGCAATCGCGAGCCAGGGCTAGCGGGCGCCGCAATCGATACCGGCGCATTCTATGCCGGGATCATCGCCGACGGTATCCATGTCGATCCGGCCACCATGGCCATCGCCTTGCGCGCCAAGCAGGGGCCGGGCAAGATCCTGCTCGTTACCGATGCCATGGCGACGATCGGCACCGACATGACCTCGTTCACGCTGAACGGCCGCACCATCCACCGCAAGGATGGCAGGCTGACACTTGCCGACGGCACGCTGGCGGGCGCGGATCTCGACATGATTTCCGCGGTGCGCTTCATGCACCGCGTCGTCGGCCTCGACCTCGACGAAGCCTTGCGCATGGCCTCCCTCTATCCGGCGCAGGCGGTCGGCCAGTCGCACCGGTTCGGGCGCTTCGCCAACGGTACCGCGGCCAACATCGTTTCGCTGTCGGACGATCTGGACATTAAAAGCGTCTGGATCGATGGTGCCAAGGTTTTTGCAGGCAGCCCTGCTCGTTAGGGTTAGCCGGCTTTGGACGTATAGAGGTCCTTGTAGGCTTCGCGCAGCAGGTTCTTCTGCACCTTGCCCATCGTGTTGCGCGGCAGTTCGTCGACGAAGATCACCCGTTTCGGATGCTTGTACCTGGCGAGGCGCCCGGCGATGGCCTCGACGATCCCTGCGGCGCTGATGGTCGAGCCCGGCGCCCTCACCACGACAGCGGTGACGCCTTCGCCGAAATCCGGATGGGCAACGCCGATGACAGCGCTTTCGGCGACGCCAGGCAGCGCGTCGATCTCGCTCTCGACTTCCTTTGGATAGATATTGTAGCCGCCGGAAATGATCAGGTCCTTGCCGCGGCCGACGATGTGGACATAGCCGTCGGCATCGATCAGCCCGAGATCGCCGGTGATGAAGAAACCGTCGTCACGGAACTCCGCTTTGGTCTTTTCCGGCATGCGCCAGTAGCCGCAAAAGACATTGGGACCCCTCACCTCGATCATGCCGACATCGCCCTTGGCAAGTGTTTCGCCGCTCTCGGGGTCGGTGATGCGCAGGGAAACGCCGGTCACGGGAAACCCGACCGTGCCGGCACGCCGCTCGCCATCATAAGGGTTCGACGTGTTCATGTTGGTCTCGGTCATGCCGTAGCGCTCGAGGATGGCGTGGCCGGTGCGCTCTCGCCAGGCTCTGTGCGTCTCGGCCAACAGCGGCGCCGAGCCGGAAATGAACAGGCGGATGTTTTTCGCCGCTTGCCGGTTCAAACCGTCCTGCTGCAGCAGGCGGACGTAGAATGTCGGCACGCCCATCAGCACGGTGGCGCGCGGCAGCAGCGAGACGATGCGGGCCGGGTCGAATTTGGTTTCGAACAGCATCGAGGCACCGGCCATCAGGACGACATTGGTGGCGACGAAAAGGCCATGCGTGTGGAAAACCGGCAGCGCGTGAATCAGCACGTCTGCGGCAGTGAAGCGCCAGAGGTCGACCAGCACCCGCGCATTCGAGGCGAGGTTTTCGTGGCTGAGCATGGCGCCTTTCGAACGGCCGGTGGTGCCGGAGGTGTAGAGGATCGCAGCAAGGTCGTCCGGTCCGCGCGCCACGTCGTGGAAGTCCACGGCCGCCTCAGAGGCCCGATCGGTCAACGAACCCTCGCCCTTGCTGCCGAGTGTCGCGACCGCAGCGCCCGAGTCCTGCGCCAAAGCGCCGATCTCGGTCACTCGCGCCGGGTCGCAGACGATCAGTCGCGGCTCGGCATCCCTGAAGAAATACTCGAGCTCGGTCAGCGTATAGGCGGTGTTGAGCGGCAGGAAGATCGCGCCGGCACGCAGACAGGCGAGATAGAGGAAAATGGCCTCCGGGCTCTTCTCGACCTGAACGGCGACGCGGTCGCCGGCTTCGACGCCCAGCTGCGACAGCACATGTGCCAGTTGAGCGGAGCGCGCCAGCATTTCGCCATAGCTGATCGAGCGCCCGTCCTCTGCCTCCATCAAAAGGCGTCCGGGCGTGGGCATCCGGGCACGGAAAGCATCGAACAGATGGTTGCTCAAAAGTCCCCCCGAGCGGCTGTCTCCGGCCGAACGGCGGCGGTCAGCCGGCCGCCTTGTCCGCCGCTGCCCTGATTGCCTCGATGTTTGCCCGATAGGCTGCGACGCTGCCGCCCTTGAAAATGGCCGCACCGGCGACCAGCACGCTGGCGCCGGCGGCGGTGACCAGGGGCGCAGTTTCCGGCGAAATGCCGCCGTCGATCTCGATCCGGATCGGCCTGTCACCGATCAGCGCCTTCACCCGCTTCACCTTGTCTACGATCGCCGGAATGAAGGCCTGGCCGCCGAAGCCCGGATTGACCGTCATGATCAGGATAAGATCGAGCCGGTCGAGCACGTATTCGATCATCGTCTCCGGTGTCGCGGGGTTGAGCGACACGCCGGCCTTCTTGCCAAGGTTTTTGATCGTCTGCAGCGAGCGGTCGAGATGCGGCCCGGCTTCGGCGTGCACCGTGATGCCGTCGCAGCCGGCCTCGGCGAAGGCGGCCAGATAGGGGTCGGCGGGGGCGATCATCAGATGGCAGTCGAAGAAGGCCTTGGTGCGGTTGCGGATCGCCTTGATCACCGGCGGCCCGAAGGTGATGTTGGGGACGAAATGCCCGTCCATGACGTCGAGATGGATCCAGTCGGCGCCGGCGGCCGCCACCGCCTCGACCTCGTCGCCGAGCTTCGAGAAATCGGAAGCCAGCACCGATGGCGCGATCAGGGTTTTTTTGCTCATGACGCGGTCTTCCCGAACGCCTCGGTTTACGGACCCTCTGTATCGCCTGCCTAGACCATGAGTCGAGTCCGGAAAGTGGAAGCCGGTTTGTCCTTCCGCTGATGCCACGGCTTCAGGTTTTCGCTGCTCTTTCATCTGCCAGCCAAAGAAAAACCCCGCCGGATCGCTCCGGCGGGGTTTTCTTGATCGAATGATCACCCGTTTGAAGTTCGCGCGCGATCCTATTGCTCGAGCTGCGGCTTGCGCCTTGGCAGCTGCTGAAGAACATCTGGATTCAGCAGCAGGCTCGGTTTGCGGATCGGCTGGCACTGGCCATTAATCGGCCGCGCGCCCGGTGCGCACTCCAGCCGCGGTTTGCGGCAGGCGCCGTCGCGCAGCTCTGTCCCACGCGGGCAGACGCAAACGCCACGCTTGTTGTGGATCTGACCGGGTATCGGGCACTCCACCACAACAGGCTTCTTGCGCCTGCAGGCATTGCCTTGCACTTCCGTACCCCGCGGGCAGACGCAATCGCCGTTGGCGTCGTGGATCTGCCCGCGGATGGTGCACTGCTCCGGCTTCGGCTGGATTGGCCGGCAGGCACTACCCCTGACTTCCGTGCCCCTCGGGCAGACGCAATGGCCAGCGGCATTGTGGATCTGGCCCCGAATGGTGCACTGCTCCGGCTTCGGCTGGATTGGCCGGCAGGCATTGCCCCTGACTTCCGTACCCCGCGGGCAGACGCAATCGCCAGCGGCGTCGTGGATCTGGCCACGGATGGTGCACTGCTCGGGCCTTGGCTGGATTGGCCGGCAGGCATTGCCTCTGACTTCGGTGCCCCGCGGGCAGACGCAATCGCCGGCAGCGTCGTGGATCTGGCCACGGATGGTGCACTGCTCGGGCTTCGGCTCTTTCCCCACGCAAGCGCCGTTCTCCAGTTCGGTTCCGTGCGGGCAGACGCAGCGTCCGTCTTCGGTACGGATCTGGCCTTTGAGCAGAACGCAAGGTTTTGGCTTCGGCACGATAACCGTGCCGCCGCCGGACGAGCATTGGCCGTTGCGGAAGGTCGTGCCGGGCGGGCAGACGCAGTTGCCGGCGTCGTTCATGACGAAGCCTGCCGAGCATTCCTTCTTCACCTCATTCCTGATGGTGAAGGGATGACAGGCATAGGCCTTGCCGTGATCGCCCTGCACGTTGGCCGCGCCGCGGGACAACACGTCGCCGCCGCCTTGCACCGGCGTGTCGGGAGAGAGCACGCCGACGCAGTTCTGACCATTGACAGTGCCCTGCAGATTTGCCAGGCGACCGTCGTCGGGAAGCACCACGGTCACGTTGTGAACGTGGCTTTCCCCGGCGCCGAGCGTCAGTTGAGCGATGCAGGACAGAGGCAAGATTGCCGGCTCCGGCGAGCAGCCGAAGGGCGGATCGATCGAGGTGATCGCAACGCCTTCCAGCCGGCCGAGGCCTTCGACGCCGATCGCATCGCCGACGCTAACCGGACCGGAGAAGGCGCTCGCGCCATCGTTCGTGATGGTGATCTCGAACGAGCAGGGCTGGCCGGGCTTGCACTCGGCATCACCGGTCTTCTCGACGCGGATGGTCGAGGCGCCGCCGCCCTTGGCGCAGGCCTGGCCGATCGGATAGACGATGTCGTCTCCCGGAGCCGGGCCGTAGGAGCCGCGTGCGCAGTTCTCGAATTCGCCGTTCGCGGCAACCGTCACGTCGAAATGGCGGCTGGTTCCAGGCGTCATGACGGCGCCGGGAATCTGGCACGACAGCGCATTGGCCGGAACCGGTCCGCAAGCCCATTCCGCGCCGTCTGGGGTGACGGTCTGGATCTGGACCGGCGCTCCGCTGGCTATCAGCGTCGCGGCATCGTTGACCCCTACCGGACCGGTCGGGGCAGTGGTGCCGAGGCTGATGACGGTAATGCGGCAGGAAACGACCGCAGCACCGGCCAGCGAACCATTGCACACCTTGGTGATGCGCAGGGCCGGCTGGCCGCCATTCGGATGATGGATGCGTTCCTTGGCGCAGGCCCTGTTATTGGTGATGTCGTTCTCACCGGGAATAGCCTTCACCTCGGCGCAGTTCTCGACACGGTCGGGCCGGTAGTTGGCCGGCATCACCGCCCTGACGAAGATCGGCGTCGAGGCGCCAGGCAACAGCACGATGCCGGCATTGTCGCAGCGGAACTTGCCGGGACCGTTCGGTCCGCATGTCCATGGCGGCGTCGGGCCGAAGGTCGAGGATGCCGGCGCGCCGCCCGGATAGGTATCGACGACCGTCAGCGGCCCATTATAGGGGACGCTGCCATTGTTGATTATGTCGACCACGAAGGTGCAGACGCCATCGGCCGAACAGAATTCGGTGCGGGCGCGCTTCTTCAGGATCAGGTCGACCTTCTTCTCCACCGGCGGCCGGCAGTCGCGGTCACGATCGCCACGCCGGCAGACCGGGATCGAAGCACAGCCGCGATCGTCTTGCTGGCTGCCGAAAAGCGGCTTGCCGCTGGCATAATTGTAAGTGGCGCAGTTGCGCAAGACGCTGCCTCGCCAGCCTGCGGCCGGCTTGAAGCCGAGCTTGAGGTCGACAGAGGCACCCGGATTGAGCGTGGTCACCGGATGAGTGCAAATCATCGGGGTGGTTCCAGGCGCGCAGACCCAAGGCGGGTTCGGCCCTGAATCGAGGGTGGAGCCGGCCGGCAGGGTGACTTCGTCGAGCACGATCTTGCCGTGGTAGGGTGCATCGCCGACATTGGTGACCCTGATGGTGAAGTCGCAGCCGCCGCCGATCGTGCAACGTTGCACGTCGGCGCGCTTTTCGACTTTCAGATCCGGTTCCTTGTCCTTCGGCGGGCAGCGCTGATCACGCGGGATGACGATATCGATGGTCTGCGTGCAGCACAGGCCCCAGCCCTCCCTCGGGCCGGCATAGGTTTCGATACCGGTGACGATGATGTGGATGACGTCGCCGGGTGAAGCGCCGACGATCTTCCAATTGAGCACACCGCCGCCGGCCGGCACCAATTGCGTGTCGGGAATGATGGTGATGCCGGGTGTCGTCGTCGAAAGCTGCACCCATTTGCCAGCCATCTCTGGGCCGACCGGCATGTGGTAGATGAAGGCGCCGCCGCCGGGCACGCAATCGACCGTGCCGCGCTCCACCTTGAAGCATTCCTTGCCGGGAGGTGGAGGCGGCGGGTTGCACCTGGTGACGTCGATCTTGATCGACGTCTTTGCACCCGTGAGATAATTGCCGTCGTCCGGCTTGCCCGGGTCCTGCGACGGGATTTCGATGCCGGCGCCGCGTTCGCGGCTCACCTTGACCACGCCCTGGTTGTGAACGATCGTCGGCGACGGAAACGCCGCATGGTCGATCTTGGCGGTGATCTGGAACGTGATGACGCGCTCGTTCGCAGCGCCGATGCCGTCGAGATCGCTGGCGGAAATCCGGAAATCGGACACCGTCGCGGTATCGTCCGGGCCAGCCGAACTGCTGATCACAGCACCGGGCAGCGGTCCGCCGGACGCATCGGTGCCGTCGCCGGTCACATGCACGCCGACGATGCGCAGGCCGTGCGGGAGCTGGTCCCTGAAATCGAGCCTGACCTTTTTCAGCACGGCGGCGAGGCCGGGGCTGGCAAGACCCTGCGGATTGCCGCGCAAGCCAAAGCTCAGCGAGTATACGACATAGTCGCAGCCTCTCTGGGTGCCTTTCTTGGTGAACAAGGGCACGATCCGGCCCGGCTCCGGATTGACGGTGCGAGGATTGTCGAAATCGAGCCTGGTATCGGGAATGACAGTGACCGCATCGGCAGGCTTGGTCTTGGCCGGAGCAAGGTCTTCAGCGAAGCCTTGCAGCGGACTCAGCATGGCGACCGCGATACCGGCCGCCATCAGCCAGCGCACGCCGCGCCTGGCGAGTGACAGGGGTTTCATGATGGTCTCCATGACGAATGATTGTTTGCCGGTTGATTGGCTGCTTGTCGCAGGCGGGAAAAATGCGAGATTGCTCATCTTCCCCTCCTCACGGTTCGCAGCTGACGGCTGGGGTTCTGAGCGGCAAGGTCATCTTGCAGCAAGGGTAGTAGCCACCCTTGTCGGTATCGGACTGCCTGTAGAAGCAGAGCCCGACATCGACCGTATCGCCAGGGTAATGGCCGGTGATGCCGATCGTGTATGGCGCGCCGGGCGCATGCGACAGAGGTGAAGTCACCCCAACGCCAGGGGTCCTGGACAGAGCCCTGATCGAATCGCCGCCAAAGCCGGCATGGTCATGGAGATAGAGATCGGCCTCGAGGCCGGAGGGCGTGCAGAAATACCTGACATCCTCGACATCGAGGCAAGGAGGCAGATTGCCGGGGGGCGGAAAGTCCGGCGGATAGAACGGTGGCAGATAGCCGCCAGGCACCTGCTCGTAATAGCCGGCACGGCCTTCGCAGGGGCGCCAGACCTCGACGTCGCCGACATGGCCTTCGACTTCCGGGTCTTCGAAATAATTGTCGAAGTCGACGAACCACGAGCCGAAAGGCGGCATGTTGGCCGGCTTGGCCAGTGCCGTCGGCGTGATTTGCACGCCGTGCACGGCGAGCGGCCCGCCGGCTGCGAGTTGTTCGGCAAGCTCCGGGTTGTCGCGTAACTTGTCGCCGGTATCGACCAGCGTGTCGGTGCAGACGCCGGTATCGAGATTGCCTTCGGCATCGTAGCCATATTGCAGGTCGAGGCCGCCGGCCGACTGTCGGTTGTCTTGCGGGAAGCCGACCGCATATTCCTGCGGCACTTCCACCCAGGCCGATTCCGTCGCCGGATCGTCCGGATTTTCGCGCCAATAGCGGATGACCTCACCCTTGCCGGAATCGGCGAACTGGCTGTAGTCGTAGCGGTTCTCCACCGGGCCGCGCTGGGCCAGGTACATGAAGCCCTCGTTGTCGAAGGCGATGTCGGTGACCGCGTAATCCTTGTCGGCCTTGACCGTCAGTTCCCAGCGCGGGTCGCCGGCGAAACTGCCGTCGCCGGCAACGCCCACCGACCAGATCTCCGCCTTATCACCGACCGAATAATAGAGCCGGCTGCCACGATAGGCGACCGACCAGACGCGGCGCTCGTCCTGCGTGTAGCCCCAGCTGTCGGGGTCCTCGCTGTCGAAGGCAGCACCCTGGATGTCAATCACCGAGCCGTCGTCGGCAAGGGCGGCAAGCCCGTGCGCCGGGCGGCCGGCTATACCGTGGTCGAACGCGTCGAGCAGCGCGCCATTGGCGTCGATGCGGTGGATGAGGCCGGTGTCGAGATCGCTGGCGAAGAACTGGCGGTGGATATTGTCGAAAGTGACGTCGCCGATGCCGGGACCGCTATTGGCGTCGATATCGGCGAATTTCGAGACGGCGCCGGTGATGCCGTCGATTTTCCAGATCGTTCCGGGGCCGCCGCCGTTTTCGGTGCCGAACTGGCCGTCCATGAAGACCGCGTCAGCCGTGCCGCGGCGCTGCCGCTCCGGCCGGCCGTCGGCGTCGCCGTCTGGCGTGACTATGCGGATGCCGTGCAGCGACGTGGCGCCGGCATAGAGGTTTGGAATGGCCGATGGAACGCCGTCGCGCACGCCGTCGTCGTAGGTGATGCCGAACACCTGGCCGATTTGCCCGGCCGTGACCTCGAACGGTGGCGGGGTGAAGACCAATTCGCCAGACGCCGGCCCGCCCAGCCTTGAGACGTCGAAGATGCGCAAGGTCGCGCGCGCCGTGTCGATGAAGGTTTCGTCGACGGGATCGACGCCCGGCGGCAGGCCTTCCTCGAAATTGGGAATGATGGTGCCGGAGAATCCGGTCATTGCCATCGAGCCGGGATAGATGATCCGGGTTTCCTGAGCCTGGGCCGAGCCACCGAGCCAGAGCCCAGTGGCGAGCGCCAAGATCGACAATCCGGTGGCAGCCTGGATGGCGCGGCGCAAACGGCCGGCACGAGAGCGCACGAACGCGCCGTGGTCGCAAGACATGGATCTCCCCCCACAGGTCATCTAGGGCATATACACATCTCGCAGAGCCCATCCATCGGCACAGGCACGGAAGTAGGCCAGGCCGTTGTAGAAGGTGATTGGTCCC
>NZ_JAMYSY010000077.1:0-20434 GCF_040322175.1 Mesorhizobium sp. M0185 | reverse complement strand
CATCGCACGAAGCGGTTGTAACAGGTCGTGCGCGGTCCATAACGCTCCGGCAGGTCGCGCCACGGTGCGCCTGATCGTAGCACCCGAAGATGCCGTTCAGCACGCGGCGGTCGTCCACGCGCGGCACGCCTCGCGGCTTGTTGGCAGGAGCGGTTGGATCACGCGCCATTCGAAGTCGGTCAGATCATATCGGCTCATACAGCCGCTGAATCACATCAGCGACGATATTGAAAGGCCGGCTTCAGGGTGCCTGCTGTTCTGAGAAGGGAAGCGCTATGTCGTGCTCCAGCAGTGTAACCTTATAATGGTTGAGATATGACCACAGAGCGTTGCGAAGATCATTCAGTTCGTCGTAACCCGGCGAACCTCGCCCGACTTCCTTGCAGGCCAGATCCGCTCGCTGACACAGAATATAAAGGCTGTCACCCTGAACGAGAACGCCGGGGAAGGCCCGACCAGGATGCCGCATGACAGCGGCATTGGTCTTGTCCGATAGTATCTCGACGTTCTCGCTACGCATCAGTGTCTCGCGGATCGGCTTGCTGCACCGTCAGAGCATGAGCCCGCTCACTCCGCAACCCTTTATGGGTTCACGACCTAGATAGGCGGCGACCGTCCAGCTCGAAAACAGCAATGCCTGGCCGAGGACGATCGACAGCACGGCGACGTACATCGGATTGCGGACGTGGCGGCAGATGCCGCCGACGACCAGCCTCTCGGTCGGCGCGACCGGGGCGGGGGTACCCAGGCCCTCCAGGGCAAACCGGGCAAAGGCGTGCAGCAGTATGGCTGTGCCGGCGACAACCAGCAGCCAGCCCACAGGAACGAAACCGGGCAGTCGCGACCAGGGCAGGCGATAGCGATCGGTCAGCAGCCAGGGCAACAGTCCGGCGACCACGCCGGGCGCTACAGCAAGGAAGATGACGCTGCCGGCGATCGCCGAAGTGGCTCGCATATAGCTCTCCTTACGGGCGCGGCCTTGAACGGTCTCCTGCAACGCGCTTCAGGTCTTGTCCGGCATGTAACCCAAACCGCTGCACCCTCAGGTCAAGCTCGATGGCGGGCTTTTGGGCGGCATGCACCAGCAAGGTCTGGCTGCCGAAAAAACAAACGCGTGCTGCACGATTCCACGTCATCCTGCGTTTTTCGATTTTCCGAGCAGGAATCGCTGCTGATTCGCGGCCGTGGATCGATTTTTGCCTTGCCGCAGGCTGTATTTCAGCGATTCAACTGGTCCTATTGCGCTTCGGGACGGATTAGACCACAGCCGGCGCCTTTTTGCATGTGAGTGTTGCAAAATAGATGCTTGTTTCTTGGGCATGAAGAGCACATATATAGATCATCTCCTGAGCGCGTTCTCCTCCCATTAGCGCTCTCGAGTGTTCCCCTCTGGAGGTTAGCCCTAACAGGCACTTCCAATCAAACTCAGCCGGGTCTTCATTGATCCGGCTTTTTTGTTGCCCGAAACCAACACATCGCCAGAAAATCGACCGGAACGGTCGCGTAACAGTGACATGTAACCTCGGGTAACATGCCGCGGGCGCGCCAAATCGATTAAGCAGAGTACAGGACGCGGTGTGGCTCGTCCGGGGGATGGGGGCATCACTCGGACGACCCGGGCTCAGGCAGCTACCGCGTCCGAACCTTCCTCCGCCAAAACACCGGCGGCAAGCATGCGGCGGACCTGCCGTTTCGCCTCCCACGAAGACGGTCCGCAAGAAACGGCGCCCGAATGATCCGGGCGCCGTTTCCTGTTGGGCCGCAAAGGCAGCTCAGGCGGCCTTGCCGTTGGCGTTCAGCGCTTCGTCGGCCAACCGCCCGGTGAGTTCGGCCATGTGGTCGAAGACGGCCCGGTAGCTGGCGACACCCGCCGTGGCCGAGCGCAGCTCGATGATGAGGTCGCCGATCTCGGCTTGCGGCATGGTCGCCTCGACGACGTCCCATCCGGGCCAGTCGGGCCGCGCGTCGTAGCCGAGGATCTGGCCGCGCCGCTGCGGGATCAGCGCAATGATCTTCGACGTCGCGTCGGACGGCGTGACGATCTCGACCTTCATCACCGGCTCGAGCAGCACCGGCGAGCACGCGGCCATGCCTTCTTTCATCGCCAGCTTCGCTGCCATCTGGAAGGCCATGTCGGAGGAATCGACCGCATGGTAGGAGCCGTCGGAAAGGTTGACGGCAACATCGACGACCGGGAAGCCGAGCGGCCCGGACTTCAGGTAGTCACGCACGCCGGTCTCGACCGACTGGATGTAGGTCTTCGGCACGACGCCGCCGGTGATCGTATCGGTGAACTGGAAGCCTGACCCGCGCGGCAGCGGTTTGATCTCAATCACGACGTCGCCGAACTGGCCGTGGCCGCCTGATTGTTTCTTGTGGCGGCCGCGCTGCTGCGTCGCTTTGCGGATCGTCTCGCGGTAGGGCACGGCCGGCACATGGCCTTCGACCGGGATCTGGTTCTTGCCTTCCAGCCGCTCGCGCACGACGCGCAGATGCATCTCGCCATGGCCGGACAGCACGGTTTCGGCCGAATCCTGGTTGTGATGCAGGTTGAGTGAGGGATCTTCCTCGGCCAGGCGCTGGATGGCCGCCGACATCTTGACCTCGTCCTTGCGCTCTTTCGGCCGCAGCGCGAAGGCGAAGACCGGTTGCGGCGGCGCCAGCGTGACCAGCGGCTGGATGCCGCCCTTGGTCGAGCTCAGCGTCTGGCCGGTCCTGACGGCGTCCAGCTTGCCGAGCGCGACCGTGTCGCCGGCCTTGGCCGAAGTCAGCTTGACCTGGTCCTTGCCGAGCATCTTGTAGATGCCGGAGACCTTTGCCGTTTCGCCATTGGAAAGGAACAGCTCGGCGGCGTCGGCGACCTGGCCGGACAGGATGCGCGACACAGACAGCTTGCCGCCATGCGCGGTGTGGATGGTCTTCATCACCTGGACCACGGTGGCATTGCCATCGGGAGCGCCGAGGCGCTGGCGCGTCGCCTCGATGTCGGGTGCGTCGTGACGGATCGCCTTCAACAGGCGCAGCACGCCATTGCCCTTCTCGGCGGTGCCGATCAGCACCGGCGTCACCATGCCGTCGCGCAGGTCGGCGGCAAGATCGTCGAAGATCGCATCCTTCGGCGGTTCGATCTCGTCCAGCAATTGCTCCATCAGCCGGTCGTCATGGTCGGCGAGCGTCTCCAGCATGGAAAAGCGCGCCTCGAGCTCGCGCGCCTTGTCGTCGCTCGGGATCTGGGCGACCTCGCTCTCGGCATATTCGCGGTAGATGTAGGCACGCTCCAGAGCGAGGTCGATCGAGCCGATGACGACGGCGTCCTTGCGCAGCGGGATCTGGCGCAGCAGTAATGGCACCGAGCTTGCCGGCTGCAGCATCTTCAGCGTGTCGCGCACACCTGCTATCGCCTTGTCGACCTTGTTCAGGAACAGCATGCGCGGCACGCCGAGCTCGTCGAGCTTGCGCATGATCAGCTGCAGGGCAGGGATCTTCTTCTCGTCGGCCTCGGCAACGACCACGGCGACGTCGCAGGCGGCCAGCACCGGCTCGGCTTCGAAGGAGAATTCGATGGAGCCGGGACAATCGACGAAGGTGAACGGCTCGCCCATGAAATCGGTGGTGGCGAAGGTCGCCTCGACGCTCATGCCGTGAGCGCGCGCCTCGGGCGAATGATCGGAAACGGTATTTCCGGACGAAACGGGATTCTGGCGGGGAATGGCGCCTGTACGGGCGAGTATGGCTTCGAGAAGTGTCGTCTTACCGCTTGCGAAGGGACCGACTATGGCAATGCATTTCGGTCCCGTGCGTCGTCCTCCGGCGCGAGTACCCATGGCTGACCTCCACTCAGGCGTTTCCCTGTAAGCGGCGGCCGGCCTGTCGGCCGTCGCGGGCGAGGCTTTTTTCAATTTGCCACCTACCCAAAGGGCATCGTCCCACGGGCAGGCCGGGAGGGCAAGGGATTTGAGGTTGAAGGGATTTGAAGTTGAGGCCGGTTCAGCCGGTGCCGGTTCGGCGCGACGCCAGTGGCGTTGCGTCCACGCGCTGCACCGCCACCGTCTCGGCAAAGCGCGCGAGCAACGGATTGAACAGGTCCGCACGCTCCCAGAAAGGCGCATGCCCGGCGCCGGCGATGATGTGGCAATGCTCCCACAGCGAGCCGTATGCGAGTGTCTCAAAATAGCCGAGCCGGACGAACGGATCGTTCTCGCCATTGACGATAGCGACCGGAAACGCGGCTTGCTCGACCACCTGTCTCTGGTCGGCGCCCTTGCCGGTGAGCATGCCGCGCGTCACCGCGGCGCGCAGCCGGCCGTCGGTGCGCAGGATGGCTTGGCGAAAGGACGGATCGGCGGTGTCGCCGAAACACAGCGTCTCGAAGCGCTCGGCATCGCGTTCGGAATACGTCTTTTTGGACGCCAGCAGCATGTCCCAATGCGCGTGGAAGCCGCGCAGCATGCCGAAAGGACCCTTCGATACCGGCGGCGCGCCGGTCAGCATCAGCCCGCCGACGGCGCGGTGAAAACTCGCGAGTTCGATTGCCACGTGCCCGCCAAGCGACCAGCCGAAGACGACGGCGCGGCCGATGCCCAAGGCATTGAGGAGCTGAGCCGCCGATTGGGCAAGGCCGGCGATGGTGTAGTCCGTCGCCGGATTGCGGGCGTCCGACGATTCGCCATGGCCGGGCAGGTCGAAAGCAATCAACCGATGGGCAGCGGCCAACGGGCTGTCGAACTGGCGGGCGAATACGGCGCGCGAACTGCCCGAGCCGTGGATCAGGACAAGCGGGATGCCGGGTCCCGACGACTGGCTGAGGCGCAAATCCGCTTGCGGCGTGCGGATCGTGCGGTGGGAAACGGCCATATCTGGTTTGGACCTTGGGATTGTCTCCAGGTCAACATCGCATGCCGAGGTCACCATGTTGTTTAGAACGGTGGTTAAGAAATGATTTCTCGGCTTGCGCCGGGTATGATGAACGAATCCACCACAGCTAACCCCCGGAGCCTGATGATGGAATCCACGCTCGACCTTCTCGTCTCGATCAGCAGCATCGCGACGCTCGGCCAATATGCCTGGTCGATGCGCGCGCATTTCCAGTCGCAGACCATGTCTCAAGGCGCGATGATCATTTCGGCCGTCGTGGTCGGCACGGCGCTGTTCTTTCTTGCGCTGCTGTGGATCGAGCGGCAGCCGGTGGCGGCGAAGATCGGCGGGCTCGCCATCGAACTGGCAAGCTCGGCGCTGTTCTGGTGGGCGATCTCGGTCTCCCGCAAGGCGGGGCTGCGGTTCGCATTCGATCCTGACAATCCCGACAGCCTGGTGACCGAAGGCCCTTATCTCCATGTCCGGCATCCGTTCTACACGTCCTACATCATCTTCTGGATCGGATGGGGTATCGCGACCTGGTCGGTCTGGGCGGTGGTGCCGGTCGCCGGCGTCGTTACGATCTACGTGATCGCAGCCTTGGACGAAGAGCGAAAATTTTCGCGGACAAGGTTGGCCGATGCCTACGACGCTTACCGCACGCGGACCGGTCTGTTCTGGCCGCGTTTTGCCCGCAGCCGGCAGGAGATGCAGCCGGCATCGGACGAAAGTGGTAGGGTCTAAGACACTGGATTGAATCGAGGACTTGCGACGATGAAGATTATTGCCTGCGGCAGCGTGCCGACGATTGTTGCGCCGGAAAAATACTTCACTGGCCGGGTTTTGCAGACGCCGATCATCGAGAAAGAGGCACCGGCGCGGCTCAGAGCCACGCTGGTCAGCTTCGAGCCCGGCGCCCGCACCCACTGGCACACGCATCCGCTTGGCCAGACGCTCTATGTCACGTCCGGTGCCGGTCTCGTGCAAAGCTGGGGCGGGCCGCTGCAGGAGATCAGGGCCGGCGACGTCATCTCCTTTGCGGCCGGCGAAAAGCATTGGCACGGCGCCGCGCCCAAATCGGCGATGACCCACATCGCCATGCAGGAGGCGCTCGAGGGTGTGCATGTCGATTGGCTGGAGAAGGTGAACGACGAGCAGTATGGCGGCTGAAACGTCTCAGACCAGCGCGGCGGTAAAGCGCTGGATGCGGGTGCAGGCCTCTTCGAGCAGAGCCTCCGACGTGGCGTAGGAGATGCGGAAGTTCGGGCCTAGGCCAAAGGCCGAGCCGAAAACAACCGCCACGCCCTCGGCCTCGAGCAGTTCCGAACAGAAGGTTTCGTCGCTGTCGATCACCTTGCCGCTCTTGGTCTTCCTGCCGATCAGCTGGGCACAGGAGGGATAGACGTAGAACGCACCCTCCGGCGATGGGCAGGTGATGCCGCGCGCCTGGTTGAGCATCGAGACGACGAGATCGCGCCGGCCCTGGAAGATCGCCTTGTTCTTCGGGATGAAATCCTGCGGGCCGTTCAGCGCTTCGACCGCCGCCCATTGGGCGATGGTGCAGGCGCCGGAGGTCTGCTGGCCCTGGATCATGTCCATCGCCTTGATCAGCGGCACCGGGCCTGCCGCGTAGCCGATGCGCCAGCCGGTCATGGCATAGGCCTTCGACACGCCGTTCATCGTCAGCGTGCGCTCATAGAGCTTAGGCTCGACCTCGGCGATGGTCTTGAAGACGAAGTCGCCATAGGTCAGGTGCTCGTACATGTCGTCGGTCAGCACCCAGACATGGGGATGCTTCAACAGCACGTCGGCCAGGCTCTTGAGTTCCGCTTCGGTGTAGGCTGCGCCCGAAGGGTTCGACGGCGAGTTCATCAACAGCCATTTGGTGCGCGGCGTGATCGCCTTTTCCAGCACGGCCGCCGTCAGCTTGAAGCCGTTGTCGATCGAGGTGTCGGCAAAGGCCGAGGTGCCGCCGCAGATCGCCACCATTTCGGGATAACTCACCCAGTAGGGCCGCGGGATGATCACTTCGTCGCCGGGGTTCAGCGTCGCCATGAAGGCGTTGAACAGGATCTGCTTGCCGCCGGTGCCGACGATGGTCTGCTCCGGCCGGTAGTCGAGATTGTTCTCGCGCTTGAATTTTTTTGCGATCGCATCGCGCAGCGGCACGATGCCGGATACCGGCGGATACTTCGTCTCGCCGCGGCGGATGGCCTCGATCGCGGCGTTCTTGATGTTGTCGGGGGTGTCGAAGTCCGGCTCGCCGGCGCCCAGCCCGATCACGTCGCGGCCGGCGTTTTTCAGCTCGCGCGCCTTCTGCGTCACCGCGATGGTCGCGGAAGGCTTTACGCGGGAAAGGACGTCGGCAAGAAAGGCCATGACAGATATCTCCAGAAAAGACCGGCGGGCGAAGGCGCCGCGGCGCCTCTCATGTCGCATCATCTGGTCAAGCGCAAGCCCAGCGCAGGCATTGTCGAATGAGCCAGCGCGCAATGCTGGAAACAATAAATTCACCAACGATCGGTAAAAGCTAGAACGGCAGGGACCGTAGCCGGTCCGCCAGTCTCGCACAGCGAGGAACCGTGACGCGCAGCATCGGGCTTGCCCATATCATCCGCCATGATGACGGCACCGCCAGCGGTGTCTGGGGGGTCTATACGCTGCAAAGCGCGTTCCAGCCGATCTTCGCCTTCAACAAGGGCAAGCTTTCCGTCGTCGCGTTCGAGGGGCTGATCCGGCCGTTCCGCGAAGGCGAGCCGCAGCCGCCAATGAGTTTCTTCAACAGCTGTCCGGCGGTCGACCGCCTGCATATCGAGGCGCTGACACGGACGCTGCACCTTCTGAACGCCGGCGCCTGCCTGCCGCGAGACGCCTCCATCTTCATCAATTTCGATCCATCGGTGTTCACCGACCGCAGCATCGCCGACAAGGCGCTGCGCGAAATGCGGCTGGTGCTGCACGAGGCCGACATCGATCCGCGCCGCGTCGTCTGCGAGGTCACCGAACAGAAATCTGCGTCGCAGGAAACGCTCTACAATTTCGTCGAGGCGCTCAGGGGCAATGGTTTGCGCATTGCCGTCGACGATTACGGCGCCGACGAATCCGACATCAATCGCATCAAGGAACTCAGGCCAGACATCGTCAAGTTCGACGCCGACTGGATTATGACGCTGATGGAATCCGGTGCCGGCTTCGCCTTGCTGACCGCTATGGTGACCAGCTTCGAAGAGCAAGGCATCCGTACGGTATTCGAGGGCATCGAGACGGGCTGGCAGCTCGAGCTCGCCGAAAAGTCGGGCGCCTCGATGGTGCAAGGCTTCGTGCTGGCACGCCCGGAGCTTGCACCGACCAGCTTTCACGTCTTCGACAAGGCCGGGCAGGCATCAGCGGTGTCGCCCGATAAGGACAAAGTGCCCACGGCCGTTTCGACCTCGCGGCGACCGATGCGGGCTTTCGGGCGCAGGGTGGCACCGTGACCGGGCGGGCCGACATGCGGCGCAAGGTCGGCGAAGCGATCTTTGCCGACGAGGTCGGCATCGAATATGGCGTCTACGGCGCATTCCGGCTGAGGAGCGCCTACCAGCCGGTCTTCGCGCCGCGCGGCAGGTTTCTTGCCGCCGTCGCGGTCGAGGGACTGATCGAGCCGCATCGCGCAGGCAGGCCGGTGGCGCCGCAAATCTTCTTCGAAGGTGTGCCGGCAGCGGATCGGCTGTTTGTCGAAACCATGTGCCGGGTGCTGCATTTGCGCAACTTCCGCAACATCGGCGTCGACGGGCTCGACCTGTTCTTCAATTACAATCCGCTGATCAACGATGACCCCGCACGGGCGCTGGCCGAAATCAGGCTGATGACCAGGCATCTGGCGGATTTCGGCCTGCATCCTGGCATGCTGGTCTGCGAGATCACCGAACAGGCGGCCGGCGACAAGGTGCTTGTCAGCCTGGCGCGCGAGATGCGGCGCGACGGCGTCCGCATCGCCATCGACGATTTCGGCACCGGGCATTCGACCGAAGAAAGGGTAGCGCTGGTGCAGCCCGACATCGTCAAGATCGACGGCACCTGGTTCGCAGAATTCTGCCGCCATGCCGCCGCCGAGCGGTTTTTCCGGCCGCTGGTTTCGACGCTGCACGACCGTGGCGCCAAGGTGCTGGTCGAAGGCGTCGAGAACGCCACGCATCTGCGCGTCGCGCTGGATGGCGGCGTCGACCTGCTGCAGGGCTTTTACCTTGCCCGGCCGGCGCTGGCCGGTACGCTGTTCGACGAGGAGCCTCTGTCGATCGACAGGCTGCTTGGCAGGGATAACAACGTCATCCCCTTGTTCGGCTAGGATATGTCGAGATTCAAGTGATGCCGGCCTGCGAACGGCGGTTTCCTGCGCTTCCGGTGCTCACGTACCCAAAGTACGCTCCGCTCCGGTTCTCGGAACCCACCCTTCTCGGCTCGGCCTGACTTGAATCTCGATATATCCTGAAATGCATCAGCGGCGCTGATGGTTACGCCAAAACAAATCACTGGATGAAGCCGCCGCTGCCGCGATAGAGGCTGGATCAAGCCCTGAGACGGGTGGTTGCGAGCAAGGGGGAGCACCGATGATACTCTATGGAATGATCGACAGCGGCAATTGCTACAAGCCGCGCCTGTTGATGGCCAAGCTCGGCATCGCTTTCACCAATGTCGAGGTCAGCTCGCACACCGGCGACACGCGCAAGCCCGACTATGTCGCGAAAAACCCGAACGCCATGGTGCCGCTGCTCGAACTCGACGACGGCCGCCGGCTGGCCGAATCCAATGCCATCCTGCTCTATCTCGCCGAAGGCACGCGGTTTCTGCCGGCGGACAGATACGAACGCGCGCTGGCCTATCAGTGGCTGTTCTTCGAGCAATACAGCCACGAGCCTTATATCGCCGTGCGCAGGGCGCTGCTGACCTTCCCTGAAAGAGCCAAGGATGCGACGCCGGAGCGGCTGGCGGTGACGCTGGAGCGCGGCAACAAGGCGCTCGGCGTCATGAACAAGCACCTGGCTGGCAGCACGTTCTTTGCCGGCGATGCTCTGAGCGTCGCCGACATTGCGCTCTATGCCTATACGCATACGGCCGAGATGGGTGGCTTCCAGCTCGACGCCTATCCGGCGGTGGCCGCCTGGCTGAAAAGGGTCGAGACCGATCCGGGGCATGTGCCGCTGGAGTGGGTGGGTTGAGTGCAACTCGCCGACTTTGCTGAGCAACGTTGACAATTGGCGAAAGCTTCGGCGAAAGCGTCCTTCTCCCCGTCACTATACGGGGAGAAGGAGCTGTATCGCCGGTTTCGCCAATTGTCGGCGTTTAAAATCCAGACAGCAAAAAGGCGGGACAAAATCCCGCCTTCCCATGCTTGGTAGCCTGATCGGGAGCGTTTTGGCCGGGCCGGCAGCAATCTGCTGTGGGGGTTGGGGGGGGGCTTGCGCGCCGGCGCGTTGCTCGCGCGCCCGCCATTACAGCCGTGATTTGCCGCGCGCCCGGGGCTATCGCCGGGCGCGCGCCATTCGCAAAATCAGGCTGCCTTGCTCAGAGATCCAGCGGACGACTTGCCAGTGCGGCGGTCCTGCTCGATCTCGAAGTTGATCTTCTGGCCTTCAACCAGGGTCGACAGTCCAGCACGCTCGACTGCGGAGATGTGAACGAAAACGTCCGCGCCGCCGCTGTCAGGCTGAATGAAGCCGAAACCCTTGGTGGAATTAAACCACTTGACCGTACCTGTTGCCATTTCGATAGTCCTTTACGTTTGCTTTAGTTTGACTGGACCGAAATCCAGCCGGTTTGTATCGAGATTTTGGAGATAGAACGTCAGCAAACGCGAAGATCGCGAGGCCCGGATCGATCGGCCGAAATATCAATGGACGGCATATAATATGCTTTCGCGCAAAAAACAAGACGGGGCGGAAAATGGCGCCGCGGCAACGCTGCCCAACGGCCGCCCCAATCGCGTGAGAGCGTCGTCGCTGCGCGCCTGACCCGGGAGGATCGCGCCGGCTTCGGGCGCGACCGGGTTTTGGGGAGAGGGGCCATGAAAATCGTTCTGCTTGCCGCTTGCCTGACGCTGGTGGCCGCCGAGGCGCAGGCGAGCTCGCGCTACGACCCGACCCGCATGAGCTGCGGCAAGGTGCAGGCGACGATCGCGCGCGAGGGTGCGGTCATCCTGCGCTACAGATCGGCGCGCGTGCCGGGGCTGGCGCTCTACGACCGTTACGTGCGGAGCCAGCAATTCTGCGAGATCGGCGAGGTCAGGGCGCGGGCCTCGGTTCCGAGCGCCGACACGAATTCCTGCACCGTCTACAAATGCAAGCGGGTGGAGATCGACCGGCGTTTTCGCCGGCGCCTGCTTCCGGATTAGAGTGGGACGAAATGGTGCGCCGGGTGCCGGCCTCGCCTGAATATCAGCACCCCTAAAACCCGAACGACACCTGCGCCGGGGGCGGCGGGCCGACGCGCACGCCTTCCATGGCCAGCATCTTTTCCTTGGTGGCTGAGCCGCCAGGGGCGGAAAAGCCGCCGATCTTGCCGCCGGCGGCAAGGATGCGATGGCAAGGGATGACCAGCGGCACCGGGTTGGCGCCGAGTGCGGCGCCCGTCTCACGCGCCAGCCCGGCATGGCCGGCGCGTTTGGCCAGTTCGCCATAGGTGGTGGTTTCGCCGAAGGCGAGTTTTCGCGCCGCGTCATAGATCGCCAGGCGGAACTCGTCGACGCCGCTGAGATCGACCGGCACGCCGGAGAAATCGATATCCTCGCCGGCGGCGTAGGCCTTGATCGACGCAATCAGCTCGGCAACCCATTGCGGTTCGGGCTTCGCTGCTTGGTCGGCGGCGGCATGGCGCAGCAGCCGGCGCTCGACCGTGTCGCGGTTGCGCTGCGGCAGGCAGAGCCGGGTCAGCCCGGCATCGCTCCAGGCGATACCCATGAAGCCGAGCACGGTTTCGAAGAGCGCGTGGCCGGCGGTGGCATGAGAGGCGTGCATGGCGTGCTCCTTTCCGGAATCCTTCGAAGTACAAATCCAGAACAATATCGCATTTCGCGGCCCGGCTCGCCACCCGAAAACCACCGGCTACCGCGGATTGCCCGAGGAAAGATGCTGGTGTAAGGACTTCTTAACACCCGACGAACCGGACCCGAGCGCCGCTTGCCAGCAAAATTCCTCTTTCCCGTCCTTGCGGCGGTGTTGGCCGTGGCCGCTCTCAGCGGTTGCACCTCGACTTCGCCGGCGACCCCGGCGCCAGCCTTCAGCGAAAATACGGCCAATACCGATGCCGGCTTTACGCTCGCGCTGCCCGACACGGTTTCGGTGCTGCCGGAACCATCCGGCGTGGTCCAGACGGCGGCGCTGCCGATCGAGCCGGCCGCCGCGTTTGCCGGGCCGACGCCGCTGGCGGCAACTACCCCCGCCGTCATGACCACCAATGCCCAGCCAGCCATCGCGACGGCCGCTGTCGCCATGCCGGTCACCGAACAGACCGCTGCCATGCCCGGCGTTCAACCCGTCTCCTATGTCGTGCCGCAGAACCCGGTCGCTCTGGCCGCGACCAGCCCCACCGAGGGGCAGTCGAACGCCGGCGGCCGCAGCGAGATCGAGCGCCTGATCGAGAAATATTCCGCGCTTTACCAGGTGCCGGTCGATCTGGTGCGCCATGTCGTCAACCGCGAGAGCACCTTCAACCCGAAAGCCTACAATCACGGCCATTGGGGGTTGATGCAGATCAAGCACGCGACGGCGCGCGGCATGGGCTATGACGGGCCGGCAAGCGGCCTGTTCGATGCCGAGACCAACCTAAAATATGCGGTGAAATATCTGCGCGGCGCCTGGCTGGTCAGCGGCGGCAACCCCAAGCGCGCCGACCGGCTCTACCAGAGCGGCTATTATTACGACGCCAAGCGCAAGGGGATGCTGGGCGAAACCGGCCTCGGCAGCGAAAGCCTGCGCCGCCGCATGCAGCCCGATGCCTGAGCCGCGCCCGCCGGCGCCAAACGACATCCGCCTGCGCAAGATTCTGGACGACACGCTTGTTCCGCCGCGCTGGCCCGAGGGCTTCGTCATGCGCGCCTTCGAAGCCGCCGATGCACTCGCTTTGCATACGCTGTTGACCGCGGTGTTCGACGACGGCGCCGACGGGCCGTTCGACGAATGGTGGCCACGCATTTCGGCCGACGCGGAATTCGACCCAGCTTTATGTTTCCTGGTCATCGACGGCAAGGGCCGGCTGGCGGGCGCGGCGCTCTGCTGGACGCGGGCGTTCGTCAAGGATCTTGCCGTCCACCCCGAGGCGCGCGGCAAGGGCATCGCCGAGGCACTGATGCGGCACGCGTTTGCGGTGTTTCAGGCAAGGGGCGCGGCACATGTCGACCTCAAGACCAACACGGTCGAGAACGCCGCCGCCGTCCGGCTCTACGAACGGTTGGGGATGTTCGAAGTCGACTGGGCGGGGTGAGGCGGGGCAAAGCTGGCTTCGGGTAAGTGTGTTGATATTCAGCTGAGGCTGCGACGCTCAAAGGTACGGCATGGATCCTAGGGTCTCCGCGACGTCGCTGCGCTCCTGCTCCGCCCTAGGATGACGAAGGGCACAGTGGCATAAAGGCCAATCGCGGACGTTGGAGATTGGCTGGAACCCTACCAGCGCTTCGTCATCCTAGGGCGGAGCGAACGCGAAGCGAGAGCGCAGACCCTAGGATCCATGCCGTTGCCATGGCTGTGGAGCGCAGCGAACCAAAAGGCCCTCATGTGATTTGACGCTGCCGCGCGCTGACCTACCCTCTAATGCCGGAACCGGGGAGACGAGCGATGCAGTCACCTTTCAACCGGAGCGTCATGCTGGCAGCGGCGGTGATGCTTGCCGCCGCCACCGCAGCCTATGCCCATCACGGCTGGTCGTGGACGCAGGACGGATTTTTCGAACTCAAGGGCAAGATCACGGCCATCTATATCGGCAACCCGCACGCCACGCTGGATGTCGACGCGAAGGGAGAGGCCTGGCGGGTGGAGATGGCGACGCCGTCCCGCACGATCGCCGCCGGCTTCACCGAGGTTGCCAAGGTTGGCGACGAGGTGACCGCGATCGGTCATCGCTCGCGCGATGAGAGCGAAAAGCGCATGAAGGCAGTCCGCATCATCGTCGGCGGCAAGACCTATGACGTCTATCCCGACCGCGTGCCGCCGGCCTGAATGGACGGGTTTTTCGCCGGCATCGAGCAACTCGCTTTGGTGCGGGGACTGAAGGCTTCCTTCGTCGCCTACCCAATCGTCAACGCGCTCCACATCATGGCGATCGGCGTGCTGCTGACCAGCGTCTGGCTCATGGACCTCAGGATCCTGGGCGCCTTCCGCTCGCTGCCGCAGGCGGCGTTCGTGGCGCTGCTGCGCCGTACCGCATTTGCCGCGTTCGGCGGTGCGCTGGTCACGGGCTCGCTGCTGTTTTCAGTCAGGGCGAGCGCGTATGCGGCGATGCCGATCTTCCTCGCCAAGATGACGCTCATCCTGCTTGCCGGCGCCAACTTCCTTGTCTTCGTGCGCCGCGCAAAAGGCGGTCAGGAACCGGCCGGCGGGGCCGTCACGATCCTGGCTGTGCTTTCGCTGGTGCTGTGGACGTCCGTGTTGTTTGCGGGGCGGTTTATTGGTTTTCTTTGAGTCGGCACGTTGACCTCGGATTTCCTGTTGAGCAGCAGTTGCTGGGCCAACGCGAGCATTCGTGTAGCATTGACCTTGCTAATCTCTTCTGCACGCTGCTAGTTTGATTTCTGCGGGCTATTCCAGTCGACAAATCTGAGGGGGGAAAATGGCTGAGTCGGTAGTACTTGATGCTATGATCAAGCGAGATGATTTCGCTATCACAAACACGGCGCCGTCCTCGGGAGAGCCGATAAAGACTCTCTCAATTGAAACACTGAGTTCTAGTGGGATGCTGGTTCCGCTGCTTAGGAAGCCAGATTTTCAACGTGAGACCAATCATTGGTCGCCGACTCAAGTTGTATCATTTCTAGAAAGTTTTTTGGACAACGAGCTCATACCCTCAATAATATTGTGGAGATCTACCCAGTTCGTTTTTGTTATTGATGGCGGGCATCGACTAAGTGCCCTTAGAGCGTGGATCGACGATGATTACGGCGATGGACCAAATTCTATTGGGTATTATTCGAATGAAATTAACAGTGCGCAACGCAGAATTGCGAAAAAAGCAAGGGATATGGTGGAGTTGAAGATCGGTAAATATTCATTACTACGAGACGCTTTGATCAAACCTGAAAATCATCCCGAGCAGCGCGTTGTTCGTGCGAGGAATATGGCGACCAGATCACTCTCTCTGCAATGGGTAGAGGGTGATGCAGACAAGGCTGAAACTTCATTTTTCAAAATAAATACGCAAGGAACTCCCTTGGACGATGCGGAGGAAACGCTACTCCGAAATCGCAATCGTTCGATCGCAATCGCCGCTCGCTCAATTATTCGAGCGGCCACTGGTCATAAATACTGGTCAAAATTCTTAGACGATAATCGAGCTAAGATCGAAACGTCGGCTAAGAAATTGCACTCTCTGTTCTTCAATCCAGAAGTAAATCAGCCTATAAAGACCTTAGATTTACCTCTTGGCGGCACAAGATCGCCGATACAATCTTTAGACATGCTTATGAATCTGATTTCGCTAACGAACGCAGATCAGGGCACAATTCGGCGACCGCTTGGTGAATTTCCTGAAGACCCAGATGGAAGTGAGACCGTCAAGGTTTTGGAGACATGCAGCAGGATAGCTGCGAGATTAACGGGTACCGGGCCTAGCAGCCTAGGACTTCATCCCGCTGTGTATTTTTATACGGAGCGCGGGCGACATCTTCCGGACCTGCTCCTTGGTTTTCTGCTTTTGTGCAGGAACAAGCTCCAGAGTAATGATCCCACGTTCTTTCGGAAATTTACCGAGAATCGCAAGAAGATTGAAGATTTTCTAATTGAAAATAAAGCGATAATTACGCAAGCGTTGCAGATAGTGAGAAGTAAAAATCGCGTTGAGAAAGTATCTGATCTATTCAATTACCTCATACAATCCTACGACGAAGGGAAAAATCCGACAGACAATGAAATTATTGCTGTCATCGCGCCAAATTCAGTTTCGAAGATTTTGTCCATAACCCAAGGAGCCGATGGAGAGCGATTTTCCGATGATGCAAAGAGCGCAATATTCATTCGGCAAGCCCTGAAAAACGCCATGAAGTGCCCAATTTGCCATGGCTATCTAGATCCAGCGAAATCAAGTTCGTATGATCACGTGGTACGAGTGCAAGATGGTGGCAAGGGGGGTGATCTAAATGGTCAGATAACCCATCCTTACTGTAATACAGCTATGAAAAATTGATGTAGTTGATCAGCTGCCAACGTCAGTTCTCTCGGCTAGACGCCTCTCTACGAGAGTTATCGGTCGCTGCCATTGGTTCGCTTTTCGGTAAGGCCAAATCACAACTGATGGATGAGGCAGCGATGGACATAACGAGAGATCAACGCGATGCATGGTCGAGGCGGGCTGAAAATCGTGAATGGGAAGCAATTATTGCTCCTCACTACAAGGCACCTAATGGCTTTGTGAACCTCGAGGCGCTTCATGAGATTGCGCGGCTCAATGGACTGATGGATACAGGTTCCAAATACGACCAATTGAATGCTGGGCAGATTGCAATGAATGTTAGAAACCGGCTTCGAGTCCTGTGGAAGCAAGGGATATTAAAAGTACCACGTTAGAAGGTACCGTCAGTTATGTGACTTTCTCCAGAAGATGGGTGGAACTGCCCCTCATCCGCTTGCCGGCACCTTCCCGTTGCACGGGGAGAAGAGATCTAATCGCCTAGGCAAAATACTCCTGCAGCGGCCGTACTTCCAAACTCCCCGCCTTCAACGCAGCAATCGCCTCGGCCACCGCAGCCGCCCCCGATAGCGTCGTGTAATACGGCACTTTCTGCATCAGCGTCGCTCTGCGCAGCGACTTCGAGTCCGACACCGCCTTCTGGCCGTCCGTGGTGTTGAAGACGATCTGCACCTGGCGGTTGCGGATGGCGTCCTCGATGTGCGGGCGGCCTTCCAGCACCTTGTTTATCTTCTCGGCGACGACGCCGTTTTCGGCGAGGAAGCGCTGCGTGCCTGAGGTTGCCAGAACCTTGAAGCCTTGGCCGGCGAGGCGCTTGACCGCCGGCAATATGCCTTTCTTGTCCTCGTCGCGCACCGAGACGAACAGCGTGCCCGCGCGGGGGAGATCGACACCCGCCCCGAGCTGGCTCTTGGCGAAGGCGAGCGCGAAGTCGCGGTCGAGGCCCATGACCTCGCCGGTCGAGCGCATTTCCGGGCCGAGCAGGATGTCGACGCCGGGGAAGCGGGCGAAGGGGAATACCGCTTCCTTGACCGCGATGTGGCCGGGATTGCGCGGGTCGGGCATGGCGCCGTAATGGGCGAAGGCGTCTTCCAGGCTCTCGCCGGCCATGATGCGGGCGGCGATTTTCGCGATCGGCCGGCCGATGGTCTTGGCGACGAAAGGCACGGTACGCGACGCGCGCGGGTTGACCTCCAGCACATAGACCGTGCCGTCCTTGATCGCATATTGCACGTTCATGAGGCCGCCGACATTGAGCGCGCGGGCAAGCGCTGCCGTCTGGCGCTCCAGCTCGTCGACCAGCTCGGAAGGCAGCGAATGCACCGGCAGCGAGCAGGCGCTGTCACCGGAATGGATGCCGGCCTCCTCGATATGCTCCAATATGCCGGAGACGTAGGTCGACTTGCCGTCGCAAAGGCAATCGACGTCGACCTCGATGGCGCCCGACAGATAGGTGTCGAACAAAAGCGGGTTCTTGCCGAGCAGCGTGTTGATCTGGCCGGTCTTGTCGTTGGGGTATTTCTGCTTGATGTCCTCCGGTACCAGGCCGGGCACGGTGTCGAGCAGATAGGATTGCAGCATGCTCTCGTCGTGGATGATCTGCATGGCGCGGCCGCCGAGCACGTACGACGGGCGCACCACCAGCGGGAAGCCGAGCTCGCCGGCGACGAGGCGGGCCTGCTCGACCGAATAGGCAATGCCGTTCTTCGGCTGGCTGAGGCCGAGCTTGTGCAGCAGCTTCTGGAAGCGGTCGCGGTCCTCGGCCAGATCGATCATGTCGGGCGAGGTGCCGAGGATCGGGATGCCGGCCTTCTCCAGCGCATCCGCCAGCTTCAGCGGCGTCTGGCCGCCGAACTGGACGATGACGCCGACCAGCTCGCCCGACGCCTGCTCGGCGCGCAGGATCTCCAGCACGTCCTCCGGCGTCAGCGGCTCGAAATAGAGCCGGTCGGAGGTGTCGTAGTCGGTCGAGACGGTTTCGGGATTGCAGTTGATCATGATCGCCTCGAAGCCGGCGTCGCGCAGCGCAAAGGCGGCATGGCAGCAGCAATAGTCGAACTCGATGCCCTGACCGATGCGGTTGGGGCCGCCGCCGAGGATGACGACCTTTTTCCGGGATGAGACCTGCGCCTCGTTGGCCAGCGCGCCAGCGAACGGGACCTCATAGGTCGAATACATGTAGGCGGTGGGCGAAGCAAACTCGGCGGCGCAGGTGTCGATGCGCTTGTAAACCGGATGAACGTCGAGCTTGTCGCGTATCTTCTGGACCTCTTCGACGTCCTTCCTGACCAGGGATGCTAGGCGGGCATCGGAGAAACCCATCGCCTTCAGCATGCGCAGATTGGCGGCGTCCTCGGGGATGCCGTGCTCGCGGATGCGCGCCTCCATGTCGAGAATGCCGGCGATCTGTTCGAGGAACCACGGGTCGATCTTGCACATCGCGTGCACGTCTTCCAGAGAGGTGCCCATGCGGATCGCTTGCGCCACCATGCGCAGCCGGTCCGGCGTCGGCGTGCCCAAGGCGGCGCGGATGGCGTTGCGGTCGTCGACGTGGCTGGCAGCTGTCGTCCCATGGCCGATGCCGGGGATCTCGATTTCGTCCAGACCGGTCAGGCCGGTCTCCAGCCCGCGCAGCGCCTTCTGCAGCGATTCCTGGAAGGTGCGGCCGATGGCCATGACCTCGCCGACCGATTTCATCGAGGTGGTCAGCACTGGCTCGGCGCCGGGAAACTTCTCGAAGGCAAAGCGCGGGATTTTTGTCACGACATAGTCGATGCTCGGCTCGAACGAGGCCGGCGTTGCTCCGCCGGTGATGTCGTTCTCGAGCTCGTCCAGCGTGTAGCCGACGGCGAGCTTGGCGGCGATCTTGGCGATCGGAAAACCGGTCGCCTTGGAGGCCAGCGCCGACGAGCGCGAGACGCGCGGGTTCATCTCGATCACCACCAGGCGGCCGTCGGCCGGGTTGACGGCGAACTGGACGTTGGAGCCGCCGGTCTCGACGCCGATCTCGCGCAGCACCGCGATCGAGGCGTTGCGCATCATCTGGTATTCCTTGTCGGTCAGCGTGAGCGCTGGGGCGACGGTGATCGAGTCGCCCGTATGCACGCCCATCGGGTCGATGTTCTCGATCGAGCAGACGATGATGCAGTTGTCGGCTTTGTCGCGGACAACCTCCATCTCATACTCCTTCCAGCCGAGTACGCTCTCCTCGATCAGCACTTCGGTGGTCGGCGAGGCGTCGAGGCCGGACTGGACGATCTCGAAGAATTCGGCGCGGTTGTAGGCGATGCCGCCGCCGGTGCCGCCCATGGTGAAGGAGGGGCGGATAATTGCGGGCAGGCCGACATGGTCGAGCGCTTGTGCTGCAATCGCCATGGCATGGCTGATATAGCGCTGCTTGCGGTCGCCTTCGCCGAGGTTCCAGCGCGTTTCCAGAGCGTCGAGCGCGGCGTCGAGATTTTCGGGCTTTTCCGCCTTCAACTCGGCGCGTTCGGCCTCGTGCGTCTTGCGGTCGGCATTCTTGACGTCGGTGGCGTTGGCCAGCATCGACTTCGGCGTTTCCAGGCCGATCTTGTTCATCGCCTCGCGAAACAAAGCGCGGTCCTCGGCCTTGTCGATTGCGGTGGCGTCGGCGCCGATCATCTCGACCTGATAGCGGTCGAGCACGCCCATGCGGCGCAGCGACAAAGCGGTGTTGAGCGCGGTCTGGCCGCCCATGGTCGGCAGCAGCGCGTCCGGCCGCTCCTTGGCGATGATCTTGGCCACCACTTCGGGCGTGATCGGCTCGATGTACGTGGCGTCGGCCAGTTCCGGATCGGTCATGATGGTGGCCGGATTGGAATTGACCAGGATAACGCGAAAACCCTCTTCCTTCAGCGCCTTGCAGGCCTGGGTGCCGGAATAGTCGAATTCGCAGGCCTGGCCGATGACGATGGGGCCGGCCCCGATGATCAGGATCGACTTGATGTCGGTGCGTCTTGGCATATCGAGGGTCCGTTCGGCAGGCGGCTTGCACGAAAAACCGGACGGGAAGACCCGGCCGGTTGTGCTCGCGATTCTGGTATCAGGCTAGGAGGGCCTTATAGGGAAGAGTTTTGCCGGATGTAACCCCCTAAAATGCGGGTAGGGGAGTAGGGGAGTAGGGGAGTAGGGGAGTGGGGGAGTAGGGCAGTAGGGCAGTAGGGCAGTAGGGCAGTAGGGCAGTAGGGCA
>NZ_JAMYSY010000076.1:0-20469 GCF_040322175.1 Mesorhizobium sp. M0185 | reverse complement strand
CGGCCTCGGTCGCCGGCCTGCTGGTCACCACCGAAGCCATGATCGCGGAGGCTCCGAAGAAGGAGTCGGCTGGCGGCGGCATGCCTGGCGGCATGGGCGGCGGCGGCATGGGCGGCATGGGTGGCATGGATTTCTAATCCAGCCAATCTCGCAAGCTTACGGAAAGGGCGGCAGCGATGCCGCCCTTTTTGTTTGCTTCATAGCGGGCTGCCCCGGCTCAAGCGGCGATATCAATGCACCGCGGCAGCGGCACTCTTGGCCGGCAATGCCCCCTCAATCAGCGCCGCGACCTCATCGGCTACCGCCAGCACCGGGGCGCGGTCGTGGGTGGCGCGTGCGATCACCATCAGCCCTTCCAGCGATGATTCGACCAGCAATGCGAGCGCGTACGCGCGGCGCTCGGGCACCCCTGCCCTGACGAAGGCCGCCCTGAGCAAGCCTATCCACTGCTCGAAGGCGGACCGGCACAATTCGGCCAGTTCCGGCACGTCTGTCGGCGAGTCCAACACCACGGGCGCGATCGGGCAACCGAGCGTGAACCGATTGTCCTCCAACATGCGGGCGACCGACTGGTAAATGTGGTGGACGGCCACCGCCGGATCCTTTTCGGCAGCGAGTGCGGCGTCCAGCCTCTGCGTCACATCGGCGACGCTGTCGCGCGTCACCTCGATGACCAGCTGGTCCTTGCCGCCCGGAAAATGAAAATAGAGCGAGCCTCTCGGCGCGCCTGAGGCGCTCAATATGTCGTTGAGCGAAGTGCCGTGATAGCCGCGCTGCCGAAGCAGGCGTCCCGTGGTCTCGAGTATGCGGGTACGGGTGTCGTTCGCCATGTCAACCTCTGTCAGGAGTGAGCATTATAGGCCTTGCCTCGAATATGACAATCGGTCTACATAATATGTAGATCAGTCTACATATCGAGAGGCAAATGCGCAGTTATCGTCTTGAAGGAACCTGCGGGACCAAGTGCCTGGTGATGCGCGACGAGGCGCAGCCGACGCCGAAGCCGCACGAGATCGTCGTGCGTGTCCGCGCCGCTTCGCTCAAGCGCCGCGACACGATGATCCTCAACGGCAGCTATCCGCTGGCGCCGCGCCAAGGGGTCGTTCCGCTGAGCGACGGCGCCGGTGAAGTCGTTGCGGTCGGCGATGCCGTCACCCGCTTTGCCGTCGGCGACCGCGTCACCGGCAGTTATTTTGCGCGCTGGATCGATGGCCGCATCAATGCCGGTCTGATCGACCAGCTTGGCTGCACGCTGGACGGGATGCTGGCCGAATACGCCGTGCTCGACGAGCAATGGGCGGTGCGGCTTCCCGATCATCTCGACCGGCATCAAGCGGCGACACTAACCTGCGCCGGCCTGACCGCCTGGAATGCCGTGACTGGGGCCGAAATGCCGAAGCCCGGCCAATGGGTTCTTGTCATCGGTTCAGGTGGCGTCGCGCTATTTGCGCTGCAATTCGCCAAGCTGCTCGGCTGCCGTGTCGTGGCGGTTACCTCGCGCAACGAGAAGCTGGACCGGCTGCAGGCGCTAGGCGCCGACCTCGTCGTCTCGACCGCCGACATGCCGGAATGGGGTGCTGCGGTGCGAGAGCAGACCGGCGGCATCGACCTCGTCGTCGAGACCGGCGGCCCGCCGACCTTCGCGCAATCGATGATCGCCTGCGCGCTTTACGGGCGCATCGTGCTTCTCACCATACAGGATGCGAAAGGCGGGACGGTGCAGATCCCCGGCCCGGTCTACCAGCGCAGCCTCGCCACCATCAGCCGCCTGTTCGTCGGCAATCGCACCAACCTCGAAGCCATGCTGCGCGCCATCTCGGTGCATCGGCTTAAGCCTGTCATCGACAAGGTGTTCGCCTTCGACGAGGCCAACGACGCCTATCGCTATTTCCAGCAAGGCGACGTCTTCGGGAAAGTGGTCGTCGACAGCGCCTGACTGGTCCGCCCCAAAATCTGATCGACCCCTCAAATCAAAGGAGAGACACAATGACCATTCGTGAAGCAGAGGCCCAATGGCAGGGATCGTTGAAGGAGGGTTCGGGCCGGCTGAAGCTCGGCAGCGGCGTCTTCGAAGGCGCCTACTCGTTCCCGTCGCGTTTCGAGAACGGTCCCGGCACCAACCCCGAGGAATTGATTGCCGCGGCGCATGCCGGCTGCTTCTCGATGGCGCTGAGCGCCATCCTCGGCCGCGAAGGTTACACTCCCGCACGCATCCACACGATCGCGAAAGCGCATCTCAGCGCCACCGCGGCCGGACCGACGCTGACCCGTATCGAGCTGGAGACCGAGGCAAGCGTCGCCGGGCTGGCGGCGGGGGAGTTCGAGCGGCTGGCGCAGACGGCCAAGGAGAGCTGCCTCGTGTCGCGGGCGCTGGCCGGCGTCGCCGTGATCACGCTCAAGGCCCGCCTCGTCGAAACCGCTACCGATCACTGAAGGGAAGGAATATCCAATGACACAGGAACTCATCATCGACATCGCGGCGGCCAAACGCTCCGCCGAAACGGCCGAGATCATGCGGCGCTACAACGACGTCTTCCAGCGCCACGACCCTTCGGCGCTCGACGATCTGGTGGCGGAAGATTGCGTGATCGAGAACACCACGCCGGCCCCGGACGGCGCCCGCCGCATCGGCAAGGGCGCCTGCGTCGAACTGTGGTCGGCGATCGCGACCGGACCCGGCACGCGCTTCGACATCGAAGAAACTTTCGTCGCCGGCGACCGGGCGACGATCCGCTGGCGCTACTGCATGGCCGACGGCAATTCGCTGCGCGGCGTCAACCTGATGCGCGTGGCGGACGGGCAGATCGTCGAGGCCATGGGCTATGTGAAGGGATAGATTTGCGCTGCCCGCGACCTTCCTGTCTACCGGTCCGCCAGCGCCAGTTTGGCGCCGAGCATGACAAAGGCTCCGGCGAAGGTACGGCGCATCCAGGTCAGCACCTTTGGCCGCGACACGACATGGCTGCGGATCGACGCGGCAAAAATGCCATAGCTGACAAAGACCACGAAGGTGAGCAGCATGAAGATGCTGCTGAGCTCCAGCATTTTCGACAGCGCATGCGGTTCGGTGGTGCTGACGAATTGCGGCAGGAAGGCAAAGAAGAAGATCGACAGCTTCGGATTGAGGATGTTGATGAGGATGCCCGAAGTGATCACTTTGCCGGCCGAGCGCGGCGCGACATTTTCTTCGACGCTCAGGCCGCCCTTCTCCTTCAGCGTGTTCCAGGCCATGTAGAGCAGGTAGGCGACGCCGAGATATTTCAGCGTCTCGAAGGCGACGGCACTGGTATGCAGCAGTGCCGCGAGGCCGGTGATGGCGGCCGCCATGTGCGGAATGATGCCGAGCGTGCAGCCGAAAGCGGCAATGATGCTGGCGCGCGCACCACGTGAAAGCCCGGCGCTCAGCGTATAGAGAACGCCGGTGCCGGGCGAAGCCACGACAATCAGCGACGTCAACAGAAATTCGATGCTCACAGATGGTCTCCCGGTGCTGGCCCCGCCGCCGGCAGCGTAATCAGCGAAACGTGCGGGCACAAGCCAGCCTGAGAGCCTGTCCGCATTCAGATCATGCTATTGGCGTGCAGCTTGCTATCCGCGATGGGCTGCCGAACTTCCCAGTGTTCGACCAGCTTGCTGTCCTTCAGCCTGAAAATGTCGACAATGGCCAAGCCCTCCTCCTCCGGTTCGCGTTTTGCGTGCATGTGCACGATGACGAAATCCCCTTCGGCAAAAATCCGCTTCACCTCTCCCTTCACGAGGGGAAATGACTGTTTGAGCTGCTGCAGATAGGCTTTGAAGCCTTCCGCACCATCCGCAATGTTCGGATTGTGTTGGATGTAGCGTTCGCCAAAATGCATCGAAGCAGCTTCGATGTTGCCTTGGTTTACTGCTTTGTCGATGAAGTCCAGGACGATCGTCTTGTTGGTCTCGAGCGAATTATGACTCTCGGCTGGAAATGGATTTGATGGTTCGTCACGCATGTTTTGCTCCTTCCCGTGCCTGCTTCTGCCCGGTGTGGACAGGAGCGTCCGCACGCCGACATTGCCAACATGATCTGTTGCGATTGTGAGATGGTCGATACGCTATTCCACTAGATTCTTATCCAATCGTCTAATAGCGTCGTCCTATTCATCGTTGGAGGATGGTTCTCATGGACGCCTTGTCCGAAGTTCTTGCTTCGCTGAGATTTGGCAGCGCCATGATCGGCAGCGCGACCCTGCATCGGCCATGGGGTATTTCGGTGGATCCGACAAGGAATGCCGCCATCCACGTCATACAGAACGGCGAATGCTGGCTGCGGTTAGCCGGTGAAAGGGAGCCGATCCGCTTAGGCGAGGGAGATGTCATCCTTGTCGCGAGCGGTATCGGGCATGCCCTTTGCAATCCGGCGGATGCACCGACGGCATCGATATCCGCCGTCCTTTCCGCAAATCGGAGCGGACTGGAACCGAAAAGCGAGAGCGGCGCGACAACTCTTCTTTGTGCGAGATATTCACTCGACGGCGTCGGGCCATATCCGATGGTTTCGCTGCTTCCTCCGCTGATTCATTTGACCCGGAATCAGATCGACACCAGCGAGCCGCTGCGGCTTGCCCTGGAACTTCTGCAGGTCGAAGCGAAAGGCGATCTCGGCGGCCACGACATTGTCGCCCCACGCCTTCTCGACAGCACGTTGATCTTCTTGTTGCGCGCCTGGATCGAACATCAGCCACTCGGAACAGGGGGATGGTTTGGCGCCTTGCGCGACAAAGGCATTGCGCAGGCTTTGCGCCTGATCCACGAGCGGCCGGGCAATCCCTGGACCATCGCTTCCCTTGCCAGCGGCGCAGCACAGTCCCGGGCCACCTTCGCGCGTCGCTTCGCTCAACTGGTAGGACAGCCGCCGCTGTCCTATGTGACCCGGTGGCGGATGAACCTTGCCGCCAAGGCTCTGCGGGAAACGAACCAGAACATTGGCGAGATCGGGCGCGCCGTCGGATATGAATCGGTGCCGTCGTTCTCGCAGGCATTCAAACGATTGACCGGACGATCGCCCGGCCTCTACCGCAGCGACTTTCGCGCATCTGATTGACGAAATTCAAACTGGGACGCCAGCCCGAGGGCCGTCATTCAAGCGTCGGCAGACCGTGAGCCCGACGCGCGATCAGGCAGTCGTCATCGCCCGGCATGCAGGCGCGGCAGACGTCGGGGCGGATGTCGTAGATGCCGCAGGCCGTTGACTTGCCGACCTCGCCGCACAGTGCCGAACAGCGCGCGCCGTCGCAGCGCATACCGGCTTCGTCGGCAGCCACGTATTTTTGCGGGATAAGGTCGAGCTGCGCGTCATCCTCGGTGGAGAAGCGCGGCCATCTGGACGAGTAGGCGCAGCAGGCGCCACAGGTCTGGCAATCGAAGGCAATCGGACCGACGCCCTCTTGTGGCGACGAAAACTCCTCTGCGACCGCCAGGGCAAGCAGCCTTGGCGCAGATTTCCGGTCGGCATTTTGCTGCAAGGACGCTATTTCTTCTTGGGCTTGCGCGGCGGTGCTTCCGCCGGCGACCTGAACAGATCGGTGCCCGCTTCGGCGGCTTCGCCGGTTTTTGGCGCGGCCGCCGGCTTGGCCGGCTTCACGGCGGCAGCAGGCGCTGCCGGCTGGCCCTTGGCGGAAAACTTGATTGCCATATCAATCCTCGTCAGAGAAACGCGATGATGGCGCATTCGGATTGCGAAGGCGGCCGATGAGCGCCGAAACGGCCGTGATGTTCATTTCTTCGGGCGACCAGTTCCTGGCTTCCTCGATGTGCCGGGGCGCCAGCTCGCGATGCGTGCTGCCGCTGTAAGCGGCATCCTGAAAGGTCATGCGCTCGCGGGTCTTGGCGTTTTCCCGGACGTATTCAATCAGATAATTGGGGCATTCGGCACGACCGCGCACGCCGAGCCGAACCTGGGCATCGCCGTGGACACGCCTGCAGCGCTCGAGCTTTTCGAGCACGCGCCGGACATATTCGACCGGCTTGTCTAGTTCGCCCACGACATCGGCGATGGTCGAATCTGCGGCGATCGCCTTTTGAGGCACGCGTTTGGTGGCCATCAGCGTTTGCCTGCGCGTTTCGGCGAGGCCGCGAGCGCAACCGCCGCCGCCATGTCGTCGGCTTCCTTCTCCAGCCGCAATTCGCGCAGCCGCGCGGTCTTGGCTTCGCGGGCCTGGCTGACGGCATCCCGTTCGGAATTGATGCGGTCGAGCGACATCGACTGGGTCCGCGTCTTGCTGAAAATGGATTCGGCCTGGTCGCGGGGTTTTTTTGAAGTTGCGGTCAAGGTCTTTCTCCCGGTTCGGAGCACGCCGCCGAAAAGTGGCGAGACTGGTCTTTCGGCCAGGATCCCGCACAAAGCAATACGGCAGCCGGTTCAAATTGCTGGAACGTCCTTAGCACGTCCGGGCCGTCGAGCAGCGCTCTTTCGGCGGTCGAAGCGCAAAAATGAAAAAGGCCAGGCACCGCCTGACCTTCCATAAGAGCGCCTGCGCATCCCGAGAAACGCGCAAAGAAACGTTCTTCTCAATGCACATGATCCGCTCCGAGATTTAACATCCCGCGATCATGCGCTGGAATTTGCCATTCACCGGTGCCAGTACATCCGTGGTCACCGGTGAGGCTGAATTCCGTTTTAGGCCGCCTTCAACTGGTCGGCGGACATCTTGCCCGACTTGTTGTCGCGGACCATCTCGTAGCCAAGCTTCTGGCCCTCGACGATGTCGCGCATTCCGGCGCGCTCGACGGCTGAGATGTGGACGAAAACGTCGGCAGAACCGTCGTCAGGCTGAATAAAACCAAAACCCTTGGTGGCGTTGAACCATTTAACTGTGCCTGTGCTCATAACGAACCCTTTCCATGGCAAATATTCGTTCGCCGTCATGCGGATGCACAACAACGTTTGTCTCGATTTTGATGGGGGAAGTTCGCCAAAGGCGCGCCTAAGCACGCGGATAACAAAAGTCGGTCAAACAAATATCGACAAAATTCTTATAGACTTCTTTGCGCGTTGTGTCAATTTTTTTGATTTGCCACACTCGCGAAGACGCGCGGCGGCGGCCCGCGCCAGCACATCGGACGGCGAAAGCCGGGCTATTGCCCGCCGAAAAAACCACTTAGCCGGGAACCATTTTGGCACCGCGGGCATTCTTTCGGTGTCGAAAGCCGTTCTTGAAAGAGCGATCTTGAGAGAGGCGGACGACAAACAGGACGCCCCCCGCGCAGATAAAAGGCACGAGGGGCGTTCCTGTGTGATGCGAGCATTCGCGCCGCCTGCCCCTCACAGCATGCCGCGGCTGAGCCCACCATCCACCGGCAAAGCCACGCCGGTGATATAGGCGGCGTCGTCGCTGGCCAGGAATGCGGCAACCGCGCCGAATTCGGCGGGGGTCCCGTAGCGCTTTGCCGGGATTTCGGCCTGACTCTCGGCGGCGATCACAGCAGCGTCCACACCCCTGTCGGCGGCGTCCATCGCGTCGAACTGCTTCGTCCGGTCCGTCGCAAAACGGCCAGGCAGCAACAGGTTGACGGTGACGCCGTCCGCCGCCACTTCGCCGGCCAGGGTCTTGGCCCAGCCGGCAAGCGACGCGCGCAACGCATTCGAAGCGGTGAGGCCGGGGATCGGCTCGCGGACGGACGTGGAGGAGACGGCGATGATGCGTCCCCAGCGCCGCGCCCGCATGCCTGGCAGGAAAGAAATGGCGATGCGCATCTGGCTCAGCACCATGCTGGTGAACTGCTTCTCCCAGACGCTCGCATCGAAGACGCTGGCCGCGAAGGGCGGCGGGCCGCCGCCATTGAGCAGGACGATGTCGATCCGCTGATGCTCGTCCTCGATGGCACGGATCAGCCGGGAGACGCTGTCGTTATCGGAAAGATCGGCGCTGAAAGTCGAGCAGATGTGGCCGGCGGACTCGATTGCGTGCCGCGCCGCATCCCGGGTCTCCTCCCCTCGTCCGACCAGGATGATCTCGGCGCCTTTCGCCGCGAGCGCTTCGGCGACGCCGAAACCGAGGCCCTTGCCTCCGCCGAGAACAAGCGCCTTCCTTCCCTCAAGATTTGCAGCCATCAGCCAAGCGTCCTCTTGGTTTCACTGCCCATTTTTCGGGCGACTTCCCTAGCGTACATGCACAATGGCGTCGGCTTCGACCGGAACATTGGCCGGCAAGCCGGCCATGCCGAGCGAGCAGCGGGCATGCTCGCCACGCTCGCCAAAAACATGGAGCAGAAATTCGGATGCTCCGTTGCCGACCTCCGAATAGGCCGCAAAGCCGGCCGCCGCGTTCACATAGACGGTCAGCTTGGCGAATCTCACGACGCGGTCGAGATTGCCGTCCAATTCCTTGTCCAGCCAATAGACGATGTTGGCCGCGCAGAGCCGGGCGGCGTTCCGCGCCGCGGCCAGATCGATCTCTGCGCCGACCTGGCCGATCGCAGCGATCTCCTGCCCGATCTCGGGGATCTGACCGGAGACATAGACGATGTCTGCGACCCGAACCGTCGGCGAGAACGGCAAAGCGGGCCGATCGAGCGACGGCCAGGCGACACCGAACTCCTCAAATCTTCTTCTGTAGGACAAGGTGGCTGCTCCTGTTTTCGTTGGCGCGAGCGGACCTTGAATTCAGACCGGGCTTTCGGATAGCCTGATAGTGCTGACCCAGCTATCAGGAATTTTTATGACTGGTGATATCGACGTCAGGCTGGTGCGCGCCTTCGTCACCGTGGCCGATACGGGAACGGTGAGCCGGGCCGCCGATCGGCTTGCCCGCACCCAGGCGGCGGTGAGCATGCAGCTTCAGCGCCTCGAGGGCGAAGTCGGCGCCGAGCTGCTGCGCCGTTCGCCGCGCGGCGTGACGCTGACCGAGGCCGGCGAGATCCTGCTCGCCTTCGCCCGCAAGGCCATCGCGATCGGCGACGATGCCAGGCGCGAGATAGAGGGCCGCAGTCTGGTCGGCCGTGTCCGGCTGGGCATCGTCGAGGATTTGGCGGTGACACGGCTGCCGTTGATCATCGCCGACTTCCGCCGCCGGCATCCTTCCGTGGAGATCGAGCTGACATCAGCCAGCAGCACCGATCTCAGCAAGTCGCTGGGCGAAGGAAAATGCGACATCGTCATGGCCGATCCGGCGCGCTTCACAAAGGCGCCGCGAGGCCATCTGTCACGACAGCTGGTCTGGGCGGCAAGCCGCATGATCGAGATCGATGACGAGGTTGAGCTTCCGCTGATCATCTTCGAAGGCGCCTGCTCCTGGCAGGACAGGATGCTGGCTTCGCTCGCCGAGGCCGGGATCGGCTGGAAGATCGGCTGCCGCGTGTCGACCTTCGCGACACTGAACTCGGCGCTGAGGGCCGGGCTTGGCATCGGCCTTCTGCTGCAGGAAGGACTACCGCCCGACTGCCAAAGCCTCAACGGACGCTTCAACCTGCCGCCGGCGCCGACAGCGGATTTCGGCGTCTATCTCGCGAGGGACCCGTCCCGGCTGGTCGAGGAGTGTGGCGATTTCCTGCGGGCGGGTTTCGAGACGTAGCGAAAAGATCTGACGTCATTCACCGCTCCTGGTCGGTCGGGCGGATGACGATCTCGTTGACGTTGACGTGTGCCGGCTGGCACACCGCGTAAAGAATGGCCGCGGCGATGTCCTCGGCGGTAAGCGCCTCCATGGCGGCAAGCCGCTTATCCAGATCAGCCTTGAACGTCGGATTGGTGATGTGGTCGCCGAGCTCGGTGCGTACCAGGCCGGGCTCGATGACGGTGACGCGAACCTTGTCGGCGTAGACTTCGCGGCGCAGCGATTCGGAAAAGCCGACGACGCCGAACTTGGTTGCTGCATAGCCGCTGGCGCCGGGATTGGCGACACGGCCGGCGACTGACGAGACGTTGACGATGTGACCCTTGGCGGCCCTCAGATGCGGCAGTGCCGCCTTGGTGACGCCCATCAGCGCCAACAGGTTGAGCTCGACCATGCGGCGCCAGTCGTCGAGCACCGCCTCGGCGGCGGGCGACAGAAGCATCACCCCGGCATTGTTGACGAGGATGTCGAGGCGGCTCCATTCGGCGACAACCTTGTCGACCATGGCGGTGACATCGTCGTTGCTGGTGACGTCGGCCTGGATGCGGAGCGCCGTGCCGCCGGCCTTTTCGATACGCGCGGCCAGCGCTTCGAGACGATCGGCGCGGCGTGCGGCAATCGCCACCTTGGCCCCGGCGGCTGCGAGCGCCACAGCCGTTGCCTCGCCGATGCCCGAGGAGGCGCCGGTGACGAGTGCGACCTTGCCGGCTAGTGCGGAAGAAACAGAAGTCATTGTGAAGTCTCCAAGGCCCCTGCCCGATCTTCAGATAGGCCGCGGGCCGCGAAGTGGAAGACCAGCTTGCCGGTTGCTCGGCTCTACTCGTCTGGGCCGGGCTCCGGCCAAGGCTCTTTCGCCGCCTCGGCATACCAGTGGCGCATCGCCGGTATTGAAAGCACGGCGTCGACATAGGCGCGGGTGTCGGGCGCCAGCGTGCCGCCATAGGTGTCGAAGCGGGTGACGACCGGCGCGTACATGGCGTCGGCCGCGGTGAAACGGCCAAACAGGAACGGGCCGACTTTGCCGTGTTTTTCGCGGCATTCGCGCCATAGCCCTTCGATGCGCGCCCGTTGCGTCTCACCTTCGGCGTCGAGCGGCTTGTAGCCTTTCGGCCGGCGCAAATTCATCGGCCAGCCATAGCGGACCTCGCGAAAGCCGGAATGCATCTCTGTCGCCGCCGAGCGGGCCAGCGCGCGGGCGCCGATGTCGGCCGGCCAAAGCTCTTTCCCGGGAAACAGCTCGGCGAGATATTCAAGGATGGCAAGGGTTTCCCAGACGATCCGGACCTCGCCATTCGGCAGCCGATGGTTCAGCACCGGCACCTGGCCGGTCGGCGATATCCTGGCCAGATTGGCCGCGGTCTCGGGCGTGCGCAGGCGCACAAAACCCTCCTCGAACGGGATCTCCAGGTGCTTCATCGCCAGCCATGGCCTCAGTGACCACGACGAAAAACACTTGTTGCCGATGAAGAGCGTGAATTCAGCCATTGTCCCTCCGGCCCTGTCTGTTCGGGCGTTCTGGTGCACCCTATCCTGTCGGCTTCGCGGCCGGAAGCTATCCCAATCGACGGGCAGAACCCGGAACCTAAGCGATCCGCGACCGTTTCTCCAGGCGAACGGTTCAGGAGATGCGAGATGGTGAACAAGGATCAGGTTGCCGGCGTTGCCAAGCAAGCCAAGGGCTCGGTCAAGCAGACCGCCGGCAAGGCCACCGGCAACAGGCGCACCGAGGCCGAAGGCGACGTCGACAAGGCGACCGGCAAGATGCAGAAGGCTTACGGCGACGTGAAGGACAAGGTGAAGAAGGCGCTTTGAGGGTGGCCCTTCGCAAACGAGGAAAAGGCGGCTCGGCCGCCTTTTTTGGCCCTCTCCTGCCCGTCAGAAAGTCAGGCTTTTGCTGTATGCATTGGTGAAGGTGACCTCGCCATGATCTCCGGCGGCTTCGCCCAGCACCACATCCATGCTGTTTCCCGTCACCCGCGCCAGCGCAAAGCCGCCCATGAAGGCGGCCTTCGGCTTGAACAAGTCGACCTCGTCACGGTGGTAGATCATCGGCGTCGCGTGCTGGTGGCCATGGAAGATGCCGACGACGTTGTAACCCTTCAGCACAGCCAGCAGCGCCTGCCTGTCGGCTTCGCTCCACCAGTGGGGCGGACCCTTGCCGCCGTCGTCGAAAGTTTTCTCGGCGGCGTCCCATCTTTCGATCGAAAAAGTATCCCAGCCATAATGCTGGAACAGGATGACCGGGCGGCCGTCGCCGGCATAGGTTGCCAGGTCCTGCTTCAGCCATGGCAGGCTGCTGGTGGCGCCATGGCCGGTATCGCCGGCGAAACGGTGCGTCTGGACAAGATGCAGGCCGCCCCAATCCCATGAATAGCAATCGGTCCCGACATCGTAGTCGGTCGCCGGCGCAGGCGGCTTGAAGAACACGCCGGGGCGGTGGTTGATCTCGACGTAGTCGCGCATTTCGCGGCGGTACCAGTCGACATGCGAGCGCGGGCCGTTCTGGTCGAGGTCGTGGTTGCCGAGGCCGACATAGACCGGCATGTGCACGCGGTCAGGGCCGACGCCTTGCTGGTAGCGCTGGCTGAACTGAAGCAGTTGCGTGCCCTCGCTGGGCTGGGTGATCTGGCCGCCGCCATCATCGGTGATGTCGCCGCCAACGACGAGGCCGAGCGGCGTGCCGATGTTGCCCGTCGAGCGCAGGCCGGTGGCAACGCCATCGATTTCAGCCGGCCATTGCCTGTCGCCGACGCCGTTGAGTGCGGCGACATTGCGCAGCAAGGCAGCGTCTGTCTTGCCCTCCTGCTCGCAATGCGGGCTCAATCCGTTTGCCATGCGGCAGGCATGGACATCGGCGATGAACAGAAAAGTGGCGTCGATCGGCGGGATGCGCTGGCCGGTCTGGCCGAAGGCCGGGTGCGAAACGGCGCCGGCCGCGGCAAGGCCCGCTGCCTGCATCAGGAAGCTGCGCCGGGAAACCGGCCGGGCGGGAATGCGATACATCATGCGCTAAAATTCAGCACGACGCGGACCGGCAGTCCAGTTGCTCGCAAAGTATGTCGACACGTTCTCCCAGGTCTGGCATTGCTTTCGGCATTCAACTTGCGCGGGCAAAGGAGGACGCCATGAAAGCTACATCCATCGGCATGACAATGGCGATTCTGGCGGTGACGAGCGCAGCGCATGGCGCCGGGTGCATCGACGCCAAATCGGCCAAGGCCGGCTTCATTCTCGAAAGGCCCGGCATCCACAGCGAATTTCGTCCGGCGGCGGGCGGAATGGTGGCGGTTGCCAACAAATACCAGTCGCAATCGCCGCAGTCGCAGTACCTGTTCGGCGGGCTGATCGAAGTGTTTCGCGACAGCAGCACGGGGCAGCTGGCGATGATCCCGTTTTCCGATCTCAGGAAGGTGTTCCCGCTGAAGGCGGGTGCCAAGAGCAAGATCGTATTTGCCCGTCTCGCACCGAACAAGCCGCCGAAGGGCACCGAGACGCTGGAGATCAACGTCAAGGGCAAGGAGACGTTCAGCCTGGGTGATTGCAAATACTCCGTGCTCGCAGTCAAGCAGACGATCAGGAGCGAGGCCGGCGAGACGCGGGACGAATTCATCGCGCTTTACGCACCCGACCTGCAGGCAGTTGTGGCCAGGCGCTATGACGAGGGCACCAGTGCCGAAAGCGTGGTCGGCTACGAGCTGATCAAGCCGCTGCCGAATTAGGAGAGCTCGGCCTCCCCGCCTCGGTCGCGATATCAGCGACTGCGGCCTCTGTCCTGCCAGCGTTAAAGCGCTCTGTGCAGTATCCTGCGACGTCGCCTCGTGACTCCCTGTTCCAATGCCATCAGGCAATCGCGCAGCACGCTTGCGTCCTGCGCGGTCTTGGCCATCGACATGGCGCCGGAATAGCTGGCGACAGCCAACGCTGCGAAGCGCTGCGGATCGATGCCCTGCTCCCGGCCCGCCTGCTGGTCGGCCCTGATCTTGTCGGCGATCGCCTGACGCCAGGTAGAAAAAATGCTGGCAAGGGCAATGCGGAAATCCGGATCGGCAAGCGACAGTTCATGCGCCAGGTTGTTGAGCGGGCAGCCGCGCACGAAACCCTGCCGCTCCAGCTCCGCCGCGACGGCCGCGAACACGGAGCGCACGCCCTCGCGCGCTGAGGGAGCCATCCGCATCGGCGCGATCCATGTCTCTTCTACGGCGGCGGCGACCCGCTCCTCGATCACTGCGAGCGCGAGCGCCTTCTTGGTTGGGAAATGGTGGTGCAGCGCGCCGCCGGTGACGCCCGCCGTCGCCATCAGGTCGCCCATGCTGGACGCATGATAGCCGCGTGCCTGAAACGCCTCCTCGGCGACATCGAGCACCTTTTTGCGCATGCCTTCGGGGTCGTTGGTGCGTTTTTGAGCACGCGAACTTGGGCGAGCGGATATCTCTGCTGACATCTTCACACGATAGCAGATTGACAAAACAGGACAACCGGTCTGTTTTGTAAAACAGCCGGTCGGGATTGCTTGGCGCGACGCCGCCAACGGCCAGTGATCGATTCGGACGAGGCGCTGCTTCTACTCTTTCATGAACCAATCAATATCCAGCGTGCCTCTTCGCCACTCCGTTGCGGTCACATCGGCACTTAAACTAACCACCGACGATTTCGCGTCTCTTGCGAGGCTCTTCAAATCGGCAAGAGCCATTTTTTCTTCGAGTGGCAAAAGGTGCCCGGCACTCCAGAACCTGACATTTTCGTCTGTATGCCTCAGGGTTCCCAACAGAAAAGATCGGCCAAGATCAGGTCGGTTCCTGATCTCTCTTATTGCGCGGATTAAGCGGTCGTGAGCCGCATTCGATCCTTTGACATCCCCCATTTCAAGTAGTTGACGGTGCAATATGGCAGCCTCAACGTATTCTCTTTCGGGGTCCCTTGGCGCTTCTGGCTGCTTCACATCGAGCACCTTTTTGCGCATGCCTTGGGGGTCGTTGGTGCGTTTTTGAGCCCGCGACCTTGGGCGAGCGGATATCTCTGCTGACATCTTCACACGATAGCAGATTGACAAAACAGGACAACCGGTCTGTTTTGTAAAACAGGATGACTGTCCTGTTTTGGAGATCGCGCAATGAACCTGCCTTTGAACGCCATACCTAATCCCGATATGCTCGCCTCGCCCGTTGTCGAACTCAGGCAATACACGCTGAAACCCGGCAGGCGCGAGACGCTGATCGGCATCTTCGACAATCACCTGATCGAGGGCCAGGAAACCGCAGGGATGACCATCATCGGCCAGTTCCGCGATCTCGACCGGCCGGATATGTTCGTCTGGCTGCGCGGCTTCGACGGTATGGAAGCGCGGAAAAACGCTCTGACCGCCTTCTATGACGGGCCGGTCTGGGCTGCCTGGCGCGACGCCGCCAACGCCACGATGATCGATTCTGACGACGTGCTGCTGCTGAAGCCGGCCTGGCCAGGCGCCGGCCTAGACCTCTCGGGATCGCTACGATTACCCCAGGCGGACCTCGAAAAACCGAGCGCAAGCAGTGATTTGCAGGCAATTGTTGTCATCAGGATTCATCATTTGCAACCGGGCCTGGAAGCCCGTTTCGCCAATGACTTCCAGACCGCGGCCCTTCCGGTGCTCGCCGCATTTGGCGCGTCGCCGCTCGCCGCCTTCGTTACCGAGCATGCCGAAAACAGCTTTCCGCGGTTGCCGGTGCGGGCCAGCGAAAACGTCTTCATCAGCATCACCGGTTTCGCCAGCGCCGATGCACATGCCCGCCGCGAGGCAGCCTTGGCCGCATCCCCGGGGTGGCAAGTGTTCGAGCAGGCCGCGCAGCGGGATTTGGCCAGGCCCGTGGAGGTTCTGCGCCTGGCGCCCACGGCGCGGTCGCTGCTCGGACAGCCAACGCCGGCGTGACCAACGCCGTTGAAAGCCACCTATGTGCACTGAACCCCTGTCTGGTTCACGCCTGAAAATGCCTGCCATGGATCACCTGGTAACGCGTGGTCCATGCGGTTGCCTGCTCCAGATCAAGGCAAACGCGCAGCAGCCGGTGATCCTCGTTCTTGCGGCCAATGAGCTGGATGCCAATCGGCAGGCCGTCTTTCGACTGGAAAAGCGGCAGGCTGGCGGCCGGTTGGCCGGTGACGTTGAAGATTTCTGTGAAAGGCGCAAAGCCGTAGGCCCGGCTCGCCCAAGCCTCGTAATCGAAGAGAGCACCATCGCCATGGATGGCGCCAAGCCGGGGCGTAGGCTCGGCCGTCGTCGGCGTCGTGATCAGGTCGAACCCATCGAACGCCATCGCCATCGCCAGCGAAGCGCTGTGCACATGGTCCTGCGCCCTGAGATAATCGGCGGCCGAGGATCGCCGAAAACAGTCGAGCGCGTGACGAGTCAGGCTTTCGATTTCGCCGGCCCCCGGCATCCGCCCGATCTCGTCGGCGCGCTCGTCAACCAGCCGCGCGACCTCCGACATCCAGAAGATGCTCCAGTCCGCTTCGGCGCTGGCTTCCCGCGGGAAACGCGCCTCTGTGACCTCGTGCCCCATTTCCTCGAGGAGGATCATGGCTTCCTGGAATCTTGCCCCGATCTCGGATGCGACGGGCGTGCCGTCCGGCCGGTGCGCCAGGCATGCGATGCGCAGACGCTCGCCGGGGGAAGACAACCAATCCAGGTAGGACGGCACCGATTTGGACACGGAGTAAGGCGCTCCTTGTTCTGGACCGGCAGTCATGTCCAGCATGGCGGCGCTGTCGCGAACGGTGCGGGACAGGACGTTCTCGGCGTAGAGCCCGGCGCCGACCTGACCTCGACCAGGCCCGACAGGCGTGAGCCCACGCGACGGCTTCATGCCGAACACGCCGCAACAGGCAGCCGGCACCCGGATCGATCCGCCGATATCGGAACCGTGGGCGACCGGCACCATGCCGCTCGCCACCGCGGCAGCAGCTCCGCCGCTTGAGCCGCCCGCCGTCAGCGAAGGATCCCAGGGGTTCGAGGTGGGGCCGCGAAAGCTGGGTTCGGTGACGAAGTCGTTGGCAAATTCAGGCGTGTTTGTCTTGCCCAGCAAGATCAGACCGGCGGCCCGCCAGCGCCGGACGATCTCGCTGTCGGGCTTCGGCGCGGCATCCTTGAAGTAGAGCGACGAGTGCGTCGTCGGCCACTCCCGTACATTGACGCCGGTGTCCTTGACCAGGAAAGGAATGCCGGCGAGTGCCGCCTGCCGGTTGCAGCTTGCCGCGACGGAAAGCGCCCGATCCGCATCGATCAGCGTCACGGCATTGAGGGCGGGATTGATGCTTTCGATCGCTTCGATAGCCGCCTCGACGACCTGGACGGCGGATAATTCGCCCGAGCGAACATGCCCGGCCAGGGCGACGGCATCCAACGCCACGTATTCGGAAAGATTCATGACTGCTCTCAGCCCGGACTACCGGTCGCTTCGGCTGTCGGCTGGGGTCCAGCTTTGGTCCGGACCTTGAAATACCGGCCGATGGCTGCCGCGACCAATGCCGGATCCTCCCAGTGCGGGTTGTGTCCGCATCGCACCGCGCTTACGAACGCGGCGCTAGGGATTTCTTCGAGGAGCCGCCGTTGGTGCGTTTCGTCGAAGAGAAGGTCGCGCCCGCCAGCAATGACAAGCGCCGGCAGGCGCAGCATGCGCGCCTTGTCGGTCAGATCGATGCGCCGAACCTGCTCCAGGATTGCGCGCCAGAGTGCCGCCGGCATGGCTGACGCCTCCTCCGCAGTCATGGTCAGGAATTCCGCTGGAACCTCGGCCTCGCAGGCATGCCAATAGTCATAGAACGGATCGGCCGGTGATATCGGATCTCGAAGCGCCCGCACACCAATGGTCATCGGGTGATCCTCACCGATCTGCGGCCGTAGCGTTCCGGCCATCAGCACCAGGCCGCCGATCATCTCGGCGTAGCGCGCGGCTGCCTCGATCGCCACCATACTGCCCAGGGAATGCCCGACCAGAACCGGCCGCTCGAGCCGCAATCGCTCGATCAAACTCGCCACGTCTTCCGCGAAATCCGCTGGGGCGAAGCCGCGTGTCCCGGCCGGCGAGGCGCCATGCCCGCGCAGGTCTGGAATGACAAGCCGGCGCCCGGCGAGATGTGGCGCCAGCAAGGAGAAGCTGCGGCTCGTGTCGGAGAAGCCGTGCACCAGCACCAGCGCGGGCTCCTGCCCGGCGATTTCGACGCAGGCCGTTTCAGTGCAGCCGGCACCGACCTTGCGCTTGCGGCCGTTCCAGCCCGCCTGATCGGCCGATATCACAGGCCGAGCTGCTGCTTGACTGCATCGAGCGCGGGCTTGCCATCGAATGTGGTGACACCGGCAAGCCAGGCGCCGAGCCTATCCGGATTCTCTTTGAGGGCCTTCAGGCCGGCCTCCTCCGGCTTCATGCCGTCATTGATGAGATAGCCCATGCCGAGATTTTCGAAATCGACATCGAAGGCGAGGTTCTTCAACAACTGCCCGACATTCGGGCATTGCTGCAGATAGCCATTGCGCACCTGCGTCGTCACCGTCGCGGCGCCGAAGTTCGGGCCGTAGAACTTGTCGCCGCCGCTCAGATATTTGAAGTCGTACATCGTGTTCATTGGATGCGGCGCCCAGCCCTGAAAGACGATGAAGCGCTTTTCCTTGATCTCGTAGCCGACCTCGGAAAGCATGCCGGCTTCACTCGATTCGACGACCTGCCAGCCATCGAGGCCGAGCGACTTATCGGCGATGGCGTCCATCATCAGCTGGTTCGAGCCCGGCTCGATGCCGTACATCTTCCTGCCGAACTTGTCGGCGAACTTTTGCAGGTCGGCAAAATCCTTGACGCCGGCCTCCCACACGTAAGTCGGCACGGCAAAGGTGTATTTGGCGCCGACGAGATTGACGCGCACATCGTCTACCGAGCCGTCCTTCTTATAGGGCTCGTAGTAGGTGATCATCGCCGGATCCCAATAGCCAAGGAACACGTCCAAATCATTGTTCTTCAAGGATTCATAGATGACGTTGATGCCCAGAAGCGAGCTTGCCGGCTTGTAGCCGAGCGCATCGAGCAAGACGCTGGTGACGCCGGTGGTGAAGGCAAGGTCGTTCCATCCAGGCTCGGCCATGCGCACGACCTTGCATTGCTCAGGTTCAGCCGCAAAGGCCGGCTGGATCGCCAGCAGGACGCAGAGCGAGGCGCCTATTCCAAGGCTACGAAGCATTTCGGTTCTCCTCATTTCACCAACGATGTTGACCACTCGGTTTTTATATTGTCCCAGTGGTCAATCATTGATCTCGGCGGACAAAAATGTCAACGTCGGTTTTCGATGCAGGATCCCGGCCCGTGAAACTCAAGCGTCTCAGCGACATACGCCGCAAGGAGCTGCGGCAAGCCGCCTTTGCCGTGCTTCAGCGCGAAGGCATAGCTGGCGCGACCATAGAAAAGGTGGCGGCACAGGCCGGCGCGTCGAAGGGCATCGTGCTGCATTATTTCAACAGCAAGCGGGAACTGTTCGAGCACGCCATGCGGGAATCGAACCTGGTGCTGCGGCATGCGGTGGTCGAGCGGCTGAGACAGGCGCGCACGCCAATGCAAAGGATAGATGCCATCATCGAAGGCAATTTCGAGCCGCATCTCTTCCAGCCTTCGCTCTGCCACGCCTGGCTTTCACTTTGCGCGGAGGTGCCGCGCGACGAAAAGCTTGCCCGCATCCAGAAGGTGATCCATGCGCGCATGCGCTCCAACCTGCTGTCCGGCCTGCGCGGTCTGGCGCCGGCGCGCGATGCTGACGAGATCGCTTTCGGCGTCACCGCCCTGATCGACGGGCTGTGGTTGCGGCTTGGCCTGCAACCCGGCAGCGTCACGCGTGAACAGGCCATTCATCAGGTCAAGGATTTCGTCGCTACGCGGCTGGCTGTTCGGCGCGGTGCAGCCGCTGCCGAATAGACAGGCGCATCATATTGTAGGATAGGCCGGCGGCTTGACCACAATTGGCAACGGCGCTGTTCTCGTTATCAGACAAGGCGGCACGTGCGGGAGTGTTGGATGAGACTAGGCGGCAAACGGGCACTGGTCACCGGTGGCTCGGACGGGATCGGGCTGGCAATCGCCGAGGCTTTCTTGCGCGAAGGCGCGGACGTGCTGATCGTCGGCCGCGACGGCAAAAAGCTCCACGCCGCCCGCAAGCAGCTCGGGGATAATGTCGGAACGCTTTCGTCCGACCTGTCGGCCAGCGCCGGCATCGATGCCGTGGTCGAGCATGCCAGGCGCGGCCCACCTGTCGATATCCTCGTCAACAATGCCGGCGTGGCGTTCCTTGTGCCGTTCGAAACCGTCAGCGAGGATCAGTTCCAGCAGTCCTTCGCACTCAACGTCACGGCGGTATTCTTCCTCACCCAGCGGCTGTTGCCGCATCTCGCGCCGGGCGCGGCCTCGGTGATCAACATCTCGTCCTATTTCGCGCACAAGATGATCCCGAAGCGGCCGTCCAGCCTCTATTCGCTGTCGAAGGGCGCGCTCAATTCGCTGACCAAGTCGCTCGCCTTCGAGCTCGGGCCGCGCGGCATAAGAGTCAACGGCATCGCGCCCGGCACGGTCGATACAGCGATGCGGCGCAGGTCGATCGAAAACCTGCCTGAGGCCGCGCAAGCCGAGCTCAAGGCCTATGTCGAGCGCAGCTACCCGCTCGGCCGCATCGGCCGGACCAGCGACCTTGCCGGCATCGCGGTCTATCTCGCCAGCGACGAAGCGGCATGGACCAGCGGCGGAATCTTCGCCGTGGATGGAGGATACACGGCGGGGTGAGGCTGCGATCTCCCCCTCGAGGGCAGGGCTATCGCATATGAGTGATGGCATTGATGAGATAGTCGTCGTTCCAGGCGCATTTCTTGATGCGATGGCTGATGGGA
>NZ_JAMYSY010000075.1:0-20699 GCF_040322175.1 Mesorhizobium sp. M0185 | reverse complement strand
CATCCCGAACCTCCCGGCGCAAAGCGCGCCAAACTGTTCGCGATGTCCTCGCACACCTGTTCGCGATGTCTCCGGTCCAAACAGAGGGGAGGGTTACCCCCTTGACGGCGTGAACCGCGCCACCAGCGTGTGGTTCTCTGCCGCATAGGTGAAGCGGACATGGGTGACAGGGTGCTCAGCGCTCCATGTCCGCCGCTCGATCACCAGGCACGGCGCACCGGTCGCGATGTCGAGCGCCGCCGCGATGTGCTTTTCGGCAGCAACGGCGCGAATGCGATGCTCGGCGGCACTCCACGGCACGCGCCCGATCAGCCACGGACCGGGCGCGGTGTCGAAAAACGCTTCTTCGGCAGCCTCCGGCACGGCAGCCAGGTTGATCAGCCGCTGCTCGTGGGCGAACGGCCGCTTGCCGGCGAAATGCCGGCATTCCAGCACCAGCACCGGCCCGGCGACGTCGAGTTCCAGCAGGGCGCGGTCGTCGGCGCTGCTGCGCCTTCTGTCTCGCGCCATGCGCTCATAGCGGTAGGGCAGGCCAAGTGCCTCGACCTCGATCCGGATGTCGTGGATTTCGAGAACGGCTGCCTGCGACTGCGGCCGGCGGACAAAACTGCCCGAACGACGCCGGCGCTCGATCAGCCCGGCCTTGGCCAGTTGCGACAGCGCCTTGTTCACTGTCATGCGCGAACAATTGTATTCGGCCGTCAGTTCATGCTCGAACGGAATGCGGTGGCCGGGCGCCCAGGCACCCGACAGGATCCGGTCGCTGATGTCCGACAGGATGCGCTGGTGCAGCGAAAGAACCTCGCCGCCGTCCGCACTTCCAGAATCCGCGCTTATTGTCCCGATCATGCTCATGCCGAAAGCGCCGTTATCACCTTGCGGAAGCGCTCGGCGATGGCATCGCGCCTGGCGTGCATGCCGCCGCTGACCAGTTTCCTGCCATGCACCCAGACGCAATCGACCTTGGTGCCCTTGGCAAAAATCCAGGCATCAAGGATTGCATCGCCCGTCTTGCCGGCCAGCGATGGATGCTTGCCGTCGAGCGAGACGAAATCGGCCGAGGCACCTGCTGCGATCTGCGAGAGGCCGGCGCCCAGCGCGGCACTGCCGCCATCGAGCGCGGCATCGAACAAAGCACGGCCGGTCGAGCCGCCGGCCACCGCCAGCACGTTGCGGGCGCGGTGGGCGAGGCGCTGCGAATATTCGAGCTGCCGCAACTCGTCCGGCAGGCCGATCAGTACGTTTGAATCCGAGCCGATGCCGAAGCGGCCGCCATGCTGCATGAACAAGGACGCGGCAAAGGTGCCGTCGCCGAGATTGGCCTCGGTGATCGGGCAGAGACCGGCAACGGCGCCGCTTTTCGCCAAATCGGTCGTCTCGGTGTCGGTCATGTGGGTGGCGTGGATGAGACACCAGCGCCGGTCGACCTTGGCGTTGGCAAGCAGCCATTCGACCGGCCGCGCCCCGGACCAGGCAAGGCAGTCCTCGACCTCCTTCATCTGCTCGGCGATGTGGATGTGGATAGGCCCCTCCGGCGCCATCACCGTGATGTTTTCCAGTTCCTCCGGTGTCACCGCACGCAGGCTGTGCGGGGCGACGCCCACGACGCCTTGATTCAGCGCGCGAATGGATTCGCGGCATTTCTCAACAAGCCGCGAGAACTGGTTCACATCGTTGATGAACCGGCGCTGGCCTTCATTTGGCGCAGCGCCGCCGAAAGAGGAATGCGCGTAGAAGACGGGCAGCAAAGTCAGCCCGATGCCTGTCTCGGACGCTGCGGCAACGATGCGCTGCGCCATCTCGGCGATGTCAGTATAGGGCCGGCCGTCACGGTCGTGGTGGAGATAGTGAAACTCGCCGACGCGCGAGAACCCGGCCTCCAGCATCTCGACATAGAGCTGGGCCGCGACCGCCTCGACCTGGTCCGGCGTCATCGACAGCGCGAAACGGTACATCACCTCGCGCCAGCTCCAGAAACTGTCGGCGGAAGGGCCGCGCAATTCAGCAAGGCCGGCCATGCCGCGCTGGAAGGCATGGCTGTGCAGGTTCGGCATGCCGGACAAAAGGATGGCACGGCGCTCGTCGCCAGGCAGGAGCGAGGTATTCGCCTCGACCGTGGCGATCCTGCCGTCGGAGATGACGATCCGCACATTGCTGTGCCAGCCGTCGGGCAGAAGCGCCTGTTCCGCAAAGATTGCTGTCACGTTTTTCTCCAAATCCCGGTCTGCCGTGCGATGATAGCGCTTGCAGTGCCTTTTCATATGTATATACATAATCGTCACCTATTGAAACGGAAAAGATGATGGCTGCAGAGAGCAAAAGCCGGGCAGGGGAGGTTCGCCTCTGGCGCAATGCGCGCCTCGCGACCATGGCCGAAAGCAGCCCCGGGTCAGGCGTTGTCGAGCACGGTGCAATCGCCGTGCGCAACGGCCGGATCGTCTATGCTGGGCCGGAAGCCGACATGCCGGCAGCACTTAGCAAAGGCGCCGAGGCGATCGACTGCGAAGGCCGCTGGATCACGCCCGGCCTGATCGACTGCCACACTCATCTGGTCCACGCCGGTAACCGTGCCAATGAATTCGAGATGCGGCTGGCCGGCGCTAGCTATGAAGAGGTTGCCAAGGCCGGCGGCGGCATCGTTTCCTCGGTCAAGGCACTGCGCGCCGCCAGCGAGGACGAGCTGGTCGCCCAGTCGCTGCCGCGCCTCGATGCGCTGATCGCCGAAGGCGTCACCACCGTCGAGATCAAATCCGGCTACGGTCTCGACCTCGAAAACGAGCAGAAGTCACTGCGCGCCGCACGACGGCTGGGCGGTGAGCGGCCGGTGACGGTCAGGACCACTTTCCTCGGCGCTCATGCACTGCCGCCCGAAGCAAAAGGCGACAAGGACGCCTTTATCGATCTTGTCGCCAACGAGATTTTGCCGGCCGTCGCTGCCGAGGGCCTGGCCGATGCCGTCGACGGTTTTTGCGAAGGCATTGCCTTTTGGCCGGAGCAGATCGCCCGCGTGTTCGATGCCGCGAAGGCGGCGGGCCTGCCGGTCAAGCTCCATGCGGACCAGCTGTCCAATCTGCATGGCGCCGAACTTGCGGCGCGCTATGGTGCGCTATCGGCCGACCACCTCGAATACACCGACGAGGCGGGTGCGGCGGCGATGGCGAAGGCCGGAACCTTGGCGACCATCCTGCCCGGCGCCTACTACTTCATCCGCGAGACCAAAAAGCCGCCGATCGCCTTGTTTCGCCAGCATGGCGTCAGGATGGCCGTTGCCACCGACAACAATCCCGGCACGTCGCCGCTGACCTCGCTGCTGCTGACCATGAACATGGCCGCGACATTGTTTGGCCTGACCGTCGATGAATGCCTTGCCGGCGTTACCCGCGAGGCTGCCCGCGCGCTCGGGCTGCTTGGACAGACCGGCACGCTGGAGGCCGGAAAATCCGCCGATCTGGCGATCTGGAACGTCGAGCGCCCGGCCGAACTCGTCTACCGCATGGGCTTCAACCCGCTGCATGCCCGCATCTGGAGGGGACAATGACCGAACTCAAGCTAAGGCCGGGCAATGCCACGCTGGCCGATTGGCGCGCCATCTATCGCGGCGCCGCACTGAGGCTCGACCATGCCTGTCGGCCGAAGATCAAGGCCAGCGCCGAGGCCGTCGCCAGGATCGTTGCCAAGGGCGAGCCGGTCTATGGCATCAATACCGGCTTCGGCAAGCTGGCCAGCGTCCGCATCCCCGCCGCCGATCTGGAAACGTTGCAGCGAAATATCGTGCTGTCTCATGCCGCCGGCGTCGGCGAGCCGATGCCCGTCGCAATCTGCCGGCTGATGATGGCGCTGAAGCTGGCCAGCCTGGCACAGGGCGCCTCCGGCGTGCGGCCGCGGACGATCGAGCTGATCGAGGCGATGCTGGCCAACGACGTTATCCCCGTGGTGCCGGCGCAAGGCTCGGTCGGCGCTTCCGGCGACCTTGCGCCGCTGTCGCACATGACCGCCGTGATGATCGGCGTCGGCGAGTGCTTTACCCCGCATGGCCGCTTTCCCGCCAAGGTCGCCTTCGTTTCGCACGGCCTGGAGCCGGTGACACTGGGCGCCAAGGAAGGCCTGGCGCTGCTCAACGGTACCCAGTTTTCGACCGCCTATGCGCTTGCCGCTTTGTTCGAGGCGGAAGTGCTCTACCAGTCGGCACTGGTCGCCGGCGCGCTGTCGACCGATGCCGCCAAGGGCTCCGACGCTCCGTTCGATCCACGCATCCATCTGCTCAGGAAACATCGCGGCCAGATCGAGACGGCCGAGGCGTTGCGCAATTTGATGGCCGGCAGCGCCATCCGTGAATCGCACCGCGTCGGCGACGAGCGCGTGCAGGATCCGTATTGCCTGCGCTGCCAGCCGCAGGTGATGGGCGCAGCACTCGACGTGCTCCGCAAGGCCGCCGAGACGCTCGGCACCGAGGCCAACGGCGTCACCGACAATCCGCTGATCTTTGCCGAGGACGACTCCGCACTTTCGGGCGGCAATTTCCATGCCGAGCCGGTCGCCTTCGCCGCCGACATGATCGCACTCGCCGTCTGCGAGATCGGCTCGCTGTCGGAGCGGCGCATCGCCATGCTGGTCGATCCGGCGCTGTCGGGCATGCCGGCCTTTCTCACGCCCAAGCCGGGTCTGAATTCCGGTTTCATGATCCCTCAGGTCACGGCGGCAGCACTGGTTTCTGAAAACAAGCAAAAGGCCTATCCGGCCAGCGTCGATTCGATCCCGACCTCGGCCAACCAGGAAGACCATGTCTCGATGGCGGCGCATGGCGCGCGCCGCCTCATCGGCATGGTCGAGAATGCGACGGCCGTCATCGGCATCGAATTGCTGGCCGCCGCGCAAGGCTGCGATTTCCACGCACCGCTGGCCTCGAGCGCGGCACTGGAGGCGGTGCGCCGGCTGGTCAGGGCAGAGGTGCCCCATCTCGACAACGACCGGCACTTCCACCCCGACATGGAGAAGGCCATCGCCATGATACGCAGCGGCGCGGCGGTGAAGGCCGCGGGTGCGGTGAAACTGCCGGGCGTTGCGTCATGAGGCGGTGTGCCGTGACAGGTCGCGTTCTGTCGCGCCCCCCTCTGTCCTGCCGGACATCTCCCCCTCCAGGGGGGAGATTGGCTGTCGTCTCGGCTTTCGCCAATCTCCAGCGTTGCAGGACTGAGCGAGGCGCCGAAGCTGCCAATCTCCCCACTAGAGGGGGAGATGTCCGGCAGGACAGAGGGGGGCGCTGTCCCGCCAACCTCAGCCCGGCAACAAAAAACCCGCCTCGAGGGCGGGTCGTCGGGCCGAATCAGCACCATGCTGAATTTAGTAGCATAGCTGCCGGCACAAAGCAAGAACAAAATGCGTTGCGAGCGATAAAAACCGAAGTCGGTGTTCAAGGACGATTGCAAAGTCGCGTTCCTTCGCGCGGAGACTTCCGATGACCTCGCCCTCCTGGCTCACCGTCACCCAAGGCACAGCACCCCTGCTGGTTTCGATCCCGCATACCGGCATCGATCTCGCCGGCCTCGATAGCCGGCTGGTCTCGCCCTGGCTCGGCCGCCGTGACGCCGACTGGTGGATCGACAAGCTTTATGACTTCGCCGAGAGCCTCGGCGCGACGGTTGTGCATACGGCGATTTCGCGCACCGTTATCGACGTCAACCGCGATCCGTCCGGCGTTTCGCTCTATCCCGGCCAGACGACGACTGGGCTCTGCCCGACAGAGACCTTTGACGGCGATCAGCTCTACCGCAAGGGTGAAGAGCCGGGACAGTCGGAGATCGACGAACGCCGCGAGAAGTTCTTCGTACCCTATCATGCCGCTCTGCAGGCCGAGATCGACAGGCTGCGCGCTTTGCATGAGAAGGTCGTCGTCTATGACTGCCATTCGATCCGCTCCGTGCTGCCGCGCCTTTTCGAAGGCAAATTGCCGGTCTTCAATCTCGGCACCAATGACGGCAAGAGCGCCGATCCGACGCTGCAAGCGACGGTTGGCCAGATCCTCGCCGAAACCGGCGAGAGCTTCGTCGTCAACGGGCGCTTCAAGGGCGGCTGGATCACGCGCCATTTCGGCCAGCCGCAAGCCGGCGTCCACGCGCTGCAGATGGAACTCTCCAACCGCGGCTACATGCGCGAGCCCGAAGGCAAGGGCGAACCGGATAACTGGCCGGTGCCTTACGAGGCCGAATTCGCGGCGCCGATCTGCGTCACGCTGAAGAAGATCCTGGAAACCGCGATCGCCTGGGCCGAACGCTGACGCGCGGTGCACCTCACTCGAAAGGGACAATCATGACCGATCCTCGCCACAACATCCGTGAAGTGCGCAGCCCGCGCGGCAGCGAGCTCAACGCCCGCACCTGGCTGACGGAAGCGCCGTTGCGCATGCTGATGAACAATCTCGACCCAGACGTCGCCGAAAACCCCAACGAGTTGGTGGTCTATGGCGGCATCGGCCGGGCGGCGCGCACCTGGAACGATTTCGACCGCATCGTTGCCTCGCTGAAGACGCTTGGCGACGACGAGACGTTGTTGGTGCAATCGGGCAAGCCGGTCGGCGTGTTCCGCACTCATCCTGACGCCCCGCGCGTGCTGATCGCCAATTCCAACCTGGTGCCGCACTGGGCGACATGGGAGAAATTCAACGAGCTCGATAGAAAGGGCCTGATGATGTACGGCCAGATGACGGCCGGCTCGTGGATCTACATCGGCACGCAAGGCATCGTGCAGGGCACCTACGAGACCTTCGTCGAGGCCGGCCGCCAGCACTATGGCGGCAATCTCAGGGGCAAGTGGATCCTGACCGGCGGTCTCGGCGGCATGGGCGGTGCCCAGCCGCTCGCCGCGGTGATGGCCGGCGCCTGCTGCCTGGCCGTCGAATGCGATCCCGACCGCATCGATTTCCGGCTCCGCACCCGCTATGTCGATGAGCGCGCCGACACGCTCGACGAGGCTCTGGAAAAGATCGAGCGCTGGACCAAAGCCGGTGAGGCGAAATCGGTTGGCCTGGTCGGCAACGCCGCCGACATCCTGCCGGAACTGGTGCGGCGCGGCGTGCGCCCCGACATCGTCACCGACCAGACCTCGGCGCATGACCCGCTCAATGGCTATCTGCCCAAGGGCTGGTCGCTGGCCGAGTGGCGCGAGAAACGCACCTCCGACCCGAAGGCCGTTGAAAGAGCTGCCCGCGCGTCGATGCGCGAGCATGTCGAGGCGATGGTGGCGTTCTGGAATGCCGGCGTGCCGACGCTCGACTACGGCAACAACATCCGCCAGGTGGCGAAGGAGGAGGGGTTCGAGAATGCTTTTGCCTTCCCGGGTTTCGTGCCGGCCTATATCCGTCCGCTGTTTTGCCGCAGCATCGGCCCGTTCCGCTGGGCAGCGCTTTCCGGCGATCCCGAGGATATCTACAAGACCGACGCCAAGGTGCGCGAGCTGACCCCCGGCAACACCCATCTGCACAACTGGCTCGACATGGCGCGTGAGCGCATCGCCTTCCAGGGCCTGCCGGCGCGCATCTGCTGGGTTGGGCTTGGCGATCGCCATCGGCTCGGCCTCGCCTTCAACAAGATGGTCGCCAGGGGCGAACTGAAAGCGCCGGTGGTCATCGGCCGCGATCACCTCGATTCCGGCTCGGTCGCCTCGCCGAACCGCGAGACGGAGGCGATGAAGGACGGCTCCGATGCCGTTTCCGACTGGCCGTTGCTCAATGCCTTGCTCAACACCGCGTCCGGCGCCACCTGGGTGTCGCTGCACCATGGCGGCGGCGTCGGCATGGGCTTTTCGCAGCATGCCGGCATGGTCATCGTCGCCGACGGCACGCCCGAGGCGGCCAAGCGCCTGGAGCGGGTTCTGTGGAACGATCCGGCGACCGGCGTCATGCGGCACGCCGATGCCGGCTATGACATCGCGATCGAGTGCGCCCGGGAGAACCAGCTCAACCTGCCCGGCATTTTGGGCTGAGCAGCGCCTTGCGCATCCTTCGGGCAGCCGAATACCGGTCGATGCCGTGGAAGAACGGCGGCGGGGTGACGACGGAGATTGCCGTCTCGCCGCCAGGTGCCGGGCTCGACGATTTCGACTGGCGCGTCTCGATGGCGCTGGTCGAGGGCGGCGGCCCATTTTCCGGATTTGCCGGCGTCGACCGAACCTTGGCGTTGCTGGAAGGCGAGGGCATGATCCTCGACATCGCCGGCCGGCTACCGGTCGAAATCATCAAGGCTTCCGCACCGCTTGCCTTTCCGGCCGACGTGCCGACGCAAGCCACGCTGATAGCCGGTCCGATCACCGACCTCAACGTCATGACCCGCCGCGCCCGGGCGATCCACACGGTCGAGCGCCTGCTGATTTCGGCTCCGACGGAGATCCAGGCCGAAGCCGATGAAACACTCATCCTGTGCGTCGACGGCGAACTCAGCGTGGCCGGCGCGGCGCCCATGCAACTTGGGCCGCTCGACGCGCTGTTGCTCGGGGCGCAAGCGCCGGAACTGCGCCTGGATCCGGTCCGGCCGGCCATGCTGTTCGTGATCCGCATCGACCGCATTGCCGGCAACGATTAACGTCTGTTTCCAAACATGATCGTGACGCCGGCCAAATATCGCGTAAGCTGGTCGCTGCATCACGAAAAAGCCTGAATCTTCCGCCGATCAGAAGCCGAAACGATGCTTATAGTGCCCGCCTGGAAGTTGTCGAAAGACGGCATCTTGTCGTGGTGCGGAAACAAACTTTCGGCCAAGTGTTGCGATGCAACCAATTGCATTTGGACCGGTTTTAGGGACATTGCCGTGGCGGTGACGCCGCACTGCGTCCCCAACACGGAACCTTAGATGAATATCCAGACCAATCTCGCACAGATCGAAAAGACGAGCGCCAGCTTCCCGGCTGTCACCGACGTGCCGATACGCTCCAATTTCCTGCCGGAAGATCGGCTGCGCGCTTTGGGCGCAGCCCTTGCCAATGGCGATGCCAAGGATTTGTTCGGTCTGACGCCTTTCGATTTTCAGGCGCGCATCCGCGACAGCGCCAGGAAAATTCTCGATGTCTACCGTTCCACCAACGCTGCCCAGGCGAGGGGCGAAACGATCACGCCCGCGGCGCAGTGGCTGCTCGACAACAACTACCTGGTCGAGGAGACCATTTTTCAGGTCAAGCGCGACCTGCCGCGCCGCTTCTACCGCCAGTTGCCGACGCTGAAACTGTCGGATGGATCCAGCGTGCCGCGCGCACTGGCGGTCGCGTGGACCTATGTCGCGCATTCCGACAGTTCCGTCTCGTCGGCCATGTTCAAGGCGATCGTCGAAGGCTTCCAGTCCGTCGAGCCGCTGAAGATTGGCGAATTATGGGCGCTGCCGTCGCTGCTGCGCTTCGTCCTGATCGAGAACCTTCGCCGGATCGCGGTCCGCGTCAATCGCACGCGGGAACTGCGCCAGATCGCCAACGAGGTCGCCGACCGTGTGCTGGCGACGGACGACAGCGCCGACCGGCAGGCGATACTTTCCCACTACAGCGCCCATGCGCAGGACACCACCTTCGCCACCCAGTTGCTCTACCGGCTGCGTGACGGCTCGCAAAATGCCGGCAGGGCGCTGGAATGGTTGGAGGGCGAGCTGGAAAGGACCGGCTCCGACGCCGAGGAGATCATCCTCAGCGAGCACCACACGCTGTCCAGCGGCAACGTGACCACCGGCAACATCATCCGCGGCCTGCGCCTGATCAACGACATCGACTGGACGGTGTGGTTCGAGGGCGTCAGCCGCATCGACACCTTGCTGCGCGAACGCACCGATTTCGCCGCGCTCGATTTCTTTTCGCGCGACCAATACCGGACTGCGATCGAGGAGCTGGCGCGCCGTTCCGATCTCTCCGAATTTCGCGTTGCCGAAAGGGCGATCGAGCTCGCCGGCCATGCTGCCGATGCGCCGGGCTCCGAAAGCGGTCCGATCGCTCACACCGACGTCGGCTTCTTTCTGGTCGGCCCGCGCCGGCAGGAGCTCGAGCGGTCGATCGGCTACCGGCCGACCATCGGCAAGACGCTCAACCGGACCTTCCGCAAGACCGGATGGCTGGGCATCGTCGTGCCGGTGTTTGCGCTGACGGTCCTGCTTCTGGTCGTTTCCGGCAATGCGCTTGCCAATCTCGGCCTGTCGGTGCCGTCGATCGTCCTGATGCTGGCCCTGTTCGCGGTGCCGGCCAGCGAAGGCGCGCTCGCATTCTTCAACACCGTCGTCTCGCTGTTTTTGAAGCCGACGCGTCTCATCGGCTATGATTTCAGGCACGGTGTGCCGCCCGAGGCGCGCACGCTGGTGGTGGTGCCGTCGCTGATCGGCTCGCGCGACGATGTCGAGGAGAACATCCGCAACATCGAGGTGCATCACCTCGCCAACACGGCGGGCGAAGTCTATTTCGCGCTGCTTTCCGACTGGCCGGACTCGAAGACCGAGATCGATACGGCGGATGTCGAAATCCTCGAATTCGCCCGCGCCGAAATCGCCAGGCTGAACGCCCGCTATCCCTCGGAAGGGGCGCCGCGCTTTTATCTGCTGCATCGGCGCCGGCTCTACAACGCATCGCAAGGCGTCTGGATGGGCTGGGAGCGCAAGCGCGGCAAGCTGCACGAATTGAACCTTCTGCTGCGCGGCGACAGCGACACTACCTTCCTGCCGCTGGAAGTGCCATTGCCGGAGAGCGTCGTCCACGTGATGACGCTGGACGCCGACACCCGCACCACCCGCGACGCCGTCGCTGCGCTGGCCGGCAAGCTTTGCCACCCGCTCAACCGTCCGCATTTCGATGTCGCACGGCGCCACGTTACGGCAGGTTATTCCATCCTGCAGCCGCGTATCACCGCGTCGCTGACCAGTGGCGACGAGGCATCGTTCTTTCAGCGTGTCTTTTCCGCCAATCGCGGGCTCGATCCGTACGTCTTTGCCGTGTCGGACCTCTACCAGGACATCTTCGGCGACGGTTCCTTCACCGGCAAGGGTCTTTACCATGTCGACGCCTTCGAGGCGGCGTTGAAGGGCCGCATCGAGGAAAACACCATCCTCAGCCATGATCTGCTCGAAGGCGCCCTGGCGCGCTCGGCCTTGGTCACCGACGTCGAACTGGTCGAGGACTATCCGACCCGCTATTCGGTCGACGCGTCGCGCCACCATCGCTGGGCACGCGGCGACTGGCAGCTTCTGGGCTTCATTCTTGGCCCGCGCTCAAACGTGCCGGCGCTGTCGCGCTGGAAGATGGTGGACAATCTGCGCCGCTCGGTGACGCCGATCTTCTGGGTGATGGCCGCGATCGCCGGCTGGACGCTGCTGCCCTTCACGCAGGCCGCCCAATGGCAGGCGCTGCTGATCCTCACGCTGTTCATGGCGCCCACTTTCGACATCGTCGACGCCATCCTGCCGAAGAGCGGCGACCAGACGCCGCGCGGCCATTTCTCGGCACTGGCACGCGACGTTGCCTTCGGCACTGCCCTGGTGGCGCTGAAGATCGTGCTGATGGCGCATCTTGCCTGGATGATGGGCGACGCGATCATCCGCACGCTCTACCGCCTGTTCGTCAGCCGCCAGAACCTGCTCGAATGGCGCACCGCCTCGCAGGCACACAAGGGCGGCGACAACGATCTCGGCTCCTACTACAGCATCATGTACGGCGCGGTGATCATCGGCGTCGTCGGCCTCGCTGTCCCGGTGCTGGCCGATTCCACCGGCGCCTTCGTCGCCTTCTTCTTTGCCTTGTTCTGGATCGGCTCGCCCGCCATCGCCTGCTGGATCAGCCGTTCGGCCGAAACCGAGGACCGCCTGCGCATATCGGCCGCCGACATCCACGCGCTGCGCACCGTGGCGCGGCGTACATGGCACTATTTCGAGACCTTCGTGACGGCCGAGCATCACAATCTGCCGCCGGATAATTTCCAGGAAAGCCCGGCCCCCGTGGTGGCGCCCCGTACCTCGCCGACCAATATCGGCGTCTACCTGCTGTCGGTGATTTCGGCACGCGATTTCGGCTGGATCAGCCTCTCCGACGCCGTCAACCGCATCGACGCGACCATGTCGACCATCGAGAGCATGCCGCGCGATCGCGGCCATCTCTTCAACTGGTATGACACGACGACCCTGAAGCCGCTCTACCCGCTGTACATTTCGGCGGTCGACAGCGGCAATCTCGCCGGCCATCTGGTGGCCGTGGCCGCTGCCTGCGCCGAATGGGCGGAAGCGCCGTCGGTGCATGTGCAGGGCGACTTCGAAGGCATCCTCGATACTGTCACCATCCTCGATGAAAGCCTTGAGGAACTGCCCGACGACCGGCGTCAATTGCGGCCCTTGCGCCAGCGGCTCGCCGACCGTCTCGACGGCATGCGGCGGGCGGTCGAATTGATCAAGGCGCAGCCGGAGATGGCGTCGATCCGTACCATCAACCTGGCCGTCCTGGCCGGCGAGATACGCAAGCTCGCGACAGCCATCCACACCGAGGCCGCGTCGACCCAGAGCGACACCATCGCCGATTGGGCGGCCAGGCTCGAAGCCACCTGCGAGGCGCATGTGCACGACGCGCACAGCGACGAAAACGCGGTCGCGGCATTGCGGGCCAAGCTTCTGACCTTGCGCGAGCGCACGCGCCGCTTCGCCTTCGAGATGGATTTCTCGTTCCTGATGCGGCCCGAGCGCAAGCTCTTGTCGATCGGTTACCGGGTCGAGGAGCATCAGCTCGACGAAAGCTGCTACGACCTTTTGGCCTCCGAGGCGCGGCTGACCAGCCTGTTCGCCATCGCCAAGGGCGATTTGCCGACCGAGCACTGGTTCCGGCTCGGCCGCCCGATCGTCGAGATCGGCTTCCAGGGCGCACTGATGTCCTGGTCCGGCTCGATGTTCGAATATCTGATGCCGCCACTGGTGATGAAGGAGCCGCAAGGCAGCATTCTCAACCAGACCAGCAAGCTCATCATCAAGCGCCAGATCCAGTATGGCCGTTCGAAGAACGTTCCCTGGGGAATTTCGGAAGCGGCCTACAATGCCCGCGACCGCGAGCTGACCTATCAGTACACCAATTTCGGCGTGCCCGGGCTCGGCCTGAAGCGCGGCCTTGGCCAAAACACGGTGATCGCGCCTTACGCGACCGTGCTGGCAGCGCAGTTCACGCCGCATGAATCCGTCCAGAACCTGGCCAGGCTGAGGCGGCTGGGCGCACTGGGCCGGCATGGTTTCTACGATGCGGTGGATTTCACGCCGCAACGCGTCCCCGAGGGCACCGACCACGCCGTTGTGCTCAACTACATGGCCCACCACTCCGGCATGTCGATTGCCGCAGTTGCCGATGCGATCTTCGAAGGGCGCCTGCGCGACCGCTTCCACAGCGATCCGGTGATCGAGTCGGCCGAATTGCTGCTGCAGGAACGGGCGCCGCGCGACATCCCGACTGCGACCGTCAGGACCGAGGCCGACGAGCGCTCGAAGGACGAGACCGAGCTGGAAAGCCCGGATACCCGCATCGTGCTCGATCCGCTCAGGGCGCTCCGCTCGACCAGTGTCATGTCCAATGGCCGCTATTCGGTCATGGTCACCGCCACCGGCTCCGGCTACAGCCGCTGGGGCGAACTTGCCGTCACGCGCTGGCAGCCGGATCCGACCGAGGACCGCCTTGGTTCCTATATTTTCCTGCGCGACGCCAGCAGCGGCGACTGGTGGTCGGCCACCGCCGAGCCGAAGCGCGCCGCCGGCGAGCGTGCGCAGACGCTGTTCTCCGACGACAAGGCGAGCTTCGTCAAATCGATTGGATCGCTGCGTTCGGAAGTCGAGTGCATAGTCATCTCGGAAGGCAATGGTGAGGGCCGACGGGTGACGCTCCACAATGATGGCCCCGCCGACCGGCATATCGAAGTGACCTCGTTTGCCGAACTGGTGCTGGGCTCCGAGCCCTCGGATAATGCCCATCCGGCTTTTTCGAAGATGTTCGTGGAAACCGAGATCGCGCCGAACAACGGCGCGATCTTCGCCACCAGGCGCAAGCGCGAAAAGGACGAGCCCGACGTCACCATGGTGCATTTCGTCACCGACCCGTCTGGATCGGCGCGAGACGCCGAGGCGGAAACCGACAGGCGCGCCTTCATCGGCCGCGGCCGCACCATCACCGAAGCGGCTGCCCTTGATCCCGGCGCCAAGCTTGGCGGCCATTCCGGCTTCACCCTGGATCCGATCGCATCGCTTCGCCGGCAGGTGCGCGTGCCGGCCAACAAGAAGATTTCGCTGACGTTCTGGACCGTCGTCGGTACTCATCGCGCCGAATTGGATGCCGCCATCGCACGGCTCGACCATCCCGAAAGCTTTGCCCGCCAGGCGATGCTCGCCTGGACGCGCTCGCAGGTGCAGACCCGGCACCTTGGCCTCAGCCTGTCCGACGCCGCCAATGTGCAGAAGCTGGCGCGCTATCTGATCTATCCCGATCCGTTCCTGCGCCTTCCGGGCGAATCCATCGTCTCCGGGCTCGGCAGGCAGTCCAGCCTGTGGCCGACCAGCATATCCGGCGATTTTCCGATTTTCCTGGTCAGGATCGCCGATGTCGCCGATCTGGAGATCGTCGCCCAGGCGCTTCGCTTCCAGGAATACATGCGCGCCCGCGGCATGATGATTGATTTTGTCGTCGTCAACGAGCAGGCGTCATCCTACGTGCAGGACCTGCAGCGCGCGGTGGAGACGCTGTGCGAAAACAGCCGGTTGCGCGGCAAGGAGCTCGGACCCCGCCAGCACATCTTCGCAGTGCGCCGCGATCTGATGGAGGAAACGACCTACCGGACCTTGCTCGCCGTCGCTCGGGTGGTGCTGCATACGCGCAACGGCACCATCTTCGACCAGATCGAGCGCGCCGAGGCCGCGGCACTGCAGGCGCGGGACGCCGCCCTCCAGCCGGCAGACCTTGCAGCGCTTCGCGAGCCGTCCTTGCCTGTGCCGACGTCGCAAGCATCGGCCGCCCAGGCACTGATCGAGGGCCGCGTCGACGGCAGCGGGCTCGAGCAATGGAACGGTTTCGGCGGCTTCGACGGCGACGGACGCCACTACGTCGTGCGTCTTGCCGGCCGGCGCACGACGCCGCAGCCGTGGATCAACGTCATCTCCAACCCATCGTTCGGGTTCCATATTTCGGCTGAAGGCGCTGCCTTCACCTGGAGCCGCAACAGCCGCGACTATCAGTTGACGCCATGGTCGAACGATCCGGTCACCAACCGGCCGGGCGAGGGCATCTACATCTACGATCACGCCAGTGGCAGGGCGTTCTCGCCAATGGCTGCCGTGGTGCGTGATCCGACAATGACCTACGAAACCTGGCACGGGCAGGGTTTTTCGACGCTCCGCTCAAAACGCGGGCCGCTGTCGATGGACCTGACCCATGTCGTCGATCCCGTCGATCCGGTGAAGATATCGCGGCTGCGCATCCAGAATTCGGGTTCGGTGCCGATGCGGCTGCGCGTCTACGCCTATGCGGAATGGGTTCTTGGCGGCCATCGCTCGCGCACCGCTGCAAGCATCGTTCCGTCGAGGGATGCCGCAACCGGTGCATTGCTGGCGCAAAATCCCTATGGGCTCGATTTCGGCGAGCGGATCGCCTTTCTGGCCGCCGACGGTGCTGTGCATTCGGTCACCGCCGATCGCGGCGAGTTCATCGGCAGGCAAGGCACGAGCGAGTTTCCGCATGCCGTGCTGAGCGGCGCCGGCCTGTCCGGCCGTGTCGAGGCCGGCGACGATCCCTGCGCGGCCATCGCACGCGACATCGACATCGCTGCCGGCGGCGACGTCACGCTGCTCTGGCTGCTCGGCGACGCGGCCACGCCCGAGGCGGCCAGCGCGCTGGTGCAGACCCATCGCTCCAGGGATTTCGATCAGCGGCTGGCCGACAACGAGCGCACATGGCGCGGCTTTCTCGACACCATCCAGGTCGAGACGCCGGACAAGGCACTCGACGCCATGGTCAATCACTGGCTGCCCTATCAGAGCCTGGCCTGCCGCATCCGTGCCCGCTCTGCGTTCTATCAGGCGAGCGGTGCCTTCGGTTTCCGCGATCAGCTGCAGGATACCTTGGCCTTGCTGGCGCATGACCCCAAGCTGGCGCGTGATCAGATCCTCAATGCGGCGCGGCGGCAATTCCCCGAAGGCGACGTGCAGCATTGGTGGCTGCCGCGCACCGAGGCCGGCGTCCGCACCATGATCTCGGACGACGTGGTCTGGCTGGCTCACGCCACGGCCCGCTACCTGCTGGTGACCGGCGACACCGCGATCCTGAAGGAGCAACTGCCGTTCATCGAAGGGCAGGCGCTGGGCGAAGGCGAGCACGATGCTTTCTTCATCCCGGAAATCTCGAAGAAGACAGCCTCGCTCTATGACCATTGCGCGCGGGCGCTCGATCTTGCCGTCAAGCGCAGCAGCCCAGCCGGGCTGCCGCTGATCCTCGGCGGCGACTGGAACGACGGCATGAACCGCGTCGGCGAGCACGGCAAGGGCGAGAGCGTGTGGCTGGGCTGGTTCCTGCTGAAGACGCTGGGCGACTTTGCCGCTGTCGCCAAGGCGGAGCGCGATGCCAAGCGCGTGCAGGCCTGGACGAAGCACGCCGAGGTGCTGAAGCGGGCGCTGGAAAGCACCGCCTGGGATGGCGAGTGGTATCGGCGCGGCAGCTTCGACGACGGCACGCCGCTCGGCTCGCGCAAGTCGGACGAGTGCAAGATCGACTCGATCGCCCAGTCCTGGAGCGTGCTTTCGGGCGAGGGCGACCCGGCGCGGTCGACCACGGCAATGGCGCAGGCGATGAAAGCGCTCGTCGACGACGACCTCAAGATCGTCAAACTGTTCACCCCGCCCTTCTCGAAGACGGAAAAGGACCCGGGCTACATCAAGAGCTATCCGCCGGGGGTCCGTGAAAACGGCGGCCAATACACGCACGCCGCAACATGGTTCGTCATTGCGCTCGCCGAGATGGGTCGCACCGACGATGCCTACCGTTGCCTTTCAATGCTCAATCCGGTCAACCATGCGCTCGACGAAGCCGCGGCAGAGCGCTACCGGGTGGAACCTTATGTCGTCGCGGCCGACGTTTATTCCGGGCAAGACAAGGGCGGCCGCGGCGGCTGGACCTGGTATACCGGGTCGGCGGGCTGGCTTTATCGCGCCGCGGTCGAGAGCATTCTCGGCATAGAGCGCCGCGGACAGCGCCTCCAGTTCACGCCGAGACTTCCTAGCCATTGGGACGGCTATTCGGCAACTCTGAAGATGCTGGGCGCCGAGATCAAAGTACGCGTCGTCCGCGACAAAAAGGCCCGGGCCATCTCACTTGAAGTGAATGGCACGAAGACCAAATCTTCGTCCTTCGAGCCAAAAGCCGGAGATAGTGCCGAGGTGGTCGTCAGAATACCGGCCTAGATTCAAGGGCTTGGAGCGTCGCTTAGCGTTCCCAGGGCACGCACGGGCGCTCCAAGTGCCTCTATCGGTTATATTTGCGTTTGACCTTGCTGAATGCCTGCACACGACTTTAGACGTCGTGCCCAGGGCCTTGCTGATTAAAATTGTGGCAGTGCTTTCCAGCTGCCATGATTTTGCCGCAACGCTGACATTTCACCTTTTATCTCAAACTGTTAGACGATCACGGCAAATTTCGAAGCGTCGTCATCTTTTGTTCGCGGAATGGGAACGGAAGAGCTAGACGAGCATTGTTTTGCGACGCGTCAACCGATACGAGTCAAAAAATGACGCACTGCACCATAAATAATTGGCGGAGTAGCTGAAGTGTCACTTCTGCAAATCTACTGGCGAGCCCTTGGTTATCTCGCTGCCGACAGGAAACGCGTTGCGTTTATCTGCGGGGCGAATGTCGCGCTTGCCATTATCGCCATTCTCGAGCCGATCATGTTCGGCCGGGTGATCGATGCCATTTCGGACCGCGGCTCGGTATTCGCGACGCTCGCAATGTGGGCCGGCCTCGGCGCGTTCAACATCATCGCCTTCGTGCTGGTGGCGCGCGGCGCCGACCGCTTTGCCCACCAGCGGCGCAGCGAGGTTCTTTGCCAGTCGTTCGAGCGCGTCATCACCATGCCGCTTGCCTGGCATCATCAGCGCGGCACCTCCAATTCCCTGCACACGCTTCTGCGCGCGGTCGAGACCCTGTTCAGCCTCTGGCTCGAATTCATGCGGCAGCACCTGTCGACAGCGGTCGCGTTGGTTCTGCTGGTGCCCACGGCGCTCAGCATGGATATCCGCATGTCGATGGTGCTGCTGGCGCTTGGCGCGCTCTATGTCGGCATCGGACGGCTGGTGATGCGGCGCACCAAGGAAGGCCAGGCGGCCGTGGAGCGTCACTACCACAAGGTGTTTGCGCATGTGACCGACTCGGTCAGCAACGTCGCCGTCCTGCAAAGCTACAACCGCATCGGCCACGAGACCGAGGCGCTGAAGCGCTACGTCAAGAATCTGCTCGATGTGCAGAACCCCGTGCTCGACTGGTGGGCAATGGCCAACGCGCTGCACCGCCTGTCGTCGACGATTTCGATGATGGTGGTGCTCTTGATTGGCGCCTATCTGGTGACGCACGGCCAGTTGCGCATCGGCGACGTTATCGCCTTTACCGGCTTTGCCACGCTGCTGATTGCCCGGCTCGACCAGATGTCGGCCTTCGCCAACCAGATTTCCGAGGCGCGCGCCAAGCTCGAGGAATTCTATCATCTCGAGGACTCTGCATCCGACGCCGCCGAGCCCGATGGGCTGCGCGATCTCGTCAACGTCACGGGTCATGTGCGTTTCGAGAATGTCTGCTTCGAGTTCGGCAATTCCGGGCAGGGCGTCGACGACGCGTCGTTCGAGGTCCAGGCCGGCCAGACCGTCGCCATCGTCGGCCCGACGGGCGCCGGCAAGACCACGCTCATCAACCTTCTGCAGCGCGTCTTCACGCCGTCCGGCGGACGCATCCTGATCGACGGCATCGATACCCGCACGGTGACCCGCAAGTCGCTGCGCCATTCGATCGCCACCGTGTTCCAGGATGCTGGCCTGCTCAACCGCTCGATCGAGGACAACATCCGCGTCGGCCGTGCGGAGGCGACCTATGACGAGGTCCATGCCGCGGCCAATGCCGCCGCCGCGCAGGATTTCATCCTGTCAAAGTGCGAGGGCTACGACACGGTCGTCGGCGAACGCGGCGGACAGCTGTCCGGTGGCGAGCGCCAGCGCATCGCGATCGCCCGCGCCGTGCTGAAGGACGCGCCCATCCTGGTTCTCGACGAGGCGACCAGCGCGCTCGACGTCGAGACGGAAGACCGCGTCAAGGACGCCATCGACGAACTGCGGCGCGGCCGCACCACCTTCATCATCGCCCACCGCCTGACCACCGTTCGCGACGCCGATCTGGTCGTGTTCATGGACAAGGGCCGGGTGGTCGAGATGGGCGGGTTCACCGAACTGTCGCTGCGCAACGGTCGCTTCGCCAGCCTGCTGCGCGCCGGCGGCCTGCTCAACGACGAGGAGGTCCGCCGCCTCAGCCGTCCGGTGAACGAAGCCGCCTGAGCAGCGCGGCTTGCCTTCTCCCCTTGCGGGAGGAGGTGGCCTCGCGAAGCGAGGTCGGATGAGGGGTGCTCCGGCTTGGCGCAAATCTTCATCCAAAATCCAGACTTCGGCGCACGGCGATCATTGGCGCCTCACTCCGTCCAGCACCCCTCATCCGGCTCGACGCTAGGCGCCGATCCACCTTCTCCCGCAAGGGGAGAAGGGAAGACGTACCGCCGCTGCGGTTGCCGCAACTCCGCCGGCGGTCTATGTAAAGCCGCATGAGCGATACGACTTCACGACTCTCCGGCTGGATGGACCTTGCCAACCCGACGCGGTTCGTCGGGCTGGCCGACAAGGTCGTGCCGTGGTTGGCGAGCGTCGCCGCCATCGTCCTCGGCGTGGGTCTCTATATGAGCTTCACGGCGCCTGAGGACTTCCAGCAGGGCATCACCGTTCGCATCATGTATATCCACGTGCCTTTCGCTTGGCTTGCCATGATGTGCTACACGCTGATGGCGGTCTCGGCACTGGGCACGCTGGTCTGGCGCCATCCGCTGGCTGACGTGGCGCTGAAATCGGCGGCACCCATCGGCGCCGTCTTCACCGCCCTTGCGCTGATCACCGGTTCGATCTGGGGCAAGCCGATGTGGGGCACCTGGTGGGTGTGGGACGCGCGGCTGACCTCGGTCTTCATCCTGTTCCTGATGTATCTCGGCATCATCGCGCTGACCCGCGCGCTCGACGATGCCGGGCGCGCCGCGTGGGCCGCCGCCATCATCACCCTGGTCGGCTTCATCAACATTCCGATCATCAAATTTTCGGTCGACTGGTGGAACACGCTGCATCAGCCGGCGTCGGTGTTCCGGCTCGGCGGCCCGACCATCGACCCAAGCCTGTTGTGGCCATTGCTGGTGATGGCACTCGGCTTCACCGTGCTTTTCTTCGCGCTGCACCTAACGGCGATGCGCACGGAAATCCTCCGCCGCCGCGTCATTTCGATGCGCCGGGTTGCCGCGAGACAGGCTAGCTGATCTTCGTCGAGTTCCTTCGCGCCCCCCTCTGTCCTGCCGGACATCTCCCCCCTCAAGGGGCAGGGCTATCGCATATGAGTGATGGCATTGATGAGATAGTCGTCGTTCCAGGCGCATTTCTTGATGCGATGGCTGATGGGAA
>NZ_JAMYSY010000074.1:0-21267 GCF_040322175.1 Mesorhizobium sp. M0185 | reverse complement strand
GTCATCCGCAAACCCACGCACCAAATGACGCGTCAGCGGCTTCGTTCAATCCCTCGCGATTCAAACTGAACGTCCGACGCTCTAGTTGGGGTACCACAGTCGTCGATCACAACTCATACGCGACGGGTTGGCAAGACCGCAAGGAAGATGTCGCCGACTGGCATCAGGGAAAAAGGACTGGTCAAAGATCACCATTGCGCCAGTGAAGATTGAAGACAGTGTTTTTATCGGCTTCAACGTCATTATTCTCAAGGGCGTAACGATCGGCAAGGGATCGGTCGTTGGTGCGGGCTCTGTCGTCACGAAAGACGTGCCGCCCTTTAGTATGGTCGGCGGTAATCCTGCAAAGCAAATCGGCGGCGCTGCTGCTAGATCAGCGACTTGAGCACAGAGCTCCGGCCATGTAGGCCATGCTGCGCATCGCCGTCTTGGGTGCAAACCTTAGAAATTCGGTCCGCAGTCTGTGTTTTACCCATCCTTTTTTTTCGCCAGCCAGGTGCTGTTCATAAGCGAGGTCGTGCGCAAAAACCTTTAGCCGTTCGACCTTTAGCCCAGACGTTTTGGGAAGGTTTTCAAACGTTTGGGTCGTGTAGAAGTTGATATGCCCATACGGCCCTGACATCCGAATGGCCTTGCTGAGATCTCGCGTATGCTCCAAAGGCACTTCAATATAGAGCTTCTCGCAGACCCGAGCCGCCTCCCTCAGAAACATCCGTTCGTGCTCGACGTGTTCGACGACGTGAATGGCAAGCCCAAGATCGAACGACTTGTCGGGATGAGGGATGTGATGCCGTCGAATACGTCGATGCTGTCCAGTTTGGCGATTTTTCTTGCCTTGATGGCCTCGACGCCGCTCTTCGAAATCTCGACGGCGCCAAGCTTCTTACCGAGCCCCTTCCTGTTCAGCTTATCCAGCACCGCACCTTCGCCCGCCCCGATGTCAAGAATCCTGTCGAAGAATTGGCCTTGAACGACCGCTTCGATGTGCCCGACCGACTGGTTTGAAGCTATGTCCCGTTTTGCGGCTACTTTTCCATCGGCGTAATAGTCGTCATAGATGTCGATGATGCTGCCGGCATGCGCCATGGGACAATCCTCCAAGGATAGCCCCCGCCGACCTCATCCTGCCATTGCCTGCGAATGGCGTCCAGCGTCGACTACGGCGCCGCCTACCCAGACCTCAACGAGACCCTCAATGTCGCCGTCAGGAACCGGGATTTCGCGGCTGTGTGCCGGATCCTTCGGCTTTGCGACCATGACCATTGCGCCCACCACCAGCCATTCCTCGCCCTCCTCGAGCTCGGTGATGATTTCGCCCTTATGCTGAATAGCGAATGCCATTGCTTATCCCCTTTCCGCGACTTGTTCGATGAAGCGCAGCGCATTGCCGTCATGGCCGGCATCGTTGAAATGCAAGCCCTCTTGATAGTTTCCCGAATTGATGTAGTCGAAGCCGTCGATCGGGATGGTCAGCACATTGCGCGATCGATAGGTCTGACGGATTGCGCCAAGGGCGGCATCACAGGTCCGACCGCCCGTGTAGCTTGCATCCCATGCGGCTGACGGCCGCGTCGGCGGCATCACAAGGATACGCGGTGCAGCGGCCGCTTCCAACGTGTTGATGATTGTTGCGATGTTTGCCGATATCGTGGCCGGCGGCGTGCCAAAGCTGTCATTGATGCCGAGCGCCAGGATGGGCACGATCTTGCCGCCGGCGTAGCCGCATTGAGCGGCGGCCGATGTAAGACGCGCGGTGTTGAATGACGAGAAGGCATAGCTGCCGTGTGCCGCGCGCAAGGTGCGCAGGCGCGGACGCGAGCCGGCCGCCTTGACGCCAAGCCTGATGAGCCCGGTAATCTCGACAGGACCGCCGACAGCCGTAAGAGTGTAATTGCCGCTTGCCGCCTGCCCGGTGAGCGAAGGCCCCGAATACTGATCAAGCGCCAGGGCGCCGGCGCAGTTGACGGTTTTGTACGCCGCGCCGCCGTTGAAGACAAAGGCAAGCGATCCCTGAGCGGCGTCCTGAGTGTAGTGGACGTCGACCTGTTCATAGGTGCCGGTAAACGCCAAGGACGCGCCGGCGGCGAGGATGATGCTCTCGCCGATCGGCCCGCGCGACCCTGTCAACACGCCCCCGGCGACGGTGACGCCATAGAAAGTCGGAAGATAGGTAGAGCTTGGCCGCAAAGCAGTCATGCCCGGTTCATCGTCGGCAATGCCGATATTGGCAAAACGCGTAACCAGGTTGAACCAGTGTTTCGGCCCGTCGCTGGCAAGCGCCCAATGGCCGATGCTATCGGCGATCAGGCAGAGCACATCGTTGTTGGCGATGTGTTCGGCCATCGTCGCGCGAAAGCCGTCATAGAGATTTTGCAGCGACGGCCGGCGCGGAATGAAGAAGCGCTTACTGTTGACGGCCGGCTTGCCAGGTCCCCAAAAACCGTCGCCAGATGCGGGAATGGCCGTCAAGGCGAAATTTCCAGGCGGCACATAGGGATTGGGATGAGCGCTCGCCGCGGACGCAAACAGCGCGGTCGCATCGACGACGCCGTTCGGATCGGCGTCAGCCAGCAGGTTCATGCCGGTATTGCTGGCGCCGCCGGTCAAGGCCCGGTCGGCATCGGCGAGCAGACCGGTCTTGATCGTAAAGCGGACCTCGTACCGATGCTGGGCGGACGATGCTACGGTCGCGCCATTCGACAGCGCGCCTGATTTGATCCATGCCGGGATGCCTTGCGGGTTGACGTTGTTTTGAAATTTGTAGGCGCCACCGCTGATCGCCGGATATTTGCCGGCTGGGATTGGGATACCCAGCGGGATATGAGCGACCCCGTTGACCAGCGTCACCGCATATGTGCTTAGGACATTGACCACCAACCCGCCGAGATAATCTACTACATGAATGAGCGCAGCGCCGGCGCCAGCGCCAGCGCCAACGTCGACCGCTGTAATATGGCCGTCGGCCGGCGCTGGCGTCTGCATGATGACGCTGTAGCTGCCCGGAACGTCCGACCCCGTGTTGACCAGCGTCGGCCAGCCGATTTCCTGGCTAACGCCGACAGCGGAAACGAGACCGTTTGCTGTGGTATAGGCAGCACGCGCCTTGACGGCGACTTCGCCGGTGAAGGTCGCCTTCCACTGCGGACCACAGCGCCTATAGTCTTGGCAGTGTGCGAGGCCGGAACCGCCGCCGTGAACCACTCGACTTCGCCGTTCGGAATTGCCCCGGCAGTGTAGTACCAGCTACCAGCGCCAGTGCGCTGGAGGCCCATGACGCTGCCGGCAGCTTCAGGATCGAAAGCCCTGAAACAACAGACGACGGGCCGGCTGGAACGGACATTGTCTGGTCGGAAACCAGGCTAAGCGTCCCGTCGCCCTCGACGTGGGCAATAACGATGTGGGCTGTCCCTGGCACGATGCCAAATCCAAGCTCCAAGGTCGACAGATATTCATCGACCGTCGACAGCGATCCAGGCCAAAAATAGACGCTGTCGTTCGTAATCACCGTGCCGCCGACGGAACCCGTGATCGGAACGCGTCCGACGATCCTTGAGCTGATCAGGGCAATTTCCGCCGTTGACGCCCTGACGCCCGTATCGGCTGCTACCGCGGTCCGACCCCGACATTGAACAACCCCAAAGAACCAGTCGAAACTTCGGTCCAGAAATACTCGCCGACATCGACATTCCTGCCCAGCACCGCCGCTGCGGCGGCGCCGGCGAGCCCTGCCGACGCCGCAAAACTGAACGTCGGCGCCACTGTGTAGGAGCCCGGCGCCGTGATCAGTATCTGCGTCAGCGCCCCGCCCGCCACCACGAAGCGGCCGGCGGCGCCCGAACCGGTCCCGCCGGTAAACGCCAGGTCGAACGTGCCGTTGGCGCCGCCGGAGCCTGGCGTGATCGCACCGTTGCCGGCGACGCCGAAGCCGATTGCCGCCGCAGTCGTCGGGAAAATGCCCTTGCCGTAGAGCGAAGCGTCGCGTGCAGCCTGAGCGCTGATGACGGCGGCCGCGGCCGCGACGGCATCGGAATTGGTGGCAGCCCGGTCGGCTGTGGTTTGTCCGGCATTCGCGGCGGAAGCGGCGGCACTGGCGGTTGCCTGGCCGGCGCTGGCAGCGGCGGCATCCTTCAGCGCCTGGGTTTCATCGCGCAGCGCTTCAACCTCTTCGGCCACGTCGGCGATGTCGGGCGGAACGGATGCGGCGACGGTGATGGCATCGGCGCCGACGGCCGGCTCGTCGGCCGTGAACTCGAACACGCGGTCGGCGTTGACCGACCCGACCTGGGTGTGAACGGTCGTGCCCTTCTGCAGGGTGCGCGTAGAACGGGCGTCGGCGGCGCGGAACCAGTCGCCTTCGCTCGCCGTGTAGATGCCGTTCTGCGTCGGGTCGGCCTGGTCCTTGACCAGCACGCGGTCGCCGATTTCGGCCGGCACGCCGTCGATGGCCTGCAGGCCGTGCAGGAGGATGTCGGCCGTGGTTGCGAGGCGCACGGGTTCGCGTTCGCCGGTCAGGAGACGAACGGCGGCAGTTGCAGGTCGGGACATGAGGGCTTGCTCCATAAAAAAAGCCCCGCATAAGCGAGGCTGGAAGGGGGTTCGGTGTTGTCGGTGGGAGACTTAAGCTACGCGGCCGGACACCGCGCTATCTGGCGCAGCCGGCGATTTACATTTTTCAGACAGCGAGCGGCAACGCGGTCCAGGGCTACAGCAATCCGCCAATCAGCCTTCTTGTGCCGCCCATGGCCGCCAGCCCGCAGGCCATGCCGGCGCAGTCGGCGACCCAGTCGAGGACATCCATATCGCGCGCGATCAGCTGCACGCCCTGAAGCAGCTCGATCGCCGCGCCGGTGATGGCGAGGAGCAAAACCAGTCTCGTCTTGTGTTCCGGCCAGCCGAGGCTTCCGAGTGCCGCCAACACCGCGAACGCCGCGGCGTGGTTGAGCTTGTCGTGCTGGAAGGTGAAGCCCATGTCCAACTCCTGCAGGAAGCGCACCGGCGAAAGCGCGAGCAGGAGGACGCCGGCCAAGGTGAGCAGAAAAACGATCCTTGCCATGGTCGGAAAAGTGTCTGTGCGCAACAGGTCAATCCTTCATCTTAAACAGGAGGCGATCCAGGAGGCACCGCCAACTGACCGCCCGGCGGTTAGCAGGCCATAAGCCAGCATCGTGACCACAATCAGACCGCTGGCCCGATAGTGGCACCAAACCCCGGAGTGGTTGCCATCGCCGGAGTGGCGTACTCACCGGTGATAGCGCCAGCGCTGACCCGGTCGAGCCGACTGCCGGGCCTGCATCAGCGACGAGCGACGGAGCGTGGCTGTACATCACTTTGGGAGCAACGGAAGCACGTTCTCGTCAAGGAACCGACGGCGCTTGCCGACAAGCGGCAACCGATCACTCTCGAAGTTCCGGCAATACCCTTTCGTCGAGAAATTTGAGACGGCTATCCAACATTTCGGCGTTGGCTGGGCTAGCCGGCACATTGACCGGGATTAGATCTGCCACCGAGTCCCCCCGTCGCGCAGCTTCGACCCACTCTTCCATGGCGCCGATATATCCATCCAGCGCCTCGTATGGAGTCTTGGCGTCCACAGCCGGCAGATATGTCGGGGGCACATCGCCGACGATTACCCATATCCATGGGTCAACTTTTGGCCTGCCCGGAACAATCTCGAAGAGGAAATATAGATTATGCCATCGGCACCGTATCCAAGGTACTCCCCCTTGATGTCTGAAACCCAATCATAGAAATCAAGATATTTTCGGGCTTCCAGACGTGCAGCATCAAGCTCTTCATCGCCTGTGCTTTTGTCAGCCGACGGCAAGCGGGTGACGCTAGTCAAGTCGGGTTTGACGTCGCTATAATTTCTCTCGACCACTTGTGTTCCCTTTCATTTCTTGCTTGAGCCATCTTCTTCTTGCCCAGCGAGCATAGTCTCTTGCATCGCCATGGTGTTTAATATGATCTGCTCTCGCACGATGCGTGATGTTTGAGAGGTGATCTGCCCCCCGTCGGCCAGCGCTTTCTCGTGAGACACATCCATATTCCGGCCCGTGGGCTGATTGGTCCTTGCCAGAACGCTCCGTGCGAAGTGACGCCCCGGTTTCTTGCACCGCTGTCGGCTCCGCCACTCAGCGTCGCAATCACCCATGTCAACCGTTACAATTGGAAGTCGAAACTAACTCCGCTCCGATTCTGGGTGTTCGTCGAGGGTTTTGCCTCGCCTCCATGGCGAGGTTTTTGTCTCGCGCCAAGCATACCAGCCGTAAGGTAAATCAGCCAACTGCATAATAGTCTTGTCTTTTTCAACCATATTTTTCAGGCTTATGATCATAATATCGCTTTCATCGAAATCTTCGGATTCATCCGCGTGAAACTGCCATGATCCGTCATCATCATCATGCACGACGCGAGCAACCCACCCACCATTGCGTATAGCTTTCCTGTTTACAAAAACAGCTACGTTCTGGGGGTCTTCAAACTTCCATTTAGTCATCACAGCGCCTATTTGTTCCACTTTCTCTGTTTCGAATTCTTGCAACCATCCTTGCATTGGTGTAATTATTCGATCCGGGAGTCTTTGTCGGATCAACTGGAATAAGCGGATCGATGTGATCAAACTGTGATTCGTTGGCGGAGGAGTAACGCCTTTTTTTACTTTCACCGGGTCAAAGCAGAGTAAACTCCGCTACCATTCAGAATGTGTTTAGGTGATTTTGTCGCGCTTCCATGGCGAAGATTTTGTATCGCGCCACGCACGCCAGCCTAACGGCAAATCCGCCAACTGTGCAACAGTTCCATCAAGCTCGACCACCTCGACCAAGGCCACTAAAATTAGGTCATCTTGATCAACTTCAGCTTCATTTCCGTAGAATTGCCACGACTCATTATCGTCGCCGTCATCATCATGTGACACATACGCAATCCAGCCGCCCCCCCTAAATATCTTCCGAGTCGAAATAACGGCTGTGTTTTTTGGGTTTTCGAACTTCCATTCGGTCATATGTCACCTATTTATTCGATTTTTCTATATTCTCAAACCCAGCCGTAAGACGAAGATTTTTATAGCTATTTGATCCTGACGATTTTGTCTTGTCAGCGGGATTAACCGGATCTATGTGATCGATATGAGCTTCATTTTTTGGAGGAGTTACGCCTCTTTTGCTTTTCTTTGCTGGAATTATTTCTATACCACTCTCATCCGATCTCAAAATTCCATCATTCACCCTTTTATTTTCCTCGAAAATAGCTATCCTCTGCTTCTTTGTTGGATCCTTGCCGGACGCAACGTTGGGAGGATCTTCCAAATGCGTATAGGGCCTCCTTATTTCTCGGGCCTTGCCGGTCGAGATCGGAATCTCTTCTGCATTGACCGGGGGACCCCCACTATCCAGTACGATATCAGGTTTAGCATTCGCAGAACGCCCGGCAAGCCTTGCCAACACCTGGCTGCCAACGGCACTGAGCCCTTCGGCAAGGACATTGCCGCCCGCCCCCCAAAGCGCGCCGTTGGCAATTCCCCAGGGGACGCTCTGTCCTGTGTTGAAGGCGTATGCCCCGCCATAAGTGCCACCCGCCACACCCCCGACGCCAGTTCGGGCAGCAAGACCGATCAAGCCGTTCTCTGCCGCCGCGCCAACGCTTGCCCGGCCCAGCAAACCGAACAAACTCTCCGCCAGGCCATATCCGCTTAAGCCGGTGCCGAGGGCTTCCGCCGCCCAACCGGCCGAGCCGGCCCGGTCCTCGGCGTCCTCGGTCTTGGCCTGTTCATCTTCGAGGAGGTGCTGGTAGTTTCCTCCCGACCAAACGGAGTCCAGCCCGGCGGAGATCGCATCCGCACCGCCGGCGGCCGCGCCCTTAGCCGTGAGGCGGCCGACATCCGAGAACGCCAAGCCGAATTGCTGTAGCCACGGCATGGCGCTGTACTGGGCTTGGGCCGGATGTTCCCCGATCCACGCCAGCCCGTTCTTGAGCACCGCAACCTGGGCTTCCAACGACTCTGGCGCGACGTTCGGATCTTGGGCGGCCTCGGCTCGCCACTGGGCTTCCGCCGCCACAGAAATCTGTTGGGTTGTCGCCTTGCGGGCATCAGGATCGCGAACCGCCAGGACGATCGAACTCAATTTGGCAAGGCGCTTTTCGAACGGCACACCTTGGTCGATGTATTTCGCCGCCTGCTGGCCAGCTACGGCCCAGGGCATTGGCAGTATTCGGTCGAAGCCCAACTCCTGCTGAGCAGCGACGGCCCAGGTGACGGCAGCCTTATAATCCTCAGGAGCTGTGATCTTATCCCAGTCCGGAGCATGGTTCGGGAACAGTTGGCCGACGTAACCGGCGGGATCGGCGCGCCTGGCACCCAGCACCAATTGCGCGGCGCCGGCCCTTATCTCATATTGCTCCCGCTCTTCCGGCGAGCCGTAGGGGCCGGGTTCAAAATCCCGAATCTGGGCGTGTATCGCCTGGTTCGGGACGGGTCGCATGTCGAAAACCGCGCGGCCGATATCAGCCGTTATGTCGAAGGCTTGGAGACGCTTGCCGCCATCTTCGGCGCCGTACACGGCAGTGAAGTCTTCGGCACCCGGTGTCTTGCCAGAATAGCTGCCGGTATTGGCAATGGCAGCCGGCGCGTTCTGCAAGGCGATGTCGATGTTCGTGCGCGCATCGACCAGGCTTGCCACAGTCGCTACCTGCGCCTTCTGGCCGAGATCCTGAACCGTGTCCGGCGACAAGTCGGCAATCCAGGGTCCTGCGGCAGCCCAAGCCGTATTTCCGACGGGCCCCACGGAACCCGTGCGGATAGGTGTTTCGTCGGACGGAAGGCCACCTACGGGCGCTTCGCGCGTCGCCAGCACGCTGGACCCACTCGCCCGAGGTCCGCCCACAGCTTCGATGGTATCGTCCTTAGTCCTGCCGTCCGTTGAGACCGGCCCAGTCCCCAGCACCTCCGCAGCGCGCTTCGGGTCCTTGGCGATCATCGCCTGGGCGAGCGCCTTTGCCGTGTTGCTGCGCCAGGCGGCCTCGGCGGCCTGCCGGGCCACCGGGTTGCCCATCTTGCCGATCAGCTCGAGCCCGCTCTGCCGGATCGCCTCGAATGTTCCTGTGTCGTCCGGGTCGCCCTGCGCGATGGCGCTTGTGTAGCCGTCCTCGACCTTGCTCCACTCGGCCTGCTCATAGTTCTGGCGCCGCGCGTGCTGCTGCGCGGCCATGCGCGCCGAGCCGGCCAGCCGCAATGCCTGCTTTTGGGCGAGGAAATTGGCGCGTTCGCCCTCCGGCACTTTCGCTACGGTGTCGTCGAAGATCTGGTCGAACAGGCCGGGCCTGACGACGCCGTCGCTGCGCGGATCGAGCTGGCCATACATGAAGTCGTGCAGGCCGCCGCCGTCGGCCGGCGCGGTCTGCACCGCCACGGCCTCGGCGTGCGCTATGCGTGCGTTCAGCTCACGGCCGATAATGTCGGCGTCGAACGCATCCTGCTGCTGCTTCTGCTGCCGGAAGCGTTCGGCTATCGCCGACAGCTCGTCGCCAAAGCCTTGCATAGCGGCGCCCACTGGCGAGCCGTTGGGATATGAGGCCACATTGCCGGTATCGAGCCGGCGCTGGGCAAGCTGGAGCGGGATGGTGGCCATCAGTAGAGGCCTCCGCCCGGCGCCGGCGGGAAGGCGCTTCTGCCGAACGTCACCGTCTTGGCCGGATCGTAGAGGCCGGAGATGCCCGACACGAGGTTGCCGCCGGCCTTGAAGATCGAGGCGCCGACCGCCTGCCTGCCGGAAAAGCGCGCGATCGCCGCCTGCGTGGCGAGACCGTTCTGGCGCAGCTGCGAGCCGTATTGGATCGCCTTGAGGTCGAGCTGGCCCTGCCTGGCATTGGCTGCCAGCACCTCGGTCGGCGAACCTGCGATGGCGACGCCCGAAGCGCCGGCCTGGGCACGCGCCTGGGCCTGCAGCAGATCCTGCTTATGGCGCTCCTGGCCCTGCTCGAAGGCCGAGCTTTGGGCGTCGGCCCGCGCCTGCTGTTCATAGGCTTTGGCCTGGTAGTCGGCCATCTGCTTGGACTGCTGGCCTTCCGCCAGCGCGCCGCCGACCGAAAGCGCCGTACCGATAAGAGCTAGTGTGCACATGGTCAGCCTCGTTCGCCGGCGGGAATGAATTTGCTTTTGATGCCGTCGACCGGCGCGCCGATCGAAGGCCGCCGGTCGAGCACGCCGCCGGGGCTGAGGAAGGACAAAAGCAGTCGGTCGGCCTGGATCGCCGGGCGGCTGAGACGCGATGGCGCGGCGGCCCGCGGGCCGGCCATGGCGGTGCGCCGGATGGTGGTCAGGTTGACCTTCAGGCCGACGGCGCCGTCGGCATTGAACAGGCCGTTGGCAGCGATGATGGCGCGGCTCAAGGCATCGGCCGCGAACAGCTCCTGGCGCAGCTGCTCGATCAGCCAGTGGACCGTGCGCCAGTTCTCGCCGAGCGCCTCGGCCTTTGTCCTGACCTCGTCGCCCGGCGCCGGCGTGGCGGCGACGGCTTCGGCGGGGGGTTCGTCCAGGGGGGCGCCAATGCGGCGCTCGTCCGCGTCCTCGATGGTTTTCTCGATCAGCGCGATTGCAGCGTTGCAGTCGTCCAATGCGGCACGCGCCGCCGTCAAATTTCCGGCGCCGAAGATCGCGTGAAACTTTTCCGTTTCCAGCTCGCCCTTGCGGGCGATCGCATCGTTGAGGTCGGTGTGGAGCAAGGCGCGGATGGCAGCGAAATCGGCAGCCGTCCGCGCCCTGCCGAGTTGCTCGGCATGGGTTGGGGTCACGGGTGGGTTCCTTGGTTGGGAAAGCGATGGAAGACGGAGCGGGTGATCTCCCCCCTCGAGGGGGAGATGCCGAGCTGTGGCAAAGAGGGTAGGCCAGAGGGGGTCGTCTCGCGTGGAGCGCCGGCGTTCTTCCCCCGCGATGGAGGCGATAGGAGGCCGCGTCAGGACGAACCGACCCCCTCTGTCGCCTTCGGCGACATCTCCCCCTCGAGGGGGGGGAGATCAGCAGTTCCTAAGGCTCGGCGTCGAACACCGGCGTCATCGCCCTGATCGTGCAGGGCGTTGGATTGACGTGGCGGATCTTCACCCGGCCCTGCCCTTCCCAGCTATCGTCGATCGGCACCTCGACATTGCCGGTGAACAATTTCGCCATGCCGTCGGGTGCGACCACGGACGGGATGCGAACCTGCTCCCAGCGGCCGCGGATGAACGACTGGACCTGAAGCCCGGTTGTGTCGGTTTCCAGCAGCGAAAGAATGAGCTTGGCCACCTTCTTGCGCCGCCCGACGATCGATCCGTCGCGGCCGCCGACATCGAGCTCCAGCGTGTTGGCTTCGGACTGGTAGCCGAGCCCGACCTGCCATTTGGCTGCCGTAGCCCCACCGGGCAGCGAGACCGCGCCAGCGGCCACAGCAAGGCCCTTGTAGACCTTGCCATCGGCCAGGACGTCGGCTGTTTCGCCGTTGAGATGATCAAGCCCTGAGACCGTGCCCACAGCGGCGCCCGAATAGGTCAGGCCGCAGTCGACTTCGAATGCATCGCCGATCCCGCCATACTCGAACGGCGCGGTCTTTATTTCGATATAGCGCCTGGTCACGCCGCCGATCGTGCGTTTGACGATCAGCCAGAGATCGTCGTTGCCGTCCTGGCCGGGCGTCACCACGGCGCTTTCGACAACGGCCCAGTTCGATCCTGCGAAGCTTCCGGCGATCTGGTGGATGTGCATGCCGCGAACGTCCTGCGACGGCTGGTGCGTGTAGCCGCCGAGTTCGCCATCCCCGAGCGGGAACCACAGCAGCGGGTCGGGGTCGGTCTGGAAGGCGAGTTCGACGACGCCTTTCTTTGGAATGTGCTCCGATATTTGACCGACATCGTCGGAGGTGAAGCGGCCGGTGGCGTTTTGCGTCAGCTCGGCGATCGATTTGCGGGAGCGGGTGACATAGAGGAACGACTGCCCCGCATCGACGGGACGCAGCGGGGCACAACCGAAAGTCCGCGACCGGCGGTTCTTGAACGAGGACGCCGTCAGCGCCTCGTCGATGCCGGAACCCGACAGCGCCCTCACCCCGCCAAGCGTTCCGATGATCAGCGCGCCGTCCGATTCCGCCACCCACGTAATGTCGTTGGCCTGGCCGCCACCTGCCTGCACGAATTCCAGCGCGTCGGTGTCTTTCTCACCGGTGGCGAAGTTGTCGAAATCGCCGGTTTGCGAGGCATAGACCGAGAATTTTCGGCTGAACGCCAGGCGCTCCTCGTAAAGCGAACCGCTCTGCACATACTTGCCGGGCACGAACGTGCCGAGACGCCAGCGAATGATCGGGCTGAGATCGGGCAGAGCATGCCCGTACAACTGGACCGTGACCACCGTCGTGCTGGTCCGGGCAACGATCTTGGCCCAGCGCCAGAAGCCATCCGCGGCAAGCAGACGAATGGCACGGCCGATATCGCTGGTCTGGAAGCCGATGCCGTCGTTGATGCCGACGATCGAGGAGGCCGAAAGATCGAACGGCGTTTGCGACGGCGCGTATTCGTGCAGGGCCAGTTCGGCGATAGCGGTTCCGTCGCTGCCGCCACCTGAAAACAGCAGCTGATAATATTCGTAGGCAACCGTGTTGTTGAAGCCGTCGAAGAAGCGGGTTTCCGACTTGGACCAGCCGGTCTCTCCGTCCCGGCTGTCGAGCGTCGTCCAGTCGGTGCCGTTGTGCGAGGCCTGGAATTGCCACTGGGTCGGCGATGCAGTGTCTGAGTGATCATTCGTGGCGGTAATCCAGTAGGCGTCGACCGTCTTGGCCCCGCCGCCGAACTGGTAGCGCAGATACCCGCTCGGAAAGCCCGCTATGTTCTCCCCCTTCTGCTTGTCGCCATCGAACACCTGCCACACGTCGGATGAGCCGTTGCTGTTGCTGACCGTGCCGCTTGGCAGCGTATTCGCGACCATGACCGGCATGGCGTTGCCGGTTGCGGCCGGCGTCAACGTCGTGGCGGTGGTGTTGATCTTGTCGTAAGGGCCGTCGAGAAAGACGAAATCGGCGAGCGTCCAGGTCGTGTGCGCGGTGCGCGTCAGCACTTTGACCGGATGACCCTTGTGGGTGATCCACATCTGGTCTGCCGACTGGACGAATTGCAGGTCGAACAGATCGGCCTCGGGATAAGGCGAAACGACTTCGACCGTGCCGACACGCGCGCCATAGGCATAAACGCGGATGTAGAGATCGCCGAATTCGAGCGCATAGGCCTGGTCGGCCGAGAAGATGAACGGGATCAGCCGTGTCGCCTTTGACGGAGCCTTCACCTGGGCGCAAAAATACGTGCCGCCGCGCTTCCTGATGCCGCCATGCGGCAGCGTGACGAAGTTCGTGCATTTCGACAGCGCCGCCCGGTAGAGCTCGAGCGAGGCGCGAGCATGCAAGCGGGGAGAAATCTCGCCGCGGATGAAAGCATCCTGGATCGGATAGAGCGTGGTCATCGGCCGACGCCCCGGCTGTCGCCGCGCTGGAAAGCCCAGGACGTCGTCGAAAATCTGCCGCCGCGCTGGATGGCATTGGCCGAGTAGGCGGCGTCCAGCGCCCTGTCATAGGCGCTGCGTGCGACGTCGATCATGCCGGACTTGTGGGTCAACGGATGCGCGATCTTGATGGCGAGCGCCGCCACCAGCACCTCGGTGAACAGCGCGTCCCAGTCGTTGGGGTCTGTCAGGTTGGCGACATAGCGGATGATGCGCGGCCCGGCCTGATCCGAATAGATCAGCCCGGCCTCCTGCCGCCATGAGAGCGGCACGCCATCCGGCTCGCCATTCCCTGTCAGCGGCAAGGGCCGCAGGCAATCGGCGGGAAGCTCATAGGCGAAGTTCAGCGTGCCAGCGCCGCCGCCGGTGTCGAAGCCGGCGACCGAGGCCGCCAGGATGGCGAAGACAAAGGCATGCTTGGTCAATTCGGCCTCGCGGGTCAGGTCGAAATGCAGATTGAGCAGGCGCGCCGCCTTGGCGTCCTGGTCGAGGCTTTCGATCGGCGCCTCGTCGAGCACGGCGAGCGCCATGTTGGCGATGTCGAGCGGGGTGATGGCCATGGCTCAGGCCTCTGTCTGTATGGTTGGTCGGAGAAAACGGGGCATGGTGCCTCCACGGCAAAAAGCCGCTTCGAAGCGGCTGGGGATTTTTTGTGATTTGTGGCTTGGGCAGAACGTTGCACGTCTCGTGCACGGGGGCCGTCACGACGCCACCCGCCCGTCATGAAACGGCGTGGCAGACGCTTCGTCAGCCGTCTTTTTCCCATTCGAGCAAGGAAGACGGCAATGCTTCGGCTATTGCAGTTTCACGACACCGCCGCGCAACGCGGCGATGTCTTGCCTGAATTGTGTCAGCCGACGTGTGCGCCGGTCGAGATCCCTGTTTCAGCTGACTTGGCAAAGACGCTTGCTTTCACCCTTCCGGCACCTCCCGCCAAAGCCAAGCCCCTGTCCAGGGCGTCCTGAAGACTTGGCGTGTAGTAGGCGGTGTCTTCCAGGCCGCTGAAGAAGTTTATGCGATGAACTTCCCCTTTCTTGCTCATGACAATGCCCGCTTTTCGGAGCACTTCCTGAACTGTTTTGTACTTCATGTTCATGGTGACCTCCCTTACCAAGACAAGGCAGCATCGCCCTTTCTTGTAACTGTTTGGTGCCGTCGATTGGCCAAAGGGCAACATGAATGTTGTAGCGAACGCCAAAATTCACATCACTCCGACGCAGCGCAGCGGGTGAACTTGGGATTCGCCGACCTGGTGTCCCGAAGGGGCGGGACGTCTGACGCCCGCCCCTTCGCCCGATCAGGCCTCGGTCGTCTTCAGCGCGATGAACGTCATGTGCTTGACGCTCGACGCCGTGCGGTCCCAGTTTGCCGCCAGTGCCAGCTCGGCATCGGTGGCGAATTCGCCGGCCGAGGACGCATCGAGGAAGCGGGTGCCCGGCACATGCGGCACGAAATGCCGGCGGCCGACCATTTCGGTGACGCCGCCGCCATGGCCCTGCCGCGGCTTGCGGTCGAACTCGAGCGGGCCGCCTTCGGTATTGACTGGCAGCTCGTTCCACAGGATTGCCTTGTCCTTGAACATGAACGCCGTGTAGACGCCGCCGGCAACCGGAATGTCGTCGTCGACGACAGCCCTGAGCCCCATGTAATAGGGGATCAGCGGCCCGCCCTGCTCGGACGACGGCACATAGTCGATGAGGTCGGCGAGCTTCAGCGCCTTCATCTGTTTCGAATGCATCCAGATCGTCTTGAACTTGTCGGCGCGGTCGCCCATCAGGTAGGCGGCCTCGATGATGTCGGTGTCGACGATGGAGGCGCCGGTGACGCGCACCAGGTCACTGCCGTCATTGGCGATGTTGTCGGCCAGCACGCCTTTCAGTATGCCCAGCAGCGTCAGCTTGTTGGCGCGCTGCCAGTAGTCGGTCTGGCGGCGCACGACAAGCTTCTGCGGATCGTCGCCGGCAAGGATCGAGGTCAGGTCCGGGATGCCCCAGGCCTGCGCACGCACATTGCGGGCCGCGACTTCGCGGCGCGCGCCGATCTTCTTCATCTCGATCGAGTCGGCCGGGTCGTCGTTGACCGGCTCGGACGGATCGTTGCCGAGGTCCTTCCAGCCGGGCATGTCGACGGAACGTCCGCCCAGGCTGAGCTTCGAGGCGATCGACGGGTCGGAAAACAGGATCCCGGCCTGGTAAATCTCCAGCGACTGGACGTGCTCCTCGAACGAGTATTGCGCATAGACGGACGGAACGATCGCGTCCGCGATACGGGTATAGGCGTCTGCCATTTTTGTCTTCCTTCAGGTTTGGGTTAAAGAGGATTGTTGGGCATCCACAGGTCGGGATTTTCGCCGGCCTCGCGTGCCAGCCGCCGGGCGCGGGCGGGGTCGCTTTTGACCAGGGCTGAGATGCCAGTCAGGTTGCGCTCGCCGGCGGCATTGCGCTTGAAGGGATTGCCTCCGCTCAAGGCCGTGCCGCCGTCGATCGTGTCTTCGCGGAACATCGCCTCGCCGATGGCGTGGAACGCCTTGGCGATCTGCGGGTCGGTCAAGGCACCGTCCGGCAGAAGGATGCCCTTCGCCTTGTAGGCATTGACCAGGCCGAGCTTTTTCATCGCCCGGTTGGCGACCTCGAGCTTCTGGCGAAAGCCATCGCTGCCGGTCGGTCCCCAATCCCTGACGAGGTCGTCATGCGTCGTCTCGACCGAGCGGGCAAGGGCGATCTGCTGTGCCTTAGCCTGCTCGGCCATGTAGCCGACGAAGCGGTCGTGATAGGCCTGTGCGACCTTCGGGGTAGCACCTGCCTCGACCGCCCAGGCCTTGGACGCATTGGCGAGCTCGTCCGAATAGGCGAAGTTTTCGGGGAGCCCGTCGGGGCGCCGGTACTCGACCTTCTCGGGTGAGGTCAGCGGACGCATCGCCTCGGGCAGCCGGGCATGGAACCTGTCCCAGTCTTCCGCGGCTGCATCGGCTGCCGGAACGCGCAGGCTCTCGCCCTGCTGCCGCTCCAGCTCCGCATAGGAGGCGAAGACCCGATCGAGGCTTTCAGGCTTGGTCCAGCCCTTGGTTTCAGCAAGCTTGCGGTTGCCTTCGGAAAGACCGTCAAACCAGCTTTTGGCCGCAGGCGGGGCGGACCCGTTGTCCCCGTTGCCCGGTGGCCGTGCAAGGTTGCCCGCCGGTGGCGCCGCCACCACGGACCCGGCGTCTGCCAGATCTGTCATGAGAAGATTCCTTTTGTTGACGTTTCAGAGGAGAGCCGATGGCGACGCTTGGTATCTCCCCCCTCGAGGGGGAGATGGCCGGCAGGCCAGAGGGGGTAGCCGCGCGTGGAGCGCCGACCTCATCTGTCGCCGGGCGTCGCGCCCGGTCGAACCGACCCCCTCTGTCGCCTTCGGCGACATCTCCCCCTCAAGGGGGAAGATTAGCGCCTACGCATTATCGCCCCAGTTCTCCCAGAGCAGGGTGATGGTGCCCGACACCGCCAGCGTGCCGTCGGCGTCGATATCGGTGCCGGTCGCAAACGCCAGGTTGAGATAGAGGTCGACCGGCGTCACGGTGCCGTCGAGCGTCAAGGCTGCGGCAACATCGGCAATCGACGCGCTCGACGGCGCGGCACCCGCGCCATCCAGCGTGCGGCCGGTCGCGCCCAGCACATTGACCATGGTGCCGGCAAGCACCGCGCTCGATGCTGCCGTCGAGCCGAGCGACCAAGTCAGCGCGGCATTGTCGTTGATGGTCGAGGCGCGCGGCGTCAGCACGGCGAACTGCAGTCTTGCCGTGCCGCCCTTGATGCGGACCTTGCCATCGAGAAAGTCGAAGAGCTTCTGGCTGGCAAAGCCCTGCGCATCGGTGACCGGCACCGGCATGGCATTGAAGGAGAAGACGGTGCGGTAGGCGCCGCCCTGCCCAGTCGTCCTGGCGGTAAGCCCCGCCCTGGGCGGGGCAAGGCCGGCTTCTCTGGCGGCGGCACGCGAAAGCGTCCGGGGAAGACCTCGGGTCATTTGATTTCTCCATTCTTGCGGGATTGAAAACGGGGTCGGCTGGGCCGCCGCACGCAACAGCGGCAAAAGCTCATGGACATTTGGATTTATGTGTATTTATACACAACATGAAGGGCGCCGATGTCATCCACAGGCTGTCGGCGGATGGCTGGTACGAAGTGGCTCGAAAAGGAAGTCACGCCCAGTTCAAGCACAAATCCAAGCCGGGCCAGCTGACAGTTCCGCATCCCAAGCGCGACATCCCGATCGGCACTCTCAAGAGTATTGAAAAACAATCCGGCGTGAAGCTGAGGTAGAGAAATGCGGAACTATATCGGATTGATCCACAAGCAAGCGGACAGCGACTTCGGCGTCTCCTTTCCCGATTTTCCGGGCCTGGTGACAGCCGGCGTCAACCTGGATGATGCCCGTGCCATGGCCGGGGAAGCACTGGCCTTTCATGTCGAGGGGCTGGTCGAGGATGGCGAGGCCATTCCCGAGCCGTCATCCCTGGAGGAAGTGATGTCGGACAAGGACAATCTGAGCGGTGTCGCCATCCTGGTTCCCTTGAAAGCTGAAGCTGCGAAGGTCGTGCGTGTCAACGTCACCATTCCGGAAGATGTCCTCGATCAGATTGACCGATATGCGGAGCGCCACGGCTACAGCCGATCCGGATTTCTGGCCGCTGCGGCGAAAAAGGTAATGCAGATCGAGGCAGCGTAGCGCTCTCGAAGGCGCGACTGGAGATGAAGCTCTTTGGGTCTTGTTCGGTTACTTTCTTTGCGGATCAGGCCGTCAGACAAAAACAACCATGTCTTATTTCGTGAGGCACGGTGCCTATGTTCCGCCGCAAATGCGACCGTACTTGGCAAAATCAGCCTGCGAATTAGTTCATAGACTTCAAGGGAGTATCAGACGATGACCATGTCCAGAGCCATTGCCGCCATGTTCGTAACCGCCGCGCTGGCAGGCTGCGCGCAGACCGAAGCACAGCAGAGAACCAGCACCGGTGCGCTGCTCGGCGCCGGCGCCGGCGCGCTTGCCGGCCAGGCGATCGGCGGCAACACCAAGAGCACGGTCATCGGTGCCGGAGCCGGCGCCTTGCTGGGCGCCGTCGTCGGCAACGCCACCACGCCGCAGCCGCGCAGCGAACAGCTTTGCCGCTATCAGGATCGCACCAGCGGCCGCATCTACACCGCCCCCTGCGACGACCGCTATTACAACGGCGATTATTGAGCCGGCGCGGGTTGCAAATCACGACAAGGCCGGCGGGACAGCACCCCCCTCTGGCCTGCCGGCCATCTCCCCCTCAAGGGGGGAGATGGGGTATCTTGTCTGCTTCCGCCAATCACCAACGTTGCAGGATTGGCGGCTAGGGCGAAGCTGCTGATCTCCCCCCTGGAGGGGGAGATGGCCGGCAGGCCAGAGGGGGGCGCCTCGCGCCTTTCGGACCTTATCCTACCTCCCCTCCAGCCTCGCCGCCTTCTCCAGCGCAGCCAACTGCGCCTCGTCCAGCGTCAAAAACCCCATAATATGCTGCACCACTTCGGCGCGGGCATTGCTCAGCGCGCTGTGCAGCTCGAAGCCGTTCGGCGTCTTGGTCTTGGCCAACCATTCGCCATAGGACGGGCGGCGGTAATAGCCGGTTGCGGCCGCCAGGTCGGCCAGCACCATTTCGCCGTCCTGGCCCGAGAACACCCTGAGATAGGCCTTGGCCAGGGCATCCTGCGCCTTGGCCGGGCCGCCGGCCTGGCTGGAATGGGCGAAGCGTTTTTGGCTCATACGCCCTGCCCGCCCGAAGCATCTTGCGCAGCCTGCGGCATCAGCCCGCCGAGCCCGTCGAGCAGGCCGCTGTCGCGCGCCTGCACTGCCGCCGGCACGGCATCCCTGGCGACCTTGCCCGCGGCAGCCATCGCCGCCATGCCGGCCTGTTCAGCTTGAGCCTTGGCTCTGGCATCGCGTATTCCCGCCACTTCGTCCTGGCGGCGAAAAATGCGCTGCGGACTGCGGCCGGCGCCCTGCACGATCTTCAGCGCCGCGTCGCCGTCGATATTGTCCATCACGCCGGGATCGAACTGCGCCATCTGCATGGCGGTGGTGACAACCTGGATGGTGTCGCGCGCCTCGGCGGAACGGCGCAGCACGTCGAGCGGACCGGTGAAGGTCGGCCGCAACGCTTTGCCGGCAAGGCTCGCCGGCGGCAGGAAGCGGCTGTCTTCCTCGTAAAGTCCCTTGTCTTCCAGAATACCCAGCTCGCGGTCGAGATTGCTGGCAAAGCCGGCCTGGATGATCGAGCCGGAGGGGCCGAGCAGCGCGCCCTTCTCCTCCTGCCGGATCAAGGCTTCGGTCGCCGTCATCTGCGGGTTCTGTACCAGCGTCTGGAACAGGTTGACGAACATCATGTCGCGGATCTCCTCGGCCCGGCTGTCGGCGTAATTGAAGGCATAGGTCGGGTTCTGGCCGGTGGCGATCGGCGCGATCAGCGGCCGGCCGGCATCGTCGATCAGCCCGGGATAGTTCTCGCCGGGATTGAGCACCGGCACATAGTCGAGGCGAGCCTTGGAGGCGGTCGCCGGATCGGTGATCTGCTGCAGCGCGCGAAGGCCGGAGCGCCGCACCGCGTTCTCCTCGCGCACCGTCGTCAGCGCCTCGATGGTCGGCGAGATGCCGTAGGGATCGCCCTCGTAGCGGCGCCAGTTGAAGCACGACACCGGGAACGAGCGAAAACCGCTTTCCCTGACTATCACCTCCTCGTCCTCGATCACGTGATAGGAAGCGAACGCCGTATCCAGATACTGGTAGGAACCGGAGAGGCTGTACATCTTGCGCTCGTCGCGCGGTTGGATGCACTGGATCAGCGAGATTTTGGTCTCGCATTTGGCGGGGTCGTCGACCAGAACTTTGATCCGCGCCGGCAGTCTGTCGTAGCCGAGCAGTTGCGCCGCCTGTCTTGCCGTGCGCTCGTAGCGGCGGTGGAAAATATCGACCTGGCCCCAGCGGTTGCGGGAGAGATAGCCCTCGACCACCGGGATCGAGGCATAGCGGATCAGCGTGCCGCCAAAACCTTCCTCGGCATAGAGATAGGCCGGGCCGTAGCGCACGACATTGCGCAGGCAAGCCTGCGTTGCCGGCACGAAGTTCGAATTGGCGGAGTAGCGCAGCGAGAAAAGGAAATCGCGCAGCGCTTCCGCCCATTCCTTCTCCTCGTCGGTCTCCTCGTCGTTGATGGCCGCGGTCGACAACCCATGCCATTTCTCCGACTGCGGGATGATCAGGCTTTCCAGCCCCGCGGCCAGCCGGTTGGCGGCCGAGTTTATGGTGTTGGCGTAGACCCGCGCACCGCGCCGCTCCTGCCGCTCGGCCTGCGAATCGAAGCCGGCCTTTCGGCTGCCGCTCCACATGTCGGGCGCATCGGGATCGCAGAATTCCGACACCGCCTCCCAGACATGCTCGTACTGGCTGCGCTCGCTCTCCAGTTCTGCCTGTCGCGACAGGATATCGCGAGCACGGGAATCGCTCATGGTCAGCCTCGCTTGATAAACTCAATGGGAAAAAGAAAGAAATGGCGGGCACGCCGAAGCGGCCGATCTCCCCACTTGAGGGGGAGACGTCCGGCAGGACAGAGGGGGTCGTCTCGCGTGGACCGGCGACCCCCTCTGTCGCCTTCGGCGACATCTCCCCCTCAAGGGGGTGTTTGGACCGGAGACATCGCGAACAGGTGTGCGAGGACATCGCGAACAGTTTGGCGCGCTTTGCGCCGGGAGGTTCGGGATGCC
>NZ_JAMYSY010000073.1:0-21530 GCF_040322175.1 Mesorhizobium sp. M0185 | reverse complement strand
GAAGAAACAGGCTCACCTGAGCCGAACAAAGAAACGCAACAGGAATCGAAAAAGTCGAAATCAGGCTTGTCGATGTCATCCGTCGTGTAGATGATGCGGCGCACGCTTTCGGGATAGGCGAAGAATGGCACGACGTGTTGCCAGTTGCGCCGCCAGCTCTGAGTGATCGCAGGATATCGCTGGCGCCAGAAGCCGGCCTCGAACTCCTCCAGCGCCTTCATGCCGGCTTCGGGTAGTGTCTCAGTTTGAAATATGCGGAAACGCCTATCGCGTTTGATCCTCTAGGCGAAAGCGCCTATGCTTAGCGCAAAGCATGGGAGCAACAATGGCCTACACTGTCATCTGGTACGGAAGACAGAGCATTGTGGACAAGGAGTTTTTCGACTCCGAGAAGGCCGCGAAAGACCATGCAATATCCATGTTCCAGACTCGAAAGGGCGACGATGGGATCGTATCCGTGGGCCATCGCATAGTCCAGATGGCCGCGGATCTCGCGCACGCTCATGCCGCGTGCATACATTGACACGATCTTGGCGTCGAAATCGGGAAAGCGGCGCTGATACCTGGCGATCAGCTTCGGGTCGAAGGTTCCCGCCCGGTCGCGCGGAATCGACAGCGTCATCTTCGATGTGCCGGTCAGCACCGTCTTCGTCGAATGGCCGTTGCGTCGATTGGCGCCGCCCTCGGCGCGTTCGTCCTTGAGGTGCTCGTCAAGCTCGGCCTTCAATATCCGCTCCGACAGCGCCTTCTTCAGGTCGTCCAGCAACCCCTCCTTGGCAAACACCTCATTCGGATCGCGGCCCGCAAGCAGCTGGTCCAGAAGTTCCTTCTCGATAGCCATGTGATGATTCTCTCCTTTCCATCATCATGACCTCGCGCACAGAATTCCTGACAGTCCCGACAAACTGCGATCCTGCGGAGTAGCCAGGCGCCAGGTCATGCCGGAAGTCGTACACTGGAGCCACAAGGGCCCCAACGACCGGGCGGAGAACTCGCATCGGCCCGGCCTTCGGCGGTTTCGAAGCTCATCTGCCACTCGCTTGATCCCGCTGCCCCGGCCAGCAATGGGGCTGGGGCAGTCCAGTACAGACTCTGCCCATCGATCACCTCGATCGGCACGGACTCCAGACCGACATCGTCGAACAGCCGCGCATTTGACCGCGTTCGCAAATTAATGGCCGGATCTTTGCGAAGCCTCCGCATTTTCGTGGGGGAAGCCCTCCCAGCCTCATCGTGATTGGACTTCACGATCGGTCGGAGTCACTCTGGCCGCAGGTATAAGAAGGATATGGGTGGGCCAACTATCGTCCGAATAGGAGGCTAAAATGAAGCACCAGACGCTTGAGCAACTGCAGATCGTCGCCGAGATCGATCAGGACTACCTGCGCCAAACCATGTCGCGCAGCGAACGTCTTAAACGCTGGGCGGAGCTCCTTGAACGGAACCCTGACCGGCGCCTCTCGACGCTGCACCAGACCGAGTATCAGCCGGTTAGAGCACGCGCGGCCATGCGCGGCGACGGCTCGCCGATCGCAGTCGCTTTCGAGGATCCTGTCCTCCGCGCCGCCGGGTTGGAAAACGACAACTACGGCGAAGCGAAGCGGTTCTTCGAGCTGACCGACAGGCAATTGCATGAGATCATCTGCTATTGTCATTTCGGCGCGACGGTGAGCGCCGCAACGGCCGCCCGTCACATCCGTGCGGCGGTTGCCGGGAGACAGCCCGGCATGTTCGCTCGGATGCGTGAGGCGCTCGTCGGATAAAGCCGGCGCCGTTTCGCAGCATCATTTTTGAAGCGGCTCGCATGGAAAGCCGCCGCCGTAGCGCAGGCAAGCGCTCCCCACGCCGGGCCGGTGGGTGATCTCCGACGCAGCCGAAAGCACGTTGCGGGCGCTTGGCGAGCGCAACGACATCATCAAGACCATGCACCGGGCGCTGGAGGAGCACGGCCTCGCCCACGAGCGGGGTCCAGCGCAATATGTCATGCACCGGCAGACCATCACCGAGCCGGTCGTCGGCGGTGTGCTCGCCAAGGGTCTTGCCGGCGACGAGATGAGCGATAAGCTGTCGCTCGTCATCGATGGCGTCGACGGACGCACCCATTATGTCGAGACCGCGGATGCGGCAAAGCTGGAAGACATTCAGCGCGGCCATATCGTGGCACTCGAACTGATCCTGCCGAAGCAGGAGCCGCGTGCGGCCGACCGCAACATCAGCAGCGTAGCGGGCGAGGATGGCGTCTATCGTCCGAGCAGACACCTGGAGGCGATCCGCGAGACATTTTTGGAGCAGGGCAAGGACCCGGACGCCTTTGTCCGTTTCCATGTCCGCCGTCTCGAAGCGCTGCGCCGGACCGGCCATGTCGAGCGCATCGACGAAGACCACTGGCGCGTTCCAAATGACCTGTCCGAGCGCGGCATCGCTTACGATGGCTACAAACGCGGCAAGGACTTCTCTGTCCGCGTGCTCTGGACGCTCGATCTGGACGCGCAGATCGGCAGTGACGGCGCCACCTGGCTCGATCGGGAGCTTGTGGCTAGGAACCCCGTCTCGCTGGTCCGGTCAGGCTTTGGTCTCGACGTTGACAACGCTCTCGACAGACGGGCTGCCCAACTCGTCGCGATGGGCCATGCCGAACGCGACGCGACGAGCGGGACGATCACCTTCGCGCGCGGCCTCACCTTCGTGCCCGTCCAGCCCGGCAACCATGTCGGCGGCACGCTCCTTGGCTCGGTCCGTCTTGCCAGCGGGCGCTTTGCCATGCTGGACGATGGGCTCGGCTTTCGGCTCGTTCCCTGGCAGCCAATGCTGGAAGGGCGCATCGGCCAGCACATCACCGGCGTCGTGCAAAACAGCGGCGGCATCGACTGGAGTTTCGGCAGAAAACGCGGCCTGGGGATCGGGATGTGAGGGCCGGTCCAGCCAAACGCCGCAGGTGAGGCGAGAGCGGTAACTCTTGTCTGGCCCGCAATGAGAAGTTCGCGCCATCTGCAGATCTTCGTTGAGGACTGCGGCGATATGGGAAAGAGGATACAAAGCGGCCCTTGTGGGAGGCGTCCACGGCGTGACGGCCGGATTGAGGTGCGCGCCCGAGACGGCCCAACCGCATAAGCTAGGGCGGTTACAGCGACGCCGAAGCTGAGGCCGATGCCCAGCGACCGCGCCGGCAGCAGCCCGCCAAAGCCGCCTGTCACCACTGACGCGCAGCCGATAAAGACAAGACAGAAGGTGCCGAAAAGCTCGGCGGCGAACGCTTTCATGATCGTATCCCTTGGAATTCTGAAGCCGCACTCTTCACGACTCGAGCCGAATTCAATGCGCCGCTACGGCCATATACCGGCGGTGTGCAGCTAGATTTCTACCCTACACGGACGGATAGAATACCAAGCGACGCGCTCGCAGGGTGGCGTCAGACGCTGTGGGGGATTTTATCGATCGAGACCCGATGATCCTGAACTTCGCGCAGGCCCGGGATATTCTCGGCCAGAACGCGCGATGCAGCCCGGTCCTCTTTGGACCGACAGGTACCCCAAAATGAACCGCCCCGACTGTCACTGTCACGTCGGAATCGCCGACCGATGACCACGGCGCAGCCCGGAGCGCCTCCAGGAGTTGATCCCGAATACTGCTGTTGTTGGCCGCGGTTCGGACGAGTGGGCTTTCTCTAGCAGTCGCCAGCGGCGATCCAGTCCGGACACTTCGGTGCTTCCGCCGCCCGCAATGCGCTCAGAAATCCATATCCATGTCGTGATGATGATGCTCGTGACCGGGAAGCTCCGGCGGCGGCGGGCCAGGCACTTCGGCCACCATGACTTCCGTTGTAAGGAGAAGGCCCGCAACCGAGGCCGCGCCCTGGAGCGCCGTTCGCACCACCTTGGCCGGGTCGATGATGCCCTTTGACACCAGATCCCCGTACACGCCCGATTGGGCATCATAGCCATAGGCGTTGTCGTCGTTTTCGAGGATCCCGGCGATGACGACCGAGCCTTCCAGGCCGGCATTGATCGCGATCTGCCGAGCCGGCCAGGTGATCGCCTTCCTGACGATCGCGATGCCGACCTGCTGGTCCTCGTTGCCGCCCTTGATCTTCTTGAGCGCCCTGCCGGCGCGCAGCAAGGCGACCCCGCCGCCCGGGAGAATGCCCTCTGCGACCGCGGCTCTTGTCGCGTTCATCGCGTCATCGATGCGATCCTTCTTCTCCCTGACCTCGACTTCGGTGGCACCGCCGACCCGGATCACGGCGACGCCACCGGCGAGCCTGGCCAGCCGCTCCTGGAGCTCCTCGCGGTCGTAATCGGAGGTGGTTTCCGCAAGCTCGAGCTTGATCTCAGCGATGCGGGCCTCGATGCTTGCACGCTTGCCGGCGCCGCCGACGATCGTGGTGTTTGCCTTGTCGATCATCACCTTCTTGGTGCACCCGAGCATATCGAGGGAAGCATGCTCCAGCTTGATGCCCAAATCCTCCGAGATCACCGTTCCGCCGGTCATCAGCGCGAGATCCTGCAGCATCGCCTTGCGGCGGTTTCCGTAGGCCGGCGCCTTCACGGCTGCAACCTTGAGAGCGCCGCGCAACTTGTTGACCACCAGCGCCGCAATCACCTCACCCTCGACATCCTCGGCGATGATGAGCAGCGGCTTGCCGGCCTGCACTACCTTCTCCAGCAGCGGCAGTATTTCGTTCAGGCTGGACAGTTTCTTCTCGCTGATGAGGACATAGGCATCCTGCATCTCGACCTGCATCTTTGCGCGATTGGTGATGAAATGGGGCGAGATATAGCCGCGGTCGAACTGCATGCCCTCGACGAATTCGAGTTCGGTTTCGAGCGACGTCCCGTCCTCGACAGTGATCAGGCCGTCATTGCCGACCCTCTTCATGGCGTCGGCTAGGCAGCGGCCAATCTCCCTGTCGCCGTTGGCCGAGATGGTGCCGACTTGCGCAATCTCGACGTTCGAGGTGACCTTCGTGGCGTTGTTCTTGAGTTCCGCGACGACGGCTTCGACCGCTAGATCGATGCCGCGCTTCAGGTCCATGGGATTCATGCCAGCGGCCACCGCCTTGGCGCCCTCCCGGACGATCGCATGCGCGAGCACGACGGCGGTGGTCGTGCCGTCGCCGGCCTGATAGGAGGTTCTTGTTGCGATCTCGCGCACCATCTGGGCGCCCATATTCTCGAACTTGTTGTCGAGTTCGATTTCCCTGGCGACGGTCACGCCGTCCTTCGTGACCCGCGGCGTGCCGTGCTCCCTGCCGATCGCGACGTTGCGCCCTAGCGGGCCAAGCGTGACGCTCACCGCATTCGCCAGGGTGTCGATGCCGCGCAGCATTCTGTCGCGAGCCTCGAACGAGAACATGATTTCCTTGGCAGCCATTTCCTTGAACCTTAAGACCCAATCTTCGGGGAACGTCCGGGCAAGGCGAAGCCTCGTTCGGCCGCTCAGGCGAGATTGTCGCGTGGCAGCCCGAGCCGATTCCAGACATCGGACAGAGCTGCCGCGAGCCGATCAATCATGATGTCCTCATGACAGGGTGTCGGCGTGATGCGCAGCCGCTCAGTTCCCTTCGCCACGGTCGGATAATTGATCGGCTGGATATAGATGTCGTGCTCGCTCAGCAGCAGGTCGCTCGCCGCTTTGCAATGCGCCGGATCGCCGACTGCCACCGGAACGATATGGGTGTCGCCCAGGATGACCGGCAGCGCAGCGGCCCCCAGCGCCGCCTTGACCCGCCGGACGCGGTCCTGTTGGCGCTTGCGCTCCCACTGCGAGGTTTTCAGATGCCTGATCGCCGCTGTGGCCGCGGCGCAGATCGCCGGCGGCAACGCGGTGGTGAAGATGAAACCCGGAGCATAGGAACGAACCGCATCGATCAGCACAGCACTTCCTGTGATATAGCCGCCGAGGCAGCCGAAGGCCTTGGCGAGCGTGCCTTCGATTACATCGATCCGGTTCATGGCGCCGTCGCGCGCAGCGACGCCGGCGCCGCGAGGGCCGTAAATGCCCACAGCATGGACCTCGTCGAGATAGGTCATTGCGCCGTAACGATCGGCGATATCGCAAATGCGATTGATTGGCGCGACGTCGCCGCCCATCGAATAGAGACTTTCGAAGACGATGAGTTTTGGCCGATCCGGACCCGCCGCCTTCAACAATTCCTCGAGATGATCGACGTCGTTGTGGCGGAAGATGCTCTTCTCCTTACCGGACTGGCGGATGCCCTCGATCATCGAATTGTGGTTGAGCGCATCGGACAGGATCAGACAACCGGGGATCAGCTTGGCGATGGTCGAGATGCCAGTCTGGTTCGACACATAGCCGGACGTGAAGACCAGTGCCGCCTCCTTGCCGTGGAGATCGGCAAGCTCGCCCTCGAGCTCTACGAGCGGATGGCTGGTGCCGGAGATATTGCGCGTCCCGCCGGCCCCCGTTCCCAGGCGGGTAGCAGTCTCCACCATGGCGACGACCACATTTGGGTGTTGTCCCATCCCGAGATAGTCGTTGGAGCACCAGATCACGACGTCCTTCGGTCCACGCGGGGAATGCCACACAGCATTGGGAAAGCGTCCGGCGATGCGCTCAAAGTCCGCGAACACACGGCAGCGCCGTTCCCCCTGCAGACGCGCGATCGCATCCGCAAAAAAACAGTCATAACTCCTAATGCCTGGCTCCAAGATACTGCCTTGCCCATCGGCCATATCGCCCGCACCTCCGGTCATCGGAGGTCCAAATCGCCGCGGCGCAATGACGTTCTTTACGCCGCCAGGTTTGCCGGTGTGCAACGCTGTGGGTTCCGCCATCGCCCGATTCCCCTGCTTGCATACGAATTATGTCGAAGCGCGATGCGCGCCGATCCCGCTCGGATCGTTCCTCACGACCCGCGTTCAGGAAGATCGAAGTTGAGCTGCAACATTCGCGCTATGTTTATCAGAATCGTCTCGCAGACCTTATCTTGATTAGGATCCAGATATTTGACAGTCCAGTTTGCCCCGTTCTCCTTGGTTTCGAGCCGCTGAATCACAAAATCGGTGACGTCCCCGCATCCCGGCTCCTTATGAAGATCCGCGAGGATCAATGCCTTAAGCTCCGAAGCTTCCTTTGTATGTCTTTGCATGGCCGCTCTCCTTCCGGAAGACAACTTTCTATGGATCGATCAACTGCATAATCGTGATCTCCGTCATCCCAGGGATCGTGTCATCGCACCAGTTCACGCAACCTAGCGGCAATGCCGCTGCTTGGTGTGTCAGAGTCTAGCCCCTCCACGAATTGCCCCTGTGGGTTCATGATGTAGATGTGGGTGCCGTGATCCATTAGGTAGTCGCCACCGCCCGCTTCGCCCTGGCGCGCCACCCCGTAGGCGCCATATGCCTCCGAAACCGAAGCGATTTGTTGTGGGCTGCCGGTCAGCCCGACGATGCGCGGATCGAACGCCGCGGTAAAGCTTCCCATCACCTCAGGCGTGTCGCGTTCGGGATCGACGGTGATGAAGAGCGGTTGCAGTTTTGCGGCGTCGGGGCCGAGTTCCTCAATCGCCGCGGCGATTTCGGACAGAGTCGTCGGACAGATGTCGGGACAAGACGTATAGCCGAAGAAAACTAGCAGCCATTTGCCGCGATAAGTCTCATCGGTGACCATCGTTCCGTCCGGCGCCGTGAGCGTGAAGGGGCCACCGACCGTCACAGGCGCCGTGTCAGCTCGCACGAGCGGGTGGCAGATCGACAGGGCCGCTGCGAATATGATGCAGAAGAGGGTATGCGGACCGTGGGCCCAGGGGCGGAGGAGTCCATGCCGTCGCTTCATCAAGTACCTCCGGCACTTCGAGAATGACGCGCCAAAACCCCCGCGTGTGTTTGTGATTAACAAACTCGCCTAAATCACGCCACTTTATCATATTTTGTTACTGGATGACTAGACATGGCACTGGTTAGGCTCTATTTTTAAAAGTTGCCCCTCATCTCTCTTGAAGGAGGTGGCTTTTATGACGATTCGCGAATTGATGAGCGGACTAGCGGCGATCGCTTTCGTTGCGACAATGTCCGCGCCTGCGCAAGCCTACGAAGTGGGTCCGGTCACGGGAGGCGGAACGATCGAGGGTACGATCGTCTACCGCGGCGATGTGCCGACAACAAAGATCATCCCCACCAAGAATATCGAGGTGTGCGGCGACCCCCGCGAGGAGCCGCTGATCGAAGTCGGCAGCGATCAGGCCGTGCTGAACGCGGCGGTGCAGCTGGTCGACGTGGCACAGGGAAAGGCCTGGCCGCAGCCCGGAAAGCTGCCTGAGCTTAACAACCTCAAATGTCGCTTTGAGCCCGCGGTGCAGATGATACCGGCCGGATCGTTGGAGGTGGTCAACAGCGACCCAGTGCTCCACAACACCCACGGCTATTATGGCAAGCGCACCGCCTTCAACGTGGCGTTGCCCAATAAGGGCCAGCGTATACCGGTCGAACTGAAGCGTGCCGGCACTGTCCGCATCGATTGCGACGCGCATGGCTGGATGGAGGGCTGGGTCTATGTGGTGGACAATCCCTACTACGCGGTCACCGGCGCCGATGGCAAATTCAGCATAACCGATGTTCCGCCGGGGGAATACAAGCTCGTGGCGATCCATCCCTTCACCGGGCCCATCGAGCAGCCTGTAAAGGTAGAGGAGAATAAGGCCACCAGTCTGACGATTGAACTGAAAAAATAACAAAATGGGCGACCCACTGATTCAACAGGGTCGCGTTCCTGCGAGAAGACCGACGCTTTAAGAAACGGTCTGCACTGAGGAGGAACCCTGATGTCTGACGAGCTTGACCGCATTCGGCGCGAAATGCATGCGGTGCTGCAGCAGCCTGGCGTACGCCCCGACGACTCGCTCCAAATCACCCGCCGCACCTTCATTCACAGATCGCTGCTGTTCGGCGCTGCTTCCGTCGGCCAGACCTTCGCGTGGTGGCCGCTGCTCAACACCATCGACGTCGCTCACGCCGCCGAAGCGCCCTTCAAGTTTGCCTGGATTTCGGACACCCATCTCTACGAGAGATCCCTCAACACGCGCTTCGTCGACAAGGTGGTGCGCGCCGTGCAAGAGGTCCAGGCCATGGATCCGCCGGCCGACTTTCTGATCTTCGGCGGCGACCTGGCCCAGCTCGGAAAGATCGAGGAACTTGAGCTTGGCGTTGAGCTCCTCAAGGATCTGACGATCAAGAAATACTACATCCCGGGCGAGCATGACTGGTATCTGGATATGGGCAAGAAGTGGGGCGAGTTGTTCGGCCAACCCAACTGGACCTTCGATCACAAGGGCGTGCGCTTCATTGGGCTCGATACGGTCAGCCGGGGACCGGACTACTGGACAGCGAAGAAGATGACGCCAGAGGAGCGCATGGGCCATATGGCTACCCTCGACGGCACGGTTGCCGGCGCGTGGGCCGGCGTCGGCCGCGACCAGCTCGACTGGATGCAGAAGACACTCGCCGACTGGGATAAGTCCAAACCGATCGTCATCTTCAGCCATAATCCGCTGTACGAGTACTACCCGCCCTGGAACTTCTGGGTGCGCGACTGGCGCGAAGTGAATGACGTGCTGAAGCCTTATACCAAAGTCACCAACATCCACGGTCATGTGCACCAGGTGCTCTACAACGAGATCGGCAGCATGCGCTCGATCGGCATGCTGGCGACCTCCTGGCCGTGGCCGTATGCGCCGGAAGGCCTGCCCAAGCTTACCAAGCCGATGATCCGTGTTGATCCGGGCGATCCCTTCGACGGGGTCGGTTGGGAAACCGTGAACGTCAACGCCGACGATAAGGTCGATGTCGAGTACATCATGTGGGGCCGCAAGGAGGTGTTCGTCCAGTCGCCGGAGGACCACGACAAGAGCATTGCGGAGGTCATACGGTCACGCATCGCCGACAAACAGTACCCATGGGCAAATCCATAAGGGTGGTGGCTATGATAAACACATCGACATTCCTGTGCATTCTGAGGCGTTCCACCGTCGCCGGAGCAGTCGTCGCAGCTGCCGTCGTCGGGCCGGCCAGTGCCAACAAGGATCCGGTGACGCCAAAGCAGCTGAAACTCTATCAAGAAGCGTTCATGGAGGAGGTCAGGAAAGGAGACCTCCTGTTCCATGGTGATGCGGCGATGAAGGAGCAATTGGGCGTCAAGCTGTCGAACACCGGGTGGGCCTGCGCCATGTGCCATCCGATGGCCTCCGATACCCACCCGCAGGCGTTCCCGAAGTTCCAGGCGTCGATGGCCAAGTTCGCGACACTGCGCGACATGATCAACTGGTGCATCGAGAAACCGAGCCAGGGCGAGAAGATCGATCCCGAATCGGAGGCGATGAAGGCGCTCGAGGCGTACATCACCTGGTCGAACAGCGGCTCGGTGTTGGTGCCAGGCAAATACTAGTCTCGTCGATAGCCGGGGGCACCGGCTTCAGGGAGCGCGAAGCGAGTCCGCCATCGGAGTGATACCTCGATGGGGAACGGTGGGCTTAAAGCAGTCGTGCGGCCCGGGAACCGCGCGGGAAGGGCTATGCGTTGGCAGAGACTGCGATGGTGCTGCGCGGCAAGTTCGCGAATGTGGACCTGGATGCGCTGGTCGACAACCGGGTCGTGCGGACCTGGCTTTATTTCGGCATGTTCTGGCTGATGGTGACGCCATCCGTCGGCGTCATGATTTCGGGCACCTTCAACTACCCCGACTATCTCGGATCGGGGAACCTCGAGCTCACCTTCGGCCGGCTGCGCCCGGTCCACGTCAACGGTGTCATCTTCGGCGCCTTCTCGACGCTTTTCATCGGCCTTTGCTACTATCTCGTGCCGCGTCTGTCGGGCGTGCGGGTGATATGGTCGGAGTGGTCGGTTCTTCTCGCATGGGTCTGGAACGTCGCAACGCTTGCCGGTTTGATCGGCTTGCTGCTCGGCGACAGTGACGGTTTGGAAGCCGGAGAGCTTCCGCTCTACGCGAAGGTCGCATTCTTCATCGTGGTGGCTGTTGCTACCGCGCAGTTCCTGATCACGATCAGTCGAAGGCTCGAGCCGGCGATCTATGTCGCGCTATGGTACCTGATCGCCACTTTCGTGTGGACGACGATGAACTTCGTGCTTGGAAGCTTCATCCTGCCATACACGATCTCGGGCATCAACAGCGCCGCCTTCCATGGCCTCTATCTGCACTACATCGTCGGGCTGTGGATAACGCCCGCGGGCTACGTGATCATCTACTATTTCCTGCCGGTCAGCGCGCGAAATCCGCTCTATGCCCATAAGCTCTCGCTGGTAGGCTTCTGGTCCCTGGCACTGTTCTACCCGTTCGTCGGCATTCACCATTACCTCTACAGCCCGATCGCGGACTGGGCCGAGACCTTGGCCGTCGTCACGTCGATGCTGCTGATCATTCCGGTGTGGACGGTGCTGGTGAACTTCTTCGGCACCATGATGGGCAGGTGGCATGAGTTCGGCAGGAACTTGCCGGCGAAGTTCCTGATCATGGGCTCGCTCATGTATCTCGTCGGCTGCTTCCAGGGCTCGACCGAGGCGCTGCGGCAGCTGCAGCAGCCGACCCATTTCACCGATTTCGTCATCTCGCATTCGCATCTCACTGTGTTCGGCACCTTCGTCGTCTGGGCGATGGGGGGCCTCCTCTATACTTGGCCGCGGCTGTTCGGGCGCGAACTCTGGTCCTTCAAGCTCGGCAACTGGTCGTTCTGGCTGATCACCGTCGGCATCACGACCATGGGCCTGGTCCTCACAGCGGGCGGGCTGCAGCAGGGTTATCAATGGATGAATGGGGTCGAATGGCTCGACTCGCTCGTCTGGATGAAGCCCTACTGGCTGGCGCGGACCCTGGCAGGCATTAGCATGGATATCGGTATGTCGCTGCTGGTGGTGAATCTGATGCTGACCGCACTGACCAGCCCGGCGACTGAGGCGCGACGCGCCCGCGGGCCGGTGGAGGCGCCTATCCCGGCCCCGGCGGGAGGGCCCGCGCAGTGAACGTTCGCTTCTTCGCGCTGTTCGCCGGCGTCTTCTGTATCACCCTTGCGGTGATCACGCAGGGCGTGCTGCCCTTCGTGGAGCCGTCCTCGCGAACTACGCGCGTGACCTCGGTGGTGCGCACGGATTTCGGCCAGCTGAAATGGACGGTTTCAGAGGCGACGGACTACACCGAGCAGCAGCGTCGCGGCCGCAACATTTACCTGCGCGAAGGCTGCTGGTACTGCCATTCGCAATTCGTGCGGCCGGTGACCGGCGAGATCCGCCGCTGGGGACCGGTCAGCGAGGCGGGCGAATACGCCTATGACGTGCCGCACCTGTTAGGCACACGCCGGATCGGACCGGACCTGACTCGCGTCGGCCTGAAATACAGCGACGAATGGCACCTGGCGCACTTCTACAATCCGCGGATGCTGGTGCCGGACTCGATAATGGCGCCGTATCGCGGCCTCTTCCACGAGCCCGATGCAGCCGTCCGTATCGTTGACGACGGCGCTGGCAATCGGACCCTGGAAAGGACAGAGGCCACCAAAGGCCTGTTCGACTTCGACAGCAAGCAAGCGATCCAGCTGACGCCCAATGCGTACGGGTTGCTGTTCGTGCCGCTGAAGGCGCGCGAAAGAAAGCCGATCATCCTGACGCCGAACGACGAATACACAGGCGAAACCGTCAGCATCGCGGCGGAGACGGAATCGCTGGCGGCACTTGTTTCCTACGTCCAGAAGCTCGGCACGAACCGGGGTAAATGGCGCGATCTTTTCGAGCCGCAAAGCCTGGAGGTCATGGATGCGACGATGCCGCGCTCCGAGGAATGGATTGCTTATGGCAAGGAAGTCTATGAGCGCCGCTGCATCGGTTGCCACGGTGCCAAAGGCGACGGGAACGGGCCGGCCGCCACCTTTATGTTTAACCAGCGGCCCAGGAACTTCACGTCCGCAGTCTTCAAGTTCAGATTGACAAAGGAGCCCCTGCCCACGGACGGCGACATGCTGCGCACCATTACCCGCGGCATCCGCGGCACGGCAATGCCCCCTTGGTACGAATTGCCGCTCAACGATCGGCTGGCGGTGATCCAGTACATCAAGTATGAGCTGGCGGTTGACCGTTCCAATCCCGCCAGTCCTTACGCTTTCTTCGTCGAGGAACCGCCTGGCCCACCGTTGTATATCGGGCGCCCGCCGACCCCGTCCCAGACGATGCTGGACCGTGGCAAGGAGGTTTGGCAGGTAGCGAAGTGCTGGGAGTGCCACGGCCAAGGTGGCAAGGGCGACGGCGAGAAGGCGGCCGGCCTCAAGGATGATATCGGGTTCGCCACCGTGCCGGCCGACCTCACCAGCGGCCAGTTCAAGTCTGGCCCGGCCGTCGAAGACATCTTCCGGACGATAACTACCGGCCTCAGCGGCACGCCGATGCCGTCCTATCGGGATGCCTTTCCGGACGAGGACCGGTGGGCGCTTTCCTATTTCGTGGTGGCGCTTTCCGCCTATAAAGACCCGCTCTCGCTGCAGCCGCTGTCGATCAAGAAGGAGGCCCGCGCGGCGCTGAACGATCTGGAACTGGTCGCTGACAAGCCGGAGCGAGCCTATGTGCCCGATCCGTCGGTGCCGGCGTCCGGCCCGCCAGCTCCGCCTGGCGAGGAACAGGCGCCCGCCGGAGGTTAGCGCATGCTCGGTTTTGAAGTCACCGGACCCTATGCGGGCGCCATGCTGATGAGCCTGGCGGCCCTGTTCTTGTTCATCTGGGGCGTCCTGTCCGGCGCGTTGAGCGGCACCGACAAAGCCGCCAATGGTTTTTTTGAAAGGGAAATGGAGAATGAGCGATCTGCAGAGCAGCGATCCGGAGAGCCCGACGCATCCGGAACTGGATGTGCGTCAAAGCTCGCACCCTGAACTGGAGGACTATGCCGGCGGCCTGATACAGGCGCGTGTGGGATTCATTCCGCTATGGCTTCTCGTCGTCTACGTGCTGCTGTTCGCCTGGGGGCTGTACTACATGTATGTTTATTGGGGCGGGCTCGGGCCCGGCCGTCTGTTCTAAGTAGACGGTCGCAAGGGCTGGTAAGACAGGAGTGATGGAGACGATGATAGCCAAAATTCTCCTTGGGGTCGCCGCATTGAACCTCCTTTTCCTGTGCTTCGAGCTGACGATAAACGTGCTTCGTCTTTATTTCGGCTGACATAGGAGCAGCGGATGCTACAGGACACCGTCTTCAAGCTTGCTGACGCCGGCTTGCCGCAGATGCTTGGCTTCCTCATCTATGGCGGCTGCACCGTCGGCTTTATCCTCTTTCTTTTGTATCTTGTGCGGCAATAGCGCCGCGTCCGTGCCACTGCGCAAACGCCAATGATCTACTACCTCGTGATCTTCGCCGCTGGATTTGCAGGCAGCTTTCATTGCATCGGCATGTGCGGCGGCTTTGCCTGCGCGCTGGGCCGCGATCAGCAAGGGGGAGGCGCAACCGTCCTTCGCCACCTGCTCTATAATACCGGCCGACTGACAACCTATTGCTTTCTGGGCGGGCTCGCGGGCGCGATCGGTCAGGTCATCTGCACCACGCAAGGGCTAACGGCGGCGCCGCTCTTGAACGGCTCCCTCGACATCGCCCAACGAATTCTCGCGATCGTCGCTGGCCTGCTCATGATTGCCATGGCGTTGCAGTTCTTCGGCTTGCTGCAGGTCTTTCATCGCCTTGCGATCGGATTTGGCGGCAGCACATTTGCATTGTCCCTGCGCGGTCTGTTGACGGCCCGGAGCAGCGCCGCACCGCTCGCCTTTGGCGTTTTCAACGGCTTCCTGCCATGTCCCCTGGTCTATGCCTTCGCCGCCCAGGCGGCGAGCACCGCCGGAGCGCTTCCCGGGTTTCTCGTCATGGCATCGTTTGGACTGGGAACCTTCCCCGCGATGTTGATGATGGGCGGCGTTGGCCGGATACTCGGGCCAGCCTGGCGGCGGCGCGGCGTGCGGCTGGCTGGTGGCTTTATTCTTTTGCTCGGTCTCATCACGCTCGGCCGTGGTCTCCTGCCTTCCGACGCGCATATCGGCCTTGCCTGGCCGGGCGGGCATCCCGCATGACTGCGCATGGCCATATCCTCTGTAGCCATTGTTCGCTGCCCGTCGGTCAGCGCCCGATGGAGCGCAGGCTCAACGGTGAGGCTTGCGCGTTCTGCTGCTACGGCTGTTGTATCGCCTTTCAGGTGAAGAGCGGCAGACACGAAGAGTGGGAAGCCGCCTGGCTTCTGATCCAGCTCGGCGTGGGAGGCTTTCTCTCCATGAATATCATGATGTTCAGCCTCCTCCTCTATTCGGACGCGTTCACCGGCGTCGATGCGGGCGTGCTGCCGTGGATTCACTTTTTGCTCTGGATCTTCGCCACGCCGGCGGTGGTGATTCTCGGCGGACCCTATCTGCGCGACATGTGGCTCAATGGCATTCAGGGACGAGTGACGTCGTCGGCACTCATCGTGCTTGGCGTCGCTGCCGCTTACCTCTATTCGGCATTTGCCGTGTTCGAGGGCAGCACGCATGTCTATTTCGACACCGCCGTGATGGTGCTGATGCTATTCACAGTTGGCCGCTATCTCGAGGCTGTTGGTCGCGCCAGGGCGGCGCGCGACCTCGAACCTCTTCTGGCCGCAGAAAGCGAGAGCGCGACCGCGGTCGATGGCGCGGCAGAGATCCGCCGTCCGGTGCGGGAGGTGACGGCCGGCATGCTGGTGCGGGTCCGGCCAGGCGAGCGCATTCCGGTCGACGGCGTGGTTGTCGAGGGAGAATCGAACACCGATGAAGCCGTAATTACCGGAGAAAGCCGGCAAGTGACAAAGCGCGCCGGCTCCAAGGTGATTGCCGGCAGTATCAATATCGACGGCCCGCTCCTGATCCAAAGCAGCGGTGACGGAACCGCAACCCGCTGGGCACGGATTTGCCGGTCGGTGCGCGAAGCGCTGGGCCGTCGCAGTCCAACCCAGCGCCTTGCCGATCGCGTCGTTGGCGTGTCCGTGCCGCTCGTCCTCGCCCTCGGCGGGCTGACGACCGTTTACTGGGCCCAGTCATTGCCGTTTGATCGAGCGTTGCTGATTGGCCTCTCGGTGCTGGTGGTTGCCTGTCCTTGTGCAGTCGGCCTCGCTGCTCCGATGGCGACATCGCTCGGCATCGGCCGGCTGGCGCGGCACGGCTGCCTCGTCCGCGACCCCGGCGTGCTCGAGACCCTCGCGCGTGTACGGTTGCTCGCCTTCGACAAGACCGGCACTCTGACGGCGGGCAAAGCGCGTCTCGTCGGCGTCGACCGCGAGGAGGTCGGCATCGACGAAGTACTGGCGCGCGCCGCCGGTCTGGAGCGCCATTCCGAGCATGGTCTGGCGCGGGCCATCGCGGCAGCCGCCGCTCAGCGGGGGATCACGCCGCTCGTCACCCGCGAGATCCGGATGGTTCCCGGCCGTGGCATCCGCGGCAGCGCCGAAGGCCGGCCCGTGGCGGCAGGGAACGGCAGATTGATGAATGATCTCGGCTGGCCGCTTCCCCCGTCGCTGGCCGAGCGTGCGCGGTCGCTGGAGGCGAGCGGTCATTCGGTGGTCTATGTCGGTTGGGGCGAGCGGGTTCACGCCGTGCTGTCGCTCGATGATTCGCCGCTTCCCGAGGCGCAGGCCACGATCGCGGCCCTGCGTGAGCGCGGGCTCGACGCCACGCTGTTGACCGGCGACTTGGCGCAAGCGGCGGAGCGGATCGCGGCCCTGGTCGGGATCAAGGACGTCCAAGCGGGCCTTTCGCCGGAGGCCAAACGGCTGGCCCTGGATCGGCTCCGCCATGACCACGATTCGGTGGCGATGGTCGGCGATGGACTGAATGACGGGCCGGTTCTGGCCGCCGCAGATGTCGGTATTGCCGTCGGCTCCGCCACCGATCTCGCCCGCGAGACCGCGGCGCTCGTGCTGCCTGCGGACGGATTGTGGATGCTGCCCTGGATCGTCGACGTGGCCCGCGCGGTCCGCCGGACCATCTTGACCAACCTTATGTGGGCGTTCGGCTACAACCTCGTCGCCTTGACGTTCGCAACATCCGGACTTCTGCAGCCAATCCTTGCGGCGGCGGTCATGGCCGGCTCGAGCATCCTCGTGGTGGTGAATTCGCTGCGGCTGGAGCGGCTGCCCGATCCTGTTGCAACGCTGGTCCCGGAGCAACGATCCGGCGCCGAGGCGGAGCGCGCCCAGAATGGTGCCGGCATTTCCGCAATGGCCGGCCCGGCCGTCGAGCGGAGTTGAGTTTCGTTTCAGCCAAACACGTCGTGCGTGAAGGCGTCGTACCAGCCTTCCGCGGCGCGCGCAGCCTGCCGGCGGATATCGGCGCTCTCGCCCACCTTGCTGACGAAGCTGATGACGCTCTTGAGCTTCCCGTCGACGGGCTTGAAGCTGATGGCGTTGCTGAACGCATCGTCGGGCGCGAGATAGGTGTAGCAGGTGTTGAACAAATGCGCCGGGAAACGCGCTGATCCGGTGAGATCGGCCGCGATGGCAAAGGCGCAGGCTTTGGCCTGGCTGTTGGCGCAGAAGGCGGATTTCGGCATATCGCCGCCGATGATCGCGTCGCCGACCAGATGGACGCCGGGCTGCAGCGCCGATTCGAAGGTGACCGGATCGACCGGACACCAGCCCGACTGATTGGCGAGCCCTGCCTGCTGCGCCAAGCGCCCGGCCATTTGCGCCGGGATGACATTGGCCACCGCGGCCTTAAATGTTGCTCCCGCGGTGATCACCGACCGGGTCTTCGCGTCGATCGCCGTGACCCCGCCGGTGAACTGGGCCGGTAGCCATTCGATCATTCCCGGATAGTGGCGGTTCCAAGCGTCCTGGAACAGGTCCTGCGCGTTGAAGCTGTCTTTCGAATCGAGGATCAGAATTTTGGCCTTGGGTTTGCTGCGCTGGAAATAGGAGGCGATGAGCGAAGCGCGCTCATAGGGGGCGGGCGGACAGCGAAACGGATTCGGCGGGACGACGATGACGAATAGGCCGCCCTCCTCCATGCTTTCCAGTTGCTGGCGCAACAGCTCGGTTTGCGGCCCTGCATTCCAGGCGTGCGGCATGATCTCCATCGCAGCTTCGTCATAGCCCCCAAGCGCCCGATCCCTGAATGCGATGCCTGGCGCAACAACGAGACGGTCGTAGCTGAGCTTCGAACCGTTGTTCAGCGCAACGGTTTTCGCCGCCGGGTGAATCGCTTCAGCGGACTCATGAATGACGGTGATGCCATATTGTTTTGCCAGCGCTTCATAACCATGACTGAGCGATTTGAACGGGCGCAGCCCGGCGAGATAGAGATTGCTGAAGAAGCAGGTCGTGTAGCTCTGTCGCGGTTCGACCAGGGTCACCTCGATAGCCGTGGCGCTGACGGCGAGATATCTGGCGACCGTTGCGCCGCCGATGCCGCCGCCGATCACGACGACACGCGCCTTGGCCTGGCTCCGCGCCTTCGGCTGGTTGAGCGCCGTTAGCAACGCTGCTCCAGTCAGGCGGCCGAACTCGCGACGCGTCCAGAATTTCATGGCGCGCTACTTTCCCTGCGCTGCGACATAGCGCGCGACGCTCGCGATCTCCTCGTCGCTGAGCGACAGCGCGATAGCGTGCATGATGTGATTTGGACTCTCGCTCGCCCGATAGGCAAGCAGGGCGTTGGTGAGCCTCTCCTCACCAAGCCGGATGATGCTGGGAACGCCTGTGCCGCCGCCATCGAGGCGATGGCAGGACGCACAGGTCGCGGCGAGTTGAGCGCCTTGATCGGCCCCCGCCGCCGCGCCGGATTGGCTAACGAGAAGCACGAGGCCCGTGGCAATCGCAGATCTCGCGAGGGGGCGCATGCTGAATACCCGTCTGTTTCGGAGTTTTCCGGTCACGCTCCCACTCAACTTGTCACGCCATAATTCGCGCAGCTCGATTGCGTCGCCACCTCAACCGACCGTGAGCCGGTGCGACAACGTGTAGACGGCACCGCCGTCCTCCTCCCAGACGAAATCGAGCCGGCCGCTCTCCGTCGCGCGCAAGGAAAATTCGAAGAACGGGTTAGCCGAAATCGCCTCGTGGAGATCGACGCTGAACACCACGGATTGGTTGTAGCGGCAGACAAACCTGTTGATGATCTTGCGCGGGATTACATTGCCTTGATCATCGTGGCGCAGCCCTGTTTCCATCTCATGGCTGATGATGGTCTTGACCTGAAAGACGTCGCCCTTCGCCGCAGCGCTTGGTAGGATCACGCGTGGTGTGGGGGTGATCACTGTCCGGCTCCCTCTCGGATGTCAGGCGCAGCCGTTGGTGGCGACGTCAACCCAAGCCGTGGTCATCAGCAGATTGCCGTCATTCATTTCGGCGACAGCGATGACATGCTGCGGTTTGGCAAGGCGGATGCGGGTCGACACGCGGGGCAGGCTGCGTTGCGGGACGAAATGGAAACTGGCCACTTCGATGATCGGGTTCTGCGGCGCGAACACGCGGATTTGCCTCACGTGGTCGGCCTCAGTCATGGGGCTGTCGATGTCGAGGCTCATAGGCACGGTGTAACCGGTCGGGAAGACCGCCGGCATTATCAGGTGAAGGCGGTCCGACTCCGTGGCCGTCCGCCCGGTGAGCTGTTTGACGAGTTCCAGCGCTTCATCGTTCGCACGCGCGCTCAGCGGTGAGAAGAGCGCGACTCCGGCAAACCCTGCACTCCCGGCGATCAACACATCGCGGCGCGTCAAGCTCATCATCCCGGTCTCCGCCTTTTTTGCGTCACTCCGAAGACACACATCAACAGCGGCAGGAGGCGGCGCAATCGGACACATCAGTGCGGCAGCTTTGAAGTTTAGCACCGCCAACCGCTGCGAGCAAATCTCTTAGAAGTGCCCAAGATCTCTTAGCCGCCCTCGAAACGGTCAAGGCATTGCAGGAAAGGACGCTCCTGCGTTTGTCGGATTTCTAATCACGCTCTTGGCCGGCCATCAGACGCTCGAACTAACTGGAGCGCTCTGAACAGCGCCAGCGCAATGTCGGATTTACAAGCATGTGCGACATTCAGGATAAGGCTGAAGAAGGACCGGTTAGGGTCAGATCGCGTCATGCGACGCTCGCAACTGAACGACCGCCAAAAGGGTCGAACTCGGTCGTTCAGAGCGATTTGGGTTTTGCCGGCCATGAGGAGATCCCGAACTTTGAACGAAGTTGTCGGCCGGGCGCGCCTGATACGGCCCCTCCTCTCGAACCCGACCTTCGACCCTGAACGGGGATGGTGATACACGCCGCACGATCACCCAGCGGAGACGTTGCCATGTCTAAGCACTTCGTTCATGGGGCAGTGGTCGCATTTGGGCTGTTCGTCACCAGCGCAAGCGCCGAAACCCTGAAGCTTCCTGACAATCTGGCCGGCTTTAGTTCTGATATTGGCGAAAACTACTTCGTCGAAAGCGATGCACGGGAGGCCTATTTCCCTCTCGCAAGCAACTTTCTGACGCAGAAGACACAGTCCTATTGCGGTGTCGCCAGCATCGTCATGGTGCTGAACGCGCTCAATGTACCGGCGCCTTCGGTTCCGGAGTACGAGCCCTATCGCACTTTCACGCAGGACAATGTCCTCGATGAACGAACGGACGCCATTCTCGCCCGAGATGTTTTGGCGAAGAAAGGTATGACCCTCGATCAGATCGGTGGAATTCTTGCGACGCAGCCGGTCAAGGCAGAAGTCCATCATGCCGCCGCAGCTCAGTCGACGAGTTCCGCAAGCTGGCGAGTTCCCATCTCGGCCAGTCGAACCATTTCGTGATCGTCAACTACCTCCGCAAGGCAATCGGACAGGAGAAGGGCGGCCATATCTCGCCGCTAGCAGCCTATGATGGGAAATCAGACCGCTTCCTCATCCTTGATGTCGCACGGTATAAATACCCTCCAGTGTGGGTGAAGACATCTGAGCTTTTCGATGCCATGAACACCCAGGACTCCGACAACGAGAACAAGACCCGCGGCTTCGTCCTGGTATCGGCGGCTTCTGTTCAATAGTGATCACCGCCTTCAATGCGATCATCCAGTCTGTGAGCGAGGGGTCACGCGCATTGATGCGGGGCCCCACAAACCATCCCGCCCCGCCCGCCGATGAACCCGGTGGGTGCCGACCCGGCATGCGCTCGCCCCGGCGGCGGCGGTCTCACACGCTGGCGTTCTAGGGTCAAACTCTACCAACTGGCTGCCGCCAATGGCCGAGATGGATGGTTTGTTGCTGTTCGCCTCGTCCACTGGAACGAGTAAGGTGCGCCAATTGCCGACCTTTCCGGCGCTTCTCCGAAGCTGACGTTCGCGGTGCGGCCGGAATGCCGCCGAACCTGCCGACATCATAGCCACGCCTTGAGTAGAGGCTTCGTCTCGAGCACCTCGGCACGGTTCCGTTCGCGCGATAGAAGCAGCGGTTGGCGATTGAGCAGCATGGAATCGCCGAATTCATGCGCACGGTATCGATACGCGGTGAAGGCTGCGGAGGCCTTGGCGAGCACAGCATCGTCGGCAAAGGCGCGCAGGAGCTCGAAATGGCTTT
>NZ_JAMYSY010000072.1:0-21956 GCF_040322175.1 Mesorhizobium sp. M0185 | reverse complement strand
TCGACCTCAACGCAAGCAACAGATAGGGTGGGAAACTGTTCGCGATGTCCTCGCACACCTGTTCGCGATGTCTCCGGTCCAAACAAAGGGGAGAAGGGGAGGCGCCGCGCCATCCCCTTTGGTTGGTCTCGAACGTCGGCCCTTATCTGAGGATTCCTTGGAGGTCGTCCCCAGGATTGGATAACGTCGCCCCATGCCGCATCAGCCCGTTGCGCCCACCAAACGTCGCTTCGCCCGCTCAATGCGACGCGAGCCGACGGAAGCGGAAGACCGCCTGTGGCACGAACTGCGCGGACGCAGACTCGACAGAATCAAATTTCGGCGTCAGGTCCCCGTCGGCAAATTCATCGCCGATTTCATTTGCGCCGAGGCCAGACTGATCGTCGAGATCGACGGCAGCCAGCATGCGGATTCGGACTATGACCGGGAGCGGGACGCCGAACTTAAGGCGAGGGGCTTTCGTGTACTGCGTTTCTGGAACGACGACGTGCTGCGGGATCTGAACGCCGTCTGTGACACCATCATCGCCTACGTACGGGACGAGAGCTTGCAGCCTTGGCGGTAATAGCGCGCTCTTCCCTTCTCCCCCTGACAAGGGGAGAAGGTGGATTGGCGCGCAGCGCCGAGACGGTTGAGGGGTGTTGGACGGAGTGCGTCGGTGCCAAGCTGGAGCACCCCTCATCCGACCGAGCTTCGCTCGGCCACCTTCTCCCACAAGGGGAGAAGGGAGAGGCGAACACGTCCCTCGCGGCTAGTCGCCGGCACGGATGATTTTGCCGCTGGTGGGGCTTAATTTTAAGCTACTTCAATTCGTGGGTGCTCACGCCAGTGAGGTTTTTCCTTCATTACTTTATGCGCAAAGGAAAAATCCTTCCTCCGTGCTGCGATAAATCTGTTAGCCCATTGTATTTGAAGAGCATTCAGAAAAATAAGGATGTCCTTGGATTTCGGCGCGTATTGAGAATCGACAAGCATTGCGATTTTCATTTTTGCCTGTTCTAGTCTTTCCTTCGCATCTAAAATCACTGACACACCGCTTTGAAGCGGAAGAGCGCCATCCACGAAAACCTTCAGTTGGATTTCACTTATTTTTTGCTCTGCCTTGGCACGTTCTTTATGAAAGCCGTCGATGATCGTAGGACACAAAAAACCTAGGACGAGATCCGAAGATATCGGTAAATAAATTTCGATCCCTGGTACACCTAGTCCAATATTTCCGTACGGTCCAAAGTCGTTGTAATTGTGCATTACGAGCGCATTGTCTGAGATGTATAATTCTCCGGCGCAACACTTTTTTAGCAAGATCAATTTCTTGGTTGTCAAGTGTCCTGCAATCTCATCCAATTTATCGAGGTTCATTTTAAGGAGACAAAATTTTTCATATTCTTCGTCCGAAAAATGCTCGGGAATGTCGTTCGTTTTCAGATCGGGGAACCGAAGTTTGACATCTTGAAATATGCCAGAGTAGCTTTGACGCGACGACTTCGAGCGAAGGTGCTGCACAACCACAAAACAACAGAGCGTTGCCAAATCCATGGGGCTTAAGGCAGATACGGTCTCGTTAGCTATTATGCTTTCAAGAACAGGTTTTGCTAGGTTCTCTACGTGGGTGAACTTGCTTTCGAAATCCAGGTAAAAATTACCTTTTAAGCGGACGACATTATAATCCGCTTCGCCCATAATATTGCGTGGGTTAGTTCGAAATTCTTTGCAGGTCGATTTGTCAAAGACATGACATTGTCCTTCTGCGCAAAAATTGCGCAGAAGGAATTGTGGAACATAGTGCTGGTTCTCACGCGGCATCGATCCTCAGCTACACCCGCTCGTGGCCCCGCACGTATCGCACTTCTCGCAAGTCCCGTTCCGCACCATCGTGAAATTGTGGCATTCCGAGCATTCGTTGCCGGTGTAGCCCTGCATGAGCGATTGCTGGCGCCGGTTGGCGGCGAGCGCTTTGGCTTCGGCTGCTTCTTTCGCGGCCTCGTCGGTGAACAGCTCCGTCGGGTCGGAGGCTTCCGCGTAGACGATGTCCTCGACCAGTTCCCTGGCGCGCTCCTCGTAGTCGCGCTTGTAGGCGATGGCTTCGTCGCTGGCCGGCTTCAGCGTCAGCACGTTGGAGCCGGAGAAGGCGGTCGGGGCGGTACGGGCTGGAGTTCCGGAGCCGGAACCCGCAAAGCCTTTCGGCTCGGCGCCCGACACCAGCTTGACCGGCGAGGCGCCGCGGGTCAGGCCCTTGGAGAAGGGCGTTGCCTTGCCTTCGTTGATGCCGCGCCCGAGCGCAGTCTTGTCGAAGTCCGACTGGTCGACATGGGCCAGGTCGTGGCGGCCGAGATAGGAGACGGCGAGTTCGCGGAAGACATAGTCGAGGATCGACGTGGCGTTCTTGATCGCGTCGTTGCCTTGCACCATGCCAGCCGGCTCGAATTTGGTGAAGGTGAAGGCCTCGACGAATTCCTCGAGCGGCACGCCATATTGCAGGCCGAGCGAGATGGCGATGGCGAAGTTGTTCATCATCGCCCGGAAGGCCGCACCTTCCTTGTGCATGTCGATGAAGATCTCGCCGATACGACCGTCATCAAACTCGCCAGTGCGCAGATAGACCTTGTGGCCGCCGACGACCGCCTTCTGGGTATAGCCCTTGCGGCGGTTCGGCAGCTTCTCGCGGTCACGGTAGAGACGCTCGACGACGCGCTCGACGATCTTCTCGGTCACCTGAACGGCGCGCTGTGCGGCCGGCGCCGCGATCAGCTGCTCGATGGCTTCGTCCTCGTCGTCTTCGACGTCGGCGAGCAGCGAGGCATTGAGCGGCTGCGACAGCTTCGAGCCGTCGCGATAGAGCGCGTTAGCCTTCAGCGCCAGCTTCCACGACAGCATGTAGGCGCCTTTGGCGTCTTCCACCGTCGCGTCGTTCGGCATGTTGATGGTCTTGGAAATGGCGCCGGAGATGAAGGGCTGCGCCGCCGCCATCATCATGATGTGGCTGTTGATCGACAGCGAACGCTTGCCGATCTTGCCGCACGGGCTGGCGCAGTCGAACACCGGCAGGTGTTCGGCCTTCAGGAACGGCGCGCCTTCCAGCGTCATCGCCCCGCAGACATGGATGTTGGCGGCCTCGATATCTTTCTTCGAAAAACCAAGCGCCGGCAGCATCTCGAATGAGAAATCGTTGAGCTGCTCGTCGGTGAAGCCGAACGTCTCCTTCACCCAGTCAGAGCCCAGCGTCCACTGGTTGAAGACGAACTTGATATCGAAGGCCGACTTCAATGCCGCATTGAGCGCGGCGATCTTTTCGTCGGTAAAGCCTTTTGCCTTGAGCGAGCCAGGATTGATGCCCGGCGCCTGGTTGAGATTGCCGTGGCCGACCGCATAGGCCTCGATCTCGGCGATCTGGCTCTCGGAATAGCCGAGCGTGCGCAACGCTTCCGGCACGGCGCGGTTGATGATCTTGAAATAGCCGCCACCGGCGAGCTTCTTGAATTTTACCAGCGCGAAGTCGGGCTCGATGCCGGTGGTATCGCAATCCATCACCAGGCCGATCGTGCCGGTCGGGGCGATCACCGTTGCCTGCGCGTTGCGGTAGCCATGCTCCTCGCCGAGCTCGATGGCGCGGTCCCAGGCGGCCTTGGCACGTTCGGCAAGCTCCTGCTGCCTGAGATCCGAGGCGACCAGCGGCACCGGATTGACGGCGAGCTTCTCGTAGCCGTCCCTTTCGCCATACGCCGCGCGGCGGTGATTGCGCATGACGCGCAGCATGTTCTGCGCGTTGCGGTCGTAGTCGGGGAAGGCGCCGAGCTCGGCGGCCATTTCGGCCGAAGTGGCATAGGCGGTGCCGGTCATGATCGCGGTGAGGGCGGCGCAGATGGCGCGGCCCTCGTCGGAATCATAGGGAATGCCCGAGGTCATCAGCAGGCCGCCGATATTGGCGTAGCCGAGGCCGAGCGTGCGGTATTCGTAGGAAAGCTTGGCGATCTCCTTCGACGGGAACTGCGCCATCATGACGGAGATTTCCAGCACCATGGTCCACAGCCGAACCGTGTGCTCGTAGGCTGATATGTCGATGGTTCCGTCGGCGTTGCGGTAGGGCAGAAGGTTGATCGAGGCCAGATTGCAGGCGGTGTCGTCGAGGAACATGTATTCCGAGCACGGGTTGGACGCCCGGATCGCACCGGCCGAGGCGCAGGTGTGCCAGTCGTTCATCGTCGTGTTGAAATGCAGGCCCGGATCGGCCGACGCCCAGGCGGCATAGCCGATCTTTTCCCAGAGATCGCGCGCCTTCAGCGTCTTCAGCACCTTGCCGTCCTTGCGGGCGGTGAGATGCCAGTCGCCGTCCTGCTCGACGGCGCGCAGGAAATCGTCCTTCAGCGACACCGAATTGTTGGAGTTCTGGCCGGAAACCGTGAGATAGGCATCCGAATCCCAGTCGGTGTCGTAGGTCTTGAACGACATCGAGGTGTAGCCCTGCCTGGCGAACTGGATGACGCGGTAGATGTAGTTCTCCGGCACCGCGTCCTTCTTGGCCGCCTTGATCTCGCGCTTCAGCGCGGTGTTGACCGCCGGGTCGAAGCAGTCGTCGCCATTGCCTTCGCAGTTGATACAGGCCTTCATGATCGCTTCGAGATGCTTCTTGACGATCTTCGAGCCGGTAACCAGCGAGGCGACCTTCTGCTCCTCATTGACCTTCCAGTCGATGAATTCCTCGATATCGGGATGATCAGCGTCGACGATGACCATTTTCGCGGCGCGACGCGTGGTGCCGCCCGACTTGATGGCGCCCGCCGCGCGGTCGCCGATCTTGAGGAAACTCATCAGCCCCGACGAGCGGCCGCCGCCCGACAGCTTTTCGCCTTCACCGCGCAGGAACGAGAAGTTGGAGCCGGTGCCGGAACCGTATTTGAACAGGCGCGCCTCACGCACCCACAGGTCCATGATGCCGCCCTCATTGACGAGGTCGTCCTGCACGCCCTGGATGAAGCAGGCATGCGGCTGCGGATGCTCGTAGGAAGACTTCGACTTGGTCAGCTTGCCGGTGAACGGGTCGACATAGAAATGACCCTGGCTCGGACCGTCGATGCCATAGGCCCAGTGCAGGCCGGTGTTGAACCATTGCGGCGAGTTCGGCGCGACGCGCTGGGTGGCCAGCATATAGGCGAGCTCGTCGCGGAAGGCGCGCGCGTCTTCCTCCGACTTGAAGTAGCCGCCCTTCCAGCCCCAATAGGTCCAGGTACCGGCAAGCCGGTCGAAGACCTGGCGGGCGTCGGTCTCGGAACCGTAGCGCTCGGCTTCCGGCAGCTTGGCCAGTTCAGCCTCGTCGGCGACCGAGCGCCACAGGAAGGAGGGGACTTGCGTCTCTTCGACCTTCTTCAGCCGTGCCGGGACGCCAGCCTTGCGGAAATATTTCTGCGCCAGGATATCGGCGGCAACCTGGGAGAACTGCGCCGGCACGTCGATGTTGTCCAAGCGGAACACCACCGAGCCATCCGGATTCTTGATCTCCGAAAGCGCCTTGCGGAATTCGATCTCCGCATAAGCTGATTGCCCTGGCTTGGTGAAACGACGCTCGATGCGCATTGGTCCGGTCCCTTTTGTCTACATATAGCGCTTTTCCCAGAGGATTTCTGCCCTCTTGGCGAAACGCGCATGTCCGCCGTCTGCCGGCGTTCGAAAACCGCCGGCTCTCATCTTCACAGTCTCCGCCGCCGTGCCGGTCAAACCTCTTGCGAGGCCGCTGTCCAACGCGCTGACGGACCCTGTGGGTCCCTCAAAACTGAAAACTTTTTGTAACGCCCTCGATCGAGGGAAATTCACATTATCTAGCGTCGAACCTACCTGCAAACACCAAATATAGTATTAACAGACAATTTATTCAAGTCCGACAATCCTCCCCTTTCGCCCCCCAAGGCTTCAAAATCCCACGCCTTCGCCGGCCTCGTAAACAGGCGGGAATGCGGCTCAAAACGCACATATTCCGGGAAAAAGACCGGCCTCGAAACTTTTCCGGTCGCACTCTCAACAGGAGCGCATGGCCTATAAAAGGCGACTCGTTTTGCGGCGTCAAGGATTCGTTTGCGTAGCTTTTATGACCCCACATCTTGTGTGTCACACATGTGGATAACGGGGATAGAAGCGGAGCGCAAGGAAGGGTCGGCTCTGGGTGGAGGCGCTTCGGCAACGACGTTCACAGCACCTGAGCGATAGGCTATGCGCGACTGAGACTCAGGAGAACTGATGCGGATCCGCGCAGAAATGGGCGATGATCTGGCTGAGGTCGGGTTCGTTGACCATGCGCACAGCCTCGGCGGCGCTGACCCATTTGCGGCTGCGTGCCCGCTTTTCCTTCCACCGGTCGGCGACCTTGTCGACCTGCAGCGGGAACACCAGGACCTCGCACGGCACTTCCTCGCCGGTAGCCAGCAGCTTGGCATAGAAATAGCGGCCGGCCTCGTGATGCGAGATTGTGCCGCTCAGGCCGGCCTCCTCGCCGGCTTCGCGTGCCGCCGCTTCGCAAAGCGGCTCCTTCGCTTCCGGCCAGCCCTTGGGAAGCACCCAACGGCCGGTATCGCGGCTGGTGATCAGCATGATTTCCACGCCGTCGCCGCTATCGCGCCAAGGCAACGCTGCAACCTGAAGGCGGTACGGCACCGCGCCGAAGAGTCGCCGGACCCTTTCGGCCTTGTGGTTGTGCGTCGTTGGCCTCGTCAACATCGGAGAAGCTTGCCCCAGCTTCCAGAATCATTTGCCGTCTCACGAATCTTACGGCTAATTATAAGCAATGAAAGTAAAAAATGTTTCACGGATCGGCCAGATTCCGTCAATCTGCGCCGATCTCAGCCTAATGGCGCGACTGCAGCAGCGTCGCGCCACGCCTTTATCGGTGTGCGGAGGTCCCCTGGGCGGACTCGGTGCATCAAGCGGCGTTGCCGCGAATCAGCCGGCGTGATCGTCGGCGATCGGCTTCTGGTAGGTGAAGCCCATGTCCCAGGGGAAATAGATCCAGGTGTCCTGGCTGACCTCGGTAACGAAAGTGTCCACCATCGGCCTGCCTTTCGGCTTGGCATAGACGGTGGCGAAATGCGCCTTAGGCATCATCGCGCGCACGATGCCCGCCGTCTTGCCGGTGTCGGTGAGGTCGTCGATGATCAGCACGCCGGCCCCGTCATCGGCGAGCAGCGCCGGCGTGACCTCCTTCAGCACCTGCAATTGCCCCTGGCTGGTATAATCGTGGTAGGAGGCGACGCAGACCGTCTCGATGATGCGGATGCCAAGTTCGCGCGAAATGATAGCCGCCGGAACCAGGCCGCCGCGCGTGATGCAGACGATCGCCTTCCATTGCCCCTTGTTGGCGCCGGCAAGCCGCCAGGCGAGCGCGCGCGCATCGCGGTGGAACTGGTCCCAGGAGACCGGGAAGGCTTTTTCGGGCAGGGACATCTTTCGCGCACTCCGCAAAGCGCGCATCGCGCGCAGACACTATGGAATGCGCGCGGAATTAACTGGAAAGGCTTGGCCTTGGCAAGGGCGCGGCAAAGCTATTGTCCTGCCAGCTATCCCTGTGAACCTACCGCGACAGGAAAGCCGCCACCGGGGCGGTGCGCAGCACCGTTCGCGTCACCCCGCCGAACAGCAGCTGGCGCAGCCAGGAATGGCTGTAGGCGCCGAGCACGAGCAGGTCCGCACCCGACTCGGCGACCCTGGTCTGAATGATGTCGTCGACCGAGGCGCCGCCGGACCTCAGCACCGAGACGCTGACGGTCGCGCCATGCCTGGACAGCGAGGCGGCGATCTCGGCGCCGGCTGTTTCCGGCGCCTCGTCCAGCGTATCTGGCGGGTCGATGACGACGATGTCCGTCTTCTCGGCCTCGATGATGAAGGGCAGGGCATCGAAGGCCGCGCGCGCGGCTTCCTTGCTGCCGTTCCAGGCGAGCAGCACGTGCTTGAAGCTAGTGACGAGCGGACCCGAATGCGGCACCACCAGCACCGGCCGGCCGGCATCGTAGACCAGCGTGTCGACGTCGGCGCTCGGATCGCTGCCCGATTCGCGCTGCGCGGCGATGATCAGGTCCGCGGTGCGAACGGTCGAGATGCCGGTCAGCGCACTGTCGCCGGAAAAACTCTCGAGACTGCGCCACTCGAACGACAGGCCGGAATTCTCGATGCGCTTGTGAAAGGCGGCCTGCAACTTCTCGGCGCGCTCCCGGTTCATATCGGCGGAAACCTGCAGGAACTCGGTGTCCGGAAAGCCGGTAGCCGAGGTGTAGGGCACGGGCAGCGCCTCGGCATGGATGCCGATCAGATGGCTCTGGAACCGGCCGGCCAGCGGGATCGCGCAGTCGAGGACGCGCTCGGCATCCTGTTCGTTCTGTAGTATGGCGACGATGGTCTTGAAGCGCATGGCAGTCCCTCACTTCTTACGGCGATCCCATCCGTGACAAACGTCACTGCGCGATGCTGGTTCCGTCAGGCCGGCCGATCAGCCCACTCGGCTTGCCTTGATCAAGCCCGCCACCATAGCCTCTACGTCTGCGCGTGCGGAGTCCAGCGCCTGCTGGCTGCGGGCGCGCACCACCAGTTCCGTCCAGAACTTGCCGTCGCCATATTTCGGGTAGGAGCCGATGATCGTGTCCGGATGCGCCTTCTGGATGTCGCCCAGCGGCCCGCCGATCAGGCCTTCGCCGAACGGGCATTCCACGGTTGCCGACAGCATTTTGGTGCCGGCTCGCAATGTCGGCACGACATTGTCGAGCATCGCCTGGAAAATCGCCGGCACGCCGGCCATGACATGGACGTTGCCAATGCGAAAGCCCGGTGCAACCGACACTGGATTATCGATGTGGTCTGCCCCGCGCGGCATCCGCGCCATGCGCTTGCGCGCTTCGGTGTATTCGATGCCGCGGGCGGCGTAGCTTGCCTCCAGCAGGGCGTAGGCCTTGGCGTCGTATTCGCATGGCACGCCAAAGGCCTTGGCAACCGAATCGGCGGTGATGTCGTCATGCGTCGGGCCGATGCCGCCGGTGGTGAAGACATAAGTATAGCGGGTGCGCAGCGCATTCACCGCAGCGACGATCTCGTCTTCTTCGTCGGGAACGATGCGGACTTCCTTCAGGTCGATGCCGATCGCCGTCATGATGTCGGCGAGGTGGCCGATGTTCTTGTCCTTGGTGCGGCCGGACAGAATCTCGTCGCCGATGACGAGCATGGCGGCGGTGACGATTTCGGTCATGACTGGCTCCGGCAAACGGGTCGCCTGAGATAGCGCGGCAAACGGCCGGCGGCAATGCCGCCAAACGACGGATCTACCTGTGCCACCTCCCTTGCAGTACACCCGTTGGCGGGTGATGCTGCGTGCCGGTTTGGAGCCCTGAGCAAGACATGCCGGCATCGATTCTGCTATGGCTACCCGGCGCGCTGTTTCTGCTGGCGCTCGTCGTGGCAGCCTATCCGATGCTGGCGACGCTACGGATCGCGGCGAAGGCCGAAAGGCTGGTGCCGGCCAGTGGCAAATTCATCGAGATCGACGGCAACCGCATCCATTATGTCGAGACGGGCGAGGGGCGGCCGATCGTCTTCCTGCACGGCCTCGGCGCGCAGCTTCATCAATTCGGCCACACGCTGTTCGGACGGTTCGGCCCGAACTATCGGCTGATCGCGCTCGACCGTCCGGGCTCCGGCTATTCGGTGCGGGCCAGGGGCGCCAGCGGACGGCTGTCCGAGCAGGCCGAGGTCGTGCGGCATTTTATCGACGCGCTTGGGCTGGAAAAGCCTCTGGTCGTCGGTCATTCGCTGGGTGGCGCCATCGCGCTGACGCTGGCTATCGAGCATCCCACGGCGATTTCCGGTATCGCCTTGCTGGCACCGCTGACCCATCTGGAGCCGGACGCGCGCGAGAAGTTCGGCCCGCTATATGTCAAGTCGCCGCTGCGGCGCCGGATCATGGCTTATACGGTGGCGATCCCGGCGGCTCTCAAATATGCCGAAGCGACGCTTGCCTTCATTTTCGCGCCGCAGACGGCGCCGGCCGACTATATGGTCGAGGGCGGCGGCTGGTGCGGGCTGAGGCCAAGCCATTTCTATGCAACGTCGACCGATGTCGTGGCCATCGAGCATGACCTTGGCCGCATCGAGCAACGCTATCGCGAGATCACCATGCCGGCCGGCATTCTGTTTGGTGCTTCCGACCGCGTGCTGGGCATCGATATCCACGGCTGGCCGGTGATGGAAAAGATCAGGGGGCTCGATTTCGAGGCTGTCGAGGGGCTTGGCCACATGCCGCAATTCGTCGAGCGGGAACGGGTCGTCGCTTTCATAGAACGCATTGCCGACCGCGCATTTGCGCCGAAGTCCGACACCGGCAGCTGACACCCTTCCGGAACGCGGTCTCGGCCGGCAGGGTGCCTACCCCAGGCATTCCCGGCCGCCGGGAATACCTCCGAACCCAATCACGATGCTGGCTATTCCTTCACGGCTCCGGTCATCGAGGAAACATAGTGCTCGACAAAGAACGAATAGAGCACCACGACCGGCAGCGAGCCGATCAGCGCTCCCGCCATCAGCGCCCCCCATTCATAGACGTCCGAGCGCACCAGCTCGGTGAGCACGCCGACCGGCACAGTCTTGTTTTCGGACGACTGGATGAAGGTCAGGGCGTAGATGAACTCGTTCCATGACAGCGTGAATGCGAAGATGCCGGCGGAAATCAGGCCCGGCACCGATAGCGGCAGCACGATCTTGGTGAGGATCTGCCAACGGCTCGCCCCGTCGATCAGCGCGCATTCTTCCAGCTCGAACGGGATCGAGCGGAAATAACCCATCAACAGCCATGTGCAGAACGGGATCAGGAAGGTCGGATAGGTGAGGATGAGCGCGAACGGCGTGTCGTAAAGTCCAAGGTTGAACACCATCACAGACAGCGGAATGAACAGGATCGACGGCGGCACGAGATAGGCGAGGAACACCGCGAGGCCGACCTGCCGCGCCCCGGAGAACCTCAAGCGTTCGATCGCATAGGCAGCGAACACGGCAGCCAGCAGCGACAGGAACGTGGCGGCGGTCGAGATGATGATCGTGTTGAGCAGCCAGCCCGGATAAGACGTCTCGAAGAGCAGGTAGCGGATATGCTCGAGCGTCGGATGCACCACCCAGAACGGATTGAAATTGGCGTAGTCGGTCATCTCGAGGTTGGGCTTAACCGCCGTGATCGTCATCCAGTAGAACGGAAACAACAGCACGATGACGAAGATCAGCAACGGCAGGTAGACCGTCACCACGCGCCGCGGCAAACTCTGCAGGTAGCCCATGCCGCCTTCGTCGAGTTCCGGGCGTTTGCTCGTTTCGATCGCGGTCATGTCAATCTCCGCCGCCCTGCTGCCATTTGCGACGCTGCAGGCCAAAATAGCTGAACAGGATCGCCGCCAGCAGGAACGGGATCATGGCAACTGCGATCGCGGCGCCTTCGCCAAGCTGGCCTCCGGAAATGCCGCGCTGGAACGACAGCGTCGCCATCAGATGCGTGGCGTTCACCGGCCCGCCGCGCGTCAGCACATAAATCAGCTGGAAGTCGGTGAAGGTGAACAGCACCGAAAACGTCATGGTGATGGCGATGATCGGCGTCAGCAGCGGCAGCGTCACATAGCGGAACAATTGCCAGCGGCTGGCGCCGTCGAGCGTGGCGGCCTCGTAGAGCGACTGCGGAATCGTCTGCAGGCCGGCAAGCAGCGTGATCGCCACGAAAGGAATGCCGCGCCAGACATTGGCGGCGATGACCGAAGCCCGCGCATTCTCGGGATCGCCGAGGAAGTTGATGCGATGGTCGATCAGGCCCATTTCCATAAGCGCCCAGGACAGGATCGAGAATTGCGAATCGTAGATCCACCAGAAGGCGATCGCCGACAGCACCGTCGGCACCACCCAGGGCAGCAGGACGATCGCGCGGAAGAACGACTTGAACGGCAGGTTCTGGTTGAGGATAAGCGCCAGCCACAGGCCGAGCGCAAACTTCAGGACCGAGGCGCTGATCGTGTAGAGCAAGGTGTTGAAGACCGAGAGCCAGAAGACGGCGTCATCCCACAGATATTCGTAGTTCTCGATACCGATGAAGATGCCGGGGCGGCCGATGCGGGCATCGGTGAAGCCGAGCCAGACGCCGAGCCCGAGCGGATAGGTCAGGAAGACCAGTAGCAGCGCCGCCGCCGGCAGCATGAAGCCGAAGCCAAGCGCGTTATGACTTTCGGACACGAACGTCATAATGCGCGACAGCGCCGACCGGCGTGGCTGAGCGGCAGTGGAGGTCACGGCCATGGGTCGGCTCCTCTAAGGTCTCATTGAACGGCGGGCGGCCATGCGCGATTCGAAGCCGGGCAGCATGGCTGCCCGGCTGAACCCGGCTCAAACGCGATAGTAGCGGTTTGCGCGCTTCTCGGCCTCTTCCATCGCTTCTTGCGGTGTCGCCTGGCCTGTCACCGCCTTGGCGAACATGTCGACCAGCACATAGTCGGCCATGGTCGCTGCCGAGGCATAGCCAAGCGGGCCGGCATAGCCGTTGGGCCGCAGCGTCGCCGAGGCCTTGGCGTAGGCGGCATTGTTCGGATCGGCCGTCCACACCGGGTTGTTGTCGAAGGCTTTGAGCGTCTGGCAGCAATAGCCTGCCGACGACGTGATCCACTGCGACATTTGCGGATCCTCGAACATGAACTGCAGGTAGGCCTTGGCGGCGTTGGGATAGGGCGTGTAGTCGAAGATCACGGCCGTGGTCACCTGGAACAGCTCGACGGATTTCCCGACCGGGCCGATCGGCAGGTTGGTGGTGCGAATGTCCTTGGCTATTTCAGCCAGCTTCGGATCATTGTCCTTGTTGATCTTGGCCGTGTTGTACGCGGAAATCCCATTGGCGATGACACTGACTTCGCCGGCCAGGAAGGCGCGGTTGTTGTTGACGTCGAGCCAGCTTTCGGTGCCGGGAATGAAGGTCTTGTAGAGTTGCTGCGCGTATTCGATCGCCTTGAGCGTCTCCGGGCTGTTGATCGTTACCTTTCCGCTCTCGTCGACCATCTGGCCGCCGTGGCTCCACAGCAGCCAGTGAGCGTAGTTGTTGCCGTCGCCGACGCCGTGGCCGTGCGTGAAGCCGGCCGGATGTCCCTTCGCCTGCAGCGCCTTGCAAAGTTCGAGCAAGCCTTGAGTCTCCTTGGGAAACTCCGAAAAACCCGCTTCTTTCACCCAGCTCTCGCGGTAGACGATGGCATTGCCGATGGTGGCGAGAGGCAGGCCGAGGAATTTGCCCTCCCGCGTCGCATACTGGTGCGGTCCGTCGTACCAGCCGCCATATTTCGAGCCGAGATATTCACCCAATTCCGTCACGTCGTGCAGCTTGTCGGGATATTGATGCGGGTCGTCGAACCAGACCAACATGAGATCCGGGCCGGAGCCGACATTGGCGGCGACCGCCGCCTTGGGGCGGATGTCCTCCCAGCTTTCCTTGTCGACGCGAACCTCGACACCGGTCGCTTCGGTGAAGCGCTTGGTGTTGGCCAGCCATTGGTCCTCGTCGCCCTTCACGAAAGGCGACCAGCGCAACAGCCTGAGCTTGGCGCCGTCCTCGGGCTTGTATTTCAACCCCTCCTGGGCAAAGGCGGGAGAGCCGATGAGCCGGCTTCCCAAGGCTCCCGCCGCCGCACCGGCGGTGGTGCGGATCACGTCGCGTCTGGTGAATTTCATGCTCGCTTCCTCCTGCTTATTGTCATTGCCGTCCTACTGCTCGATGGGTGTTTCGAACCGCTGTCCGGTTTTGCCGTGAAAGAGATGGATGAGGCCAGGCTCGGCCGTAAGCCGGATGGTTTCGCCTGGCGTGAAGGAATGGCGTTCGCGGAAATTTGCGACGATCTCCTCGCCGCCGGCGGTGCGGCCGATGAGCTGCACTTCGGACCCTGTCGGCTCGACCACCACGACGGTGACCGGAATGCCCTGATGGTCGGACAGCCGTAAATGCTCGGGCCGTATCCCCAGCACGACCGGCTCACCATTGCCGATGGAAAGTGCCGAGGCCAACGGGACCGAAATCCCGCCGGCGCCGCGAAATGACGGCGAGCCGTCGCTTACGATCTCGCCCCTGAGCATGTTCATGGCGGGCGAGCCGATGAAACTGGCGACAAACAGATTGTTCGGCCGGTCGTACAGCTCGAGCGGCGGCCCGATCTGCTCGACGATGCCGTCATGCATGACGACGATCTTGTCGGCCATGGTCATCGCCTCGATCTGGTCGTGGGTGACGTAGACCGTCGTCGTCTTCAGGCGCTGGTGCAGTTCCTTGATCTCGGCGCGCATCTGCACCCGGAGCTTGGCATCGAGATTGGACAGCGGCTCGTCGAACAGGAAAACCTGCGGATCGCGCACGATCGCCCGGCCCATGGCAACGCGCTGGCGCTGGCCGCCGGAAAGCTGGCGCGGATAACGGTCGAGCAGCGGCACCAGTCCCAGGATTTCGGCCGCGCGCCGCACGCCGGCATCGCTCTCCGTCTTGGGAACGCCCTTGAGCATCAGCGAGAACGCCATGTTCTCGGCGACCGTCATATGCGGGTAGAGCGCATAGTTCTGGAAGACCATGGCGACGTCGCGCTCCTTTGGCGCAACGTTGTTGACGACACGTTTGCCGATCGCGATCTGGCCGCGCGAGATCTTTTCCAGGCCGGCGATCATCCTGAGAAGGGTCGACTTTCCGCAACCCGAAGGACCGACCAGCGTGACGAACTCGCCGTCGTCTATATCGACGCTGACCCCGTGCAGGACCTCGACGGTCCCAAATGATTTGTAGACATCGCCGATCGCGACAGACGCCATCGATCTCCTCCCGATTGATTCCCGCAACGACTTCGAAGGAAACCGCTTTCCTGCCTGGCCCGCGACGGCGCCCAGGCTCCTCCCCGGTCACGCGCGATGTGAGACGGTAGCGCTACCAAACCGACCTGTAAAGCACGCCGGCATCACCTGGATATCGGCACACTCTAATCCGAAACCTCGGTCTGCGGCCGGTCGCGGCCGTCGGCGAGCTCGTCATGCCATTTGCCGTCGGCGTCCTCGTACTGGATGCCGTCGGTGTTGCCGGCGACCTGCTGTTCGGCGGAAGCGATCTCGGCGGCGCGCAACGCGTCCTGATGGGTGGGGAACGTTTCGGAGAATGTCGAGCCGACCTTGTAGGCCCAGCCTCCGTCATGCTCGACGATCTTGTAGGTCAGTTTCGCCATGAAACCCTCCGGTTGAAAGCCCGTTGCCTCAATGCAGCCTGTCGTCGGCCAGTCTGTCGTCTGGCAGCCTGTCGTCTGCGACCAGCACGTCCGATTCCCTGGCGGCTTCGATCAGTGCCCGGCGCGCATCCGCCGTCGAACGATAACCTTCCAGCACTTTTAGGCAAGTGTCGAGGGCATCACGATGACGCGGCCCGCGGTTGAGTGGCCAGATCGTCATCAGGCACTCCGCCGCCTCCTGGGCGCTGCGGATCTGCCGATATTTGCCGACATGGCCGAGTTCAACCACGACCGGCTTTTCAAATGGCTTGCTGTCCATCATCGCCGCCAACGCTGAGCGGCCGATTTGGTTGCAACTGCTTTTTAGCTCAGGCGAAAATAGCTCAATAGCCGCAGTCGTTGCGCAGCCAGCGTGCATTCGCCCAGCCGGTGCGGCCGCCGAAATCGACCTTGTACCAGTTTCCGCGGCGGTCGAAGATCTCGGTTTGGTCGCCGTTGAACAATTGCCCGACCATGCGCGACGACGAGTTCGGCCGGGCCCGAACGGCGAGAAAGCCGCTTCCCGTCGCTAGATTGTAGTGCCTGGAAAGTCCGTGCACCGTGCCTTCGCAATATTGCGCCCCGGCCGGCGTCGATGAGGCGAACGACAGCCCGGCCACAACCGCGGAGGTGGCCGCAATGGAAATCCCCCTGAACGACATGTCTCTGCTCCCCCAACCCGCCGCGCCCAGCCGCGGCCCCCGGCCACTCTACACCGGCAGAGGATCAATGCGAAGCTGTGCTGGCCGGTCCAGCGAGACGAACCCGTCATCAGTTCGCCGCTTTCATCCAATGCTGCATCGTCGTCACCGAGCGGGCAAGCTGTGGCGCCGGGTGGATTTCTTCGCCGAAGGTGGCCGCGGCGCGCCAGCCCCAGCGCGGATCGGCAAGAAAGGCGCGCGCCAGCGCCACCATGTCGGCGCGGCCGTCGGCGACGATCGCCTCGGCCTGTTTCGGATCGTCGATCAGGCCGACGGCCCGTGTCGGGATGCCGACGGCCTTGCGCACCGCTTCGGCCAGATGCACCTGGTAGCCCGGGCCGGTCGGCAGCTTCTGCAACGGCGAGTTGCCGCCGCTCGAGCAGCAGAGATAGGCGACGCCGGCTTCCTTCAGCGCCTTTGCCACTTCGATCGCATCCTCGACCCCGAAGCCGCCATCGACCCATTCCTTGATCGACAGGCGCGCGCCCAGCATCAGCCTGGGCACCGCCTTCTTCACCGCCTTGGCGATCTCGACGGCGAAACGCATGCGGTTTTCCAGCGAGCCGCCCCAGCGGTCGGTGCGCCGGTTGGAGAGCGGCGACAGGAACTGGAAGATCAGATAGCCATGCGCGGCATGCAGCTCGATGAAGTCGAAGCCGGCGCGCTCGGCCCGCCGTGCCGCTTCTGCGAAGCGTTCGATGATTTGCAGGATCTCGTCGTCCTCCAGCGCCCGCGGCACCTGCCAGCCGGTGTCGTAGGCGATCGCCGAGGCCGATACGATCGGCCACGGGTCCTGATCGGCGTGCAGCGGGCCGCCGCCGTCCCAGGGTTTGCGGTTCGAGGCCTTGCGGCCGGCATGGGCAAGCTGCGTGCCGAATTTCGTGCCCGGTGCGGCGACACGCTTGGCTGCATCCAGCGTGCGTCGCGCGGCCGCCTCGTTGTCCTCGGAATAGAGGCCGAGACAGCCATGCGAGATGCGGCCGCGCCGTTCGACATCGGTCATCTCGACGGTGACCATGCCGGCGCCCGACATCGCCAGGTTCATCCAGTGATAGAGGTGCCAATCGCTGGCCGAGCCGTCCTCGGCCGAATACTGGCACATCGGCGCGACCGCGATGCGGTTGGGGAAGGTCAGGCCGTCGAGGGTGATCGGCTGGAAAAGCGATGAGGTCATAAAAAACTCCGGAAAGGGTTGCCGCTATTTATGCAGCCGATTGTGCCAGCGCCAGACACGAGACGGTGAACCGGTGCTCTGGACCAATTGGTGGCCCGATTGCACGAACCGCCGTTCGCGGCTACGCCTTGCCGCGGCAGCAGGGAGTCCACCATGGAAGATCGCATTCGCATCCGCTCTGAGGAAGTCCTTTCCGACGAGTGGGCGGTTTTGAAAAAGACCGTCTTCGACTATCGCCGGCGCGACGGAAAATGGGAAACGCATACCCGTCAGACCTACGATCGCGGCGACGGCGCGGTGATCCTGCCTTTCGATCCCGACCGCTCGACGGTGCTTCTGGTGCGGCAGTTCCGCTACCCGGCCTACGTCACCGGCCACAAGGAGCCGCTGATCGAGGCCTGCGCCGGCCTGCTCGACGAAGACGATCCCGAAACCTGCATCCGCAAGGAGGCCGAGGAGGAACTCGGCTACCGCCTGAAGGACGTGCAGCGGCTGTTTTCGCCCTATATGAGCCCCGGCAGCGTCACTGAGCGGCTCTGGTTTTTCGTCGCCCGCTATTCGCCCGCCGACCGCATTTCCGACGGCGGCGGCGCGCATGACGAAGGCGAAGACATCGAGGTTTTGGAAATGCCGCTAGACGAGGCACTGGCCGGCATCCACGACGGTCGCATCATCGACGCCAAGACGATTATCCTGATCCAGCACCTGCAGCTGAACCCGATCGGAGGGTGAGCCATGCCGGAAGCTGCACCCTGCGAGGAAGCGCCCGGCCGGAACCCCTTCCACCAGGCCGACTTGCGGGGCTGGGACAAGGCGACGCTGGTTGCGGCTGGAGGCCTGGAGGCTGAACAAACTTCTTTTGCCGGCGCGATCGGCGAGGCTCCACTGGGGCAGAGGTCTTATCGCCCGATCGTTACGCCCGTTAGCCTTCGTCCTTGAGGTCCGCTTCATAGTCCTGCCCGCCGTAATAGACGCCGAGGACGGCGATGGTGTCGGCTTCGGCCGTGAAGGCAATGCTGACGCGGCGGCGGTAGCCTAGAACGCGGAGGCCGGGACGAATATCGTCGCGGCGCGTTCCGCGCTCGGGAAACGGCTCGAACGCGTGGCAATAGGCCACGATGCCGCCAACGAACGATTCCGCACGGGCTGTGGAGGAATATTCCTCTATGTAGCGATACAGCGCATCCAACTGGCGCTCCGCTTGCGCGGAAAATACAACCGTGCGCGTCATTCCTTATTGGCATCATCGCGTCGCGCGGCGGCGCGGTCGCGGATACGCAGCATGACCTGCTCAGCAGGGATGGCGCTGGACGGATTCGCCTTGTACTCGTCGTAGCTCTGGGCGACTTCCTCGCGCAGCCAGCGTTCAACGGCGGCGTCGCGGTCGAGCAGCGCGCGCACGCCCTCGCGCAGCACTTCGCTGACGGAGGCGTAGGCGCCGGATTCGACCTTGCGCGCGACGGCCTCGGCCATGTCGCGCGGGAGGGTGATACTTATCGGCTGGGTGGTTCGCATGGGCGGACTCCTTTTCCACCATATAGCAGCCGATGTGACAAAATCATATCGAAATTGCTGGCGATGCGCGCGACCGATACCGCCGCCCTTGCCTGAGTGCGCTTTGGAAGCTGGCAAACGAACATGCGGACACCGGATACGCATATCGCAGATCCCGCATCGGCTCGCCGGCTCCTGGTCGAGAAATGGCATGTGGCAGCCTGTATTCGGCGAGTTCACGCTCTTGCTTAATGCATGTCGCGCAAAAGTGTGCAGCGGTTTTGCGATAACGACATGCATAAAAACAAGAACCTAAAGCGCGTCGCATGAGGCCGATCGAACGCGACACGCTTTAGGCCGCAATGGCGCCGATGTTGCTGGTGCGGACGACGGGTATCGAACCCGTACGATCAGAGATCGAGGGATTTTATGTCCGTTGCGAGGCTTGGTGTGGGCGACGGGATTTGAACCCGTAAGTGCTTGAAACACCGGCAGATTTTAAGTCTGCTGCGTATACCAGTTCCGCCACGCCCACCTCCCACATTGTGGGGAAATCCCACCGGTCTCCCACATGGTTTCCCACACGGTCGGCTTAGGATTTGCCGTTCACTACCACGAGCCTCGGAGCCGCGCCACCTTCGAGCGCGGTCAGGTTGTCGAGCAAGTGATTGGGTGCGAGGTGGGCGTAGTTCAGGTGGTCTGGGTCGACTTGTGGCCCATCCAGATTTGGACGCGCCGGATGTCGATGCCACGGATGATCTGCCACGAGCAGCACGTATGCCGCGTCGTGTAGACCACGGTGTCGGACAGCCCTGGGATGTGTTCGCGGATGCTGCGCCACACCTCTATGACCTCCCACTTGCCGATGTCGCAGAGGTCGCTGTGCTGCATCAGACGGTGGATGCCCTTGCGGTTCTGAGTCATCAGGCGACTGCCGGGAGATCGTGGTCGTGATGCGTAATTGGGTTGGCTGGACTAGCTTTGAAGGCGATGTCCTAAACACCGTCCTCTCCTACTCCAATGCGGGCGCCTAGTTTCCGCAAGTTGAGATCAGCAAGGCGCCTCGCAGCGCCCTTGAACGTGGTGTCCATGATGTTTTTCTGTGTTTTTGTGGAGGGCAGGCTTTTCTTGGCCACGACTTATGAATAGTAGAAGGTAACGAGCGCTATAGTTCGGCGATCTCTAATATTAGGAGTATATGATTTGTGGTGGTCAAGGTTCAAAAGAGGTTTTGCAGGAACATGGGAGGATAGACTGGACGGGATATTCTCATTGGAGATCGACTATGCTGGGAAATCCATTCTCGATGTTGGCTGCAATATGGGTGTTGTCGCCTATGAGATATCCAAGCTGAAACCCAGCTCGATCCACGGGATCGACGTTGCCAAGCCGCATATCGAGACTGCAAAGATGTTGTTGAGTGGCTCCCCGGTGCATGCCCGGTTCGATCGCCTGAATCTTGGCAGCCGGCGCCTCGGCAATATCCTCTTACCGAAATACGATATCGTCCTGCTGCTGGCCGTCTACCAGCACATGCAGCGCAACATCGGCCCAGGCAAGGCGCGAAGGGTGCTTTCCAATATTGTGAGGCGCACCTCGAACGTCGTTGCCCGCGTTCCGCCTGGAACGGATGGCGAATTCATCGAAACGCTTTCTGACGAGGGGTTCAAGGTTAAGAGCACTCACACATCACCTCTTGGCAGTCATGTGCTGGTGCTTGAGAAACCGCCTCACGCACCTCTAGGGATTGTGCTGATTTAATTCGATTTCCTCTTCTGGAACCACCCTTGGCGTAGTTGTCTAACTCGTCGTCGGTGCCGGCCTGCAGATTGATATGGATTGGTTTGGTCATGAACGTCTGTTCTCCTTTTCCCACACGATTTCCCACAACGGCGGGTTTCCCACAAAATCCGCTGCACGAGTGGAGAGCTTAAAATGAAATGCAAACCCCGGCGCAAACCGGGGAATTACAAGCGTTGAGGGGTTAGTTGCGAGGGTGCAACGGACTAGAACGGGATTTTAAGTCCCTTGCGTCTACCAATTCCGCCACGTCCGCAGGCCAGTCCTGTTCAGATGCCGGGCAGGGGCCGTCAAGCCGTCTTCTGCCGTCGACAAATCTGGCACTGGAAGCTAGCGAGGCCGATCACCTACAGTGATACAAACAAAATCGTTTCACCTGGAAATGTTTTTAGCGGCAGCTTCCGCGGCTACCGCGAATGCGCGTCCCCCGTTCGCAGGATGCGTTCGGGCGCTCTGCCCTGATAGACTCCAATTGGCAAGTGGATCGGCGCGCCGATACTCGACGCCGTCCTCTACAGACATTGGGAGATTGTCATGCTCAAGCTTGCCTCTGCCCTGGCACTGCTGGTTGTTGGGACGGCGTCTCTGTTTGCCGATGAGATGCCGATGAACGCCAAAGACATCAAATGGGGTCCTGCTCCAGCTGTCATTCCCGCTGGCGCGGAAATGGCTGTTGTCGCTGGAGACCCCTCAAAGGAGGGCGCCTATGTGCTGCGGTTGAAGACACCCGCCGGCTACAAAATTGCCGCACATAATCATCCCACCACGGAATACGTAACGGTGCTTTCCGGCAACTTCCATATTGGAATGGGCGATAAGCTCGACGAGGCGAAAGGTGTCGAACTGACTGCTGGCGGCTTCGGCGTCGCGCCGGCCGGAATGAATCACTTCGCCTGGACGACAAGCGATACGATCATCCAGGTTCATGGCGAGGGGCCATTCAAGATCACCTACGTCAACCCGGCAGACGATCCAAGCAAGAAGTGACAGTTCGGGATCGAATTGAGTGAACCGGCCGAAGGCTCGAACGATGGAGTGCGTCAAACTCCGCGACCGTCGATTCAGAAGGATCCTCTAACGAGACGAAAGCTGATTGGCCGCAACGGAATCGTATTCCGCCTGGGCCATTTGCCATGAATGGCGCAATAACAAAAAACCCGCCTCGGGAGGACGGGTCGTTGGAGCCAATTGGCACCATACCCAAGTTAGTAGCATAGCTGCCGGCACAAAGCAAGAACAAAGTTGCTGCGGCCGGCACAAAATGCCCTTGACGATTGGCGAAAGCCATGGCGCATCGATCTCCCTCCTTGAGGGGAAGATGGCCGGCAGGCCAGAGGGGGTCGTCGCGCGTCGAGCGCCAGCCTGTTTTGTTCGCGGTAAAGGTTCGCGTCAGGACGTCCCGACCCCTCTGTCGCCTTCGGCGACATCTCCCCCTCGAGGGCACTAGGGCGTATACACATCTTGCTGCGACGGATTGACTCGGTTGTGACGTGTCGGATTCCGCCGGCGTGTGCTGTATGATTC
>NZ_JAMYSY010000071.1:0-23570 GCF_040322175.1 Mesorhizobium sp. M0185 | reverse complement strand
ATCCGGTACGACCGCTGGCGGGAATTCGACCCTGAAGACTCCCTGCGGTTCTACACACTGCGCATGCAGGAGACCGGCATGATCAAGTCGAGCCCGCAACAAATTATCGCCAACGGAACGGACTGGCGCTTCCTTGACGAGTTGAAGCGTGAGCTAAAAACCTGATCCCATCTGTCTCGAGGGGAGACGTAGACATGCAAATCATCCAGAGCCGCAGGCGCTTCCTGGCCGGCCTGACGGCTGCCGGCACCGCAAGCCTCGTCGGCGCTCCAACTCGAGTTCTTGCCGAGCCAGCGCCGGAGACCACACGCATTCGCTTGGCCAAGATCCCTAGCATCTGCGTGGCGCCACAGTATGTTGCAGAGGATCTGCTGCGCGCTGAGGGCTTCACCGAGGTTGCCTATGTCGCCGCAGGCCCCGGTGCGGCCACGGCCTCCGCGGTGGCGAATGGCGAGATCGACTTTAGCCTCAACTTCGTGACAAATTCGATCGTCGCCTTGGACTCCGGTGCGCGGCTCACTCTGCTCGGCGGCATCCATCCCGGTTGCTTCGAGCTGTTTGCCAAGCGCGGGATCGACAGCGTCGTCGATCTGAAAGGCCGGAACGTCGGCGTCCAGGGGCTCGGTTCGGGGCCGCATCTGTTCCTCGCCAGCATCGCGGCCTATGTCGGGCTCGATCCGGCGCGCGACATCAACTGGGTGGTGGACCCGGCGGTCAAGCCCAAGGAGCTGTTCGCGCGGGGCGACATCGATGCGTTCCTGGGCTTTCCGCCGGACCCGCAGGAATTGCGGCGCAACAAGGTCGGGCACGTGATCGTCAACAGCACTGTGGACCGACCTTGGTCACAATATTTCTGCTGCATGCTGTCCGGCAACAGCGATTTTGTGGCCGCGCATCCGGTTGCTACCAAGCGTGTGCTGCGCGCCATCCTCAAGGCTGCGGATCTATGCACCGCTGCGCCGGCCTTGGTTGCCGAGCGCTTGGTGGCGGGCGGGTTCGCCAGCCACTACAATGATGCGTTCGCAGCGATCAGCGAGTTGCCCTACCGGGAATGGCGGGACTACGATTCCACTGATACCGTCCGCTTCTATGCGCTGCGTCTGAAGGAAATCGGTTTGATCGGCTCCACACCCGACAGGATTATCGCGAAAGGTACGGACTGGCGCTTCCTCAACGAACTCAAGCGCGAGCTGAAGACCTAATAGGCGGCGGGAGCGGTCGTTCCACCTCGTTGCCGGCGATGTCTGCATTTGGGCGGTGGCAAAGGCGTCCGCAACGGCCGACATGAGGCGCATCCAGTCCGATCGCCCTAAGGGTTCAACTGGGGCCGGTGACTGGCAGCTTCGAGTCTTGGAATGCCAGAAGCGGGCCTTAGATGCCCAGCTTGCATGGACGAGCACTGACCTGATGCAGATCTTCATGTCGATCACTCGAACGGAAGCAAGTAAACTCGAACTGGCCATTCGCGACAGCGCAAACAGTCTCCCTGACAGCGAGGCGCTCGCGTTGGCGTGATCCAGATTCTAGATCAACTCGCACTGCTCACCCGTCGCCGGCCAAAATCGGAAGACCGGTTCGGGTCATATAGAGACATTCCTTTGCCTGTCACCGGCGACCGCTTCGGGTCGCATCAGGTCGTAGCGCGAACGGCTGGTTTGGAGAAGCGGCAGGAAGGTCAGCAAATGGCGCGCGGAGCGGCCGATGGTGAAGTCCGCTGGTGACCCGAAGCCGCCGCCACAGCAAACCTGTTGCAGCGATAGGGCATCAATTCTGAGGAGCAAAGGTGGTCACGTTTTCCGGCCTCAAGTCGTCGATAGTGCTCGCGCGTATCCACAGCCATCCGGCCAGCCAGGCGATCGCTGTCGCAAGAATTACCAGGCCCAGGTCGAGAGCCCACTCCGGCACGAACACACGGAGCGCGATAGGCATCGCGCCAATGAAATAGAGAGCGAGTGGAATGCGCGGCACGGCTCTTCCGACGGCAAGAGAGATTACAAACGCGAGCGTCCCAAACAGAAAAAGAAACGAACTGACGACCAGAACGAGTCCGAGCGGCCCGCCGCGCAGGTCGATGATGGTTGCCAGCGGAAGCTTCGAAAATACGAGATTGATCACCACTTCCACACCTTCCAGACTTGCCAGTGCAATGAAGTTGATGACAAAGGCGATAGTGCCGAACAAGCCCGCGCGCCGGCCAAACGCAAAAAACAAGCCTACGACAAGACCAAGCGCCAATATCTCGGCGAGTGGTGCGAGAATTTGCGTTAGATCGGTGGTCGGGATGAGCGAGCTGCGTTTAGCCGCGTTGACCAGAAGAATAAGCGCGCTTCCCGCTCCAGCGACGGAGGCAAGCCGATAAAGCGTGACGCTGGACACAGCGGCGCTCGACTGAACAGTCGCGAAATTCTCCTTGTGCCGAGGTTCTTCGGCTGAGCTCTGCGACGACGTGAATTGCGGACGGCGGGGTTCGGCGTTTCTGGCGAGCATGTTCGTTTCTCCATCTGGGAATTTGGGAGCCGCGGAGACCGCAGGCCTATTCCTATCCCCGCTGTAATCACTGCTTACATCCTTTTGTCGAAGGTGTAAACAGTGATTACATAATTGCCGAAATCGTGGTACAGACGCGTGATCCAGCTCGACAGAACGAAGGGAAAGAGATGCCAAAAGCCAAGAGGCCTGGCCGCACCAGCTACCATCATGGCAATCTGCGGGATGCGTTGATCGATGCCGCGGTCCACCTTATCGAGGAGGGCGGCCCCGACAATGTGAGCGTACGCGAAGCCGCAAAGCGTGCGGGCGTTTCCGCCGGCGCACCCTTCCGTCATTTCAGCAACAAGACCGCATTGATGACGGCTGTTGCAGAGGAGGCAATGAGCCGGTTCCGCTCGGAGATTACGAATGCAGTCGAGAACGTTGCTACGGGCGACCCGATTGAGCGCTTTGCCGCCGTTGGAATCGCGTATTTGCGCTGGGCAATTCGAAACCCCACCCATTTCCAGATCATCTCGACACGGAGTCTTATTGATTGGGATAGTTCGGAATCGCTGCGTCGCGATAACGATGCTGTGCGTTCGCTGGTAGAAGGATCAATGGCAGAAGCACAGCGACGAAACATGCTCCGGTCAGACGACATAGCAGAGACCCAGATAGCCGCGAGGGCGCTCGTCTACGGGCTCGCACGCATGTACATTGACGGACACTTTGCGCAGTGGGCAGCGGCTGGACGTACTGCGGAGCGGACTGCGCAGAACGTATTAAAGCACTTCGTGACACTCATTGGCAAATGATGGGCCAAATATGATGCGCTTGGCCGTGGTCCCATTGCTCCCTCAACACTAGCTGTGATTTTGGTGGGATCCTTCCAAGCAGTCATTGCCAATGGGGAATAAGCGCCTCTGAGAAATGTCGGGAGATGGCACGGAGCCGACCAAGAGGTTTTGTTTCCGAACGAAGGATCACTTCATCGAGCGAGTTATCCCATAGACCGGTATTCAACACCCTTGAACCAAACAATCACGACTGTAACTAACAAAGCAACGCGGTCGAATCTTCACCCCCTCGAGGCCCTGTCCCCGACAAGACCAAGTGAAATAGGGAGTCAATCAGGCAGTCTCAAAGAGCAAACTGCTCAAATTCCTACCTCAGCTACCTTCGTTCAACATTTCTAATAGCCATCGATTTCCTTCGACCAACTCGAGCCTAAAGTTGCGATATGCTGCTGGCGCTGTCTCTGCAGACACTAAAATTGCATTTCTATCGTTGCCGAAAGGATAGAGGCTTGCATATCCGCCGTTTGGCATAGATAGGAAAAAGAGGTCATGTTCAGCTGTAACGTCTGAACCTTGTTAGAGCTCAATTACTGCGCCTGTTTCAATGAAATTTCCAGAAATAATTCCGCATATCATCCTCATTTCCTTTCTATGGCACCCATTTATGCAAGGCAAGTAACTGAAACTCACAATATCGGTGACTGGAGGTGAAATGTTGGGATCCGCGCTTCATGGGTCGAAATCTCCCTTAAGCGTAGTATGCCATTTGCGTGCAGCGGGTCGCCTCCGAACTCCCGTGCTCGCGGCAAAAATCTACGGATTTCCGACTGGTACTAATCTACAACCCAATGATCTGTCCCTGCTAAACCGGCTCTTTTCCGCCGGAATGGCGGTCTAGAGCATTCTCTGGATCACGCTAGGCCAGCCGGCAGGCTCTGATATTCAGACGATGTTCGACGCGCTCAACACGTGATGCCGTTTTTCGCGGAGCTCGAACCGGAGTGTGAGGGTGAAATAGCTCGGTTTTGGATACCACCTCATGTATCCGAATGATGGACGTGACTTCTTACGGGCTCTCCGAGAAGAGCTAGATCCAATTGTCGGATGCCGATTAGGTGCGTGGAGGCTCACTTGCCTTGCCAAGGCGACGGGAGCTTTAGCGACACTAGCGATAGGTTACGTCGCCTTACTAAACTGCTCCGGCTCCTCCATGATCTTCGCCTATTTTATTTTTGCTCTCTTATCCGCCCTAGTTGGATTCAATGGTTGGCACGATGCCAACTACAACACGCTGTGGCAGCACCAACCAGGACAATCCCTGCCAGGCCGAACCTGAGGACTGGAACGAAGGCATCCGATCGCAATGGTGCGGAAGGCCCGAATGATGAGGCAGACAATGGCACTCGACTATCCTTGGAAGACTGCAACGGCGTGCTGATCCCGCCGACGACCGGCGACAAGGAGAGCAAGGAACCGCCCGACACGGTGACCACACCGGTGATTCCTCCTGGGCTCCGTGCCGAAACAGGCGCCGGATTAGCCTTCGCGCTGGACGGCAGTGGCGCGCGCCTACGTGTTCCAGGAGTTGTCCAGGACGATTCAACGCACCGGCAAGCGCAGAGTGCTGCGCCTTCCAGCCGGCGATCCAGCTCATTGCCTCTCGTAGCCCGTCATCTCCAGATAGCCCTTGCCCGTGTGGGTGCCTATCACCCGGACCGGACCTTCCCAGTAGGGGATGCTGAGACCCATCCATGCCTGAGAGTTGAGCGCGCCGACGGTGACGTCGAGCGCACGGTCGGGCAAGACGAGACGCCAGCGCGTAGGAATCTTGCGCCCCTCCACCCGGCTCGTCTCCAGCGGAATCATGACAAGCTTGCCGTTGCCGTAGGGCGTTGGCTCACCGTCCGCCGCGATCCAGGAGGCCGAGGTGAATCCGCCGCCAGCAGCATCGCGCAGGCGAAAACCCATCAGTTTCTCGCCTGTGTCGAAGGAGAGCGAGAACCAGTCCCAACCAGTCTGTTCCTCCGCCAGCGGCTGCGAGGACCATTCACGATCGAGCCACGCCCTGCCGCGCACGGGAACCTCGCCTTCCGGCAGCGTGATCGTACCTTCGACGGCGAAGAAGGGCTGGGAATAGTAGTAGCTCGCCTGCCCCTTCGCCGACTTCACCGAGTAGCCTCGGTCGCCGTGGAGAACGAGCGGGCCTTCGGCATGCATTGCGATGTCGTAGGCGAAGTCCTTTCCGGTCGCCGTGAGACGCAGGCTGTCGAAGGTGTCGCCCGCCATCTGCCAGTCGTCGATCCAGGCCGCGAAAGGCTCGGCGGTCACACCCGCCTGGCCCGTGCCGCCGCGCGCGAAACGCTCCGTGGCGCGGTGGGTCGTGGCGCTGGTGACGGCGGCATGGCCGAACCACACCTGCGGGCTCTCCCATCCCTCGGCCTCGCCGGGCGCAAGCGCCGAGCGGAACAGCGTCCATTGCAGGCCGTAGTCCGCACCGTCGGGCCCGGTGAGGTTCGCGGTCAGGTACCACCACTCGATCCGGTAGTCCGGATGGGCTCCGTGATCCCGCGGAAACTCGAACCGCTTGCCCGGTTCCGGGACGGCGAAACCTTCAGTGTCCGTGCCGAGCCCGGCAAAGCCCTGAGCGAAGGCATTGCCGACGCTCAGCAGCAGGAAAATGAGAGCCCTAGCGTTCATTGGCGAATATCCTCAACAGCGCGGCCGGCTCCATGCGCGAAAGCCGCCAGGCCGGCCAGAGCGCAGCGAGCAGCGCGGCGGCGAGCGCGAAGAGCATCAGGCGGGCGTATTCGGTAGGAAACAGGTATATCGGCAGACGCCAGCCGAACGCCTCGACATTGACGATGGCAAGCAGCACCCAGGCCAGCGCCAGGCCCAGTGGCAAGGCCAACAATGCGGTGATCGCGGCGAGCAGGACGGTACGCAGGATCTCCAGCCCTGCGAGCCGGCGTTGGGTCGTCCCCATCGCCCAGACGGGCGCCATCTGCGGCAGCCGCATCGCCGCCAGGGTGAGCAGGCTCATCAGGATGGCGAATGCAGCGACCGCCAGCGTCAGCACGTTCAGCGCCCCGGTCACGGAGAAGGTGCGCTCGAACACCGACAGCGAAAACGCCTTGAGCGCCGCCTGGTCGATGATGCGCGCGACTGGGACGTCGAACGCTTCCGTGAGCGCCCGGCGCAGGCCCTGAGGATCGCCGGTGCGCACGCCGTAGCGGCTCGGCTCGATGCCAGGGAAAGTCTGGCGGAACAGCGCCTCGCCGACGATGGCCTGGCCGATGGGATTTCCGTAATCGCCGAAGACGCCCGCGACCGGAAGCGACAGGCCGGGACCCAGCGCGAGCATCTCGCCGACGCGCAAGCCAGCGCGACGGGAAAGCTGCTCGTTGACGATAACCGCCCTACCCTCTTCGACCTCGTCCCAGACGGCGGGCACCGCGTCGAGGAACCGCCAGTTCTCGCGGTAGGTATAGCCGATCCGCGCCCCGAAAATCTCCGCCGGCAGGCCGGCGAGCGTCGCATCGGCCGACATGATCGGCAGCACGGCGTCGGCGCGCGCCTCGAGGAAGCGCTCCAGGCCGGCCCGGTCCGCGACCGCTTCCGCATCGACGTAGAGCTCGGCCGACAGGCGCTGGTCCAGAAAGCCGACGAAGGTCAGGCGGAAGCTGGAGACCATGGTGGAAACGCCGACATTCGCGGCCACGGCGAGCAGCAGCGCCATCAACGCGAGCCCCAGGCCAGGCAGTTGCTGGCGCGTGTCGGCCCAGAACCATTGCGCCATGGCGCTGTGGGCTTGTCCTTCGCTAAGGCGCAGGATCGCGGCGAGACAGGACGGCAGCGCAAGGGCTGCGCCAAGCAGCAGGCAGGCGAGCAGCGCGAAGCCGGCGGCCAGTCCACCTCCGGTGACGGCCAGCACGCCCGCTGCCGCGAGCAGCACGAGCGCGGCTGCGGCCTGCAGGTTCTGCGTCCGCCTCGAGGCCAGCGCCCAGGCGCGCCCGCCGGCGCTCGCAAGCACCGGCATCCGCGCCAGTCGCCATAGGGCGCTCGCGGCGGCAAGCAGTGCGCCGCCGAGCGCCATAGCCATTCCCGAGAGCCACCATGCCGGGCGGATCTGCAGCGTGCCGGCAACGTCGGCGCCATAGAGGCCCCGTATCGTCGCGGCCACGTCCGGCAGCAAAAGTGCTGCAATGAAATAGCCGAGCGCGATGCCGAGCGCGCCTGCAAGCGTCGCCAGCACGACAAGCTCCAGTACCATCAGGACGATCAGGCGGCGGAGCGGCACGCCGAGCGCGCGCAGGGTGCGAACCATGCCGCGCCGCTGCTCGAAAGCAAGGCCGATCGCGCCGTGGACGATGAAGATGCCGACCGCGAAACTGAGAAAGCCGAAGGCCGTGAGGTTGAGGTGGAAGCTGTCGGTGAGCCGGCCGACATTGGTCGCGCCGTCCGCGCGCTGGAGCACGAGGTCCGGCGATATCTCGGCCAACGGCCGTTGCCGCAGCGGCTGCTCCGGCAGGACGATCAAGCGGCTGATGCGCCCGACACGGCCGAGCAGCTTCTGGGCGACGCCGATGTCGGCGAGTACGGTGCCCGGCGCAACCGCCTGATCGGCGAGAACCGGGTTGGGTATGTTCGCCGCAAGGAGCGCCGCCGTCTCCGGGTCGGCTACCAGCGTGTTTGCGCGCAGAAAGCGATTGAGGTCTGTACGCGTCAACACCGCACTCGCAGCCGAGCCCGGAGGCGCGGTCAGCGGATCGGCCCCGACGAGCCTCACAGAGATGTTGCCGAGGCGCAGCCTTCCCTCCACCACCGGGCTGACGAGCCAGCCGGCGCGGCGCAGCGCGACGAAAATCTCCTGCGCCATTGAATCCCCCTCGCGCGGCATCAGCTGGTCGAACCGGCCCTCGGCCAGCGTGGCGGCAGCCGCGTCGTAGCTTACGCGCGCCTCGGCGTTGATCGCCTGCACACCCGACCAGAGGGCCGTCGCCAGCGCGAGGCCGAGCACCAGCGTCAGCAATTGGAGCCGGCTGCGTCGCCAGTGCGAAGCCAGTGCCGAGAAGACAGCGCCGGTCATGCGAGGCGGCCCTGGCTGAGATGCGCCCGGCGCCCGAGACGTGCTGCAAGACGCGGGGAGTGCGTGACCATCAGGAGCGCCGCGCCGGTCTCCGCCACAAGCGCAAGGAACTGCTCCATCACCTCGTCCGCCGTCGCCTCGTCGAGGTTGCCTGTCGGCTCGTCCGCGAGGATCAGCTTCGGCCGCGCGGCGAGCGCGCGGGCGATCGCCACGCGCTGCTGCTGGCCGCCGGACAGCTGCTCGGGGTATTTCCGCAGATGCGGTTGCAGGCCCAGCGCACTGGCCAGCCGCGAAAGCTCCGTCGAGTCCGGCGCGCCGTTCAGACGCGCCTGGAAGGCGATGTTGGCGGCGACGTCCAGGGAGGGGATGAGGTTGAACTGCTGGAAGATGATGCCGACCGCGCTTCGCCTGAGCCGCGCGCGATCACTGTCGTCGAGCGCGGTGACTTCCTGCCCGTCGAGAACGACGCGCCCGCCGGCGGCGGCATCCAGACCCGCCACGAGGTGCAGCAGCGTGCTCTTGCCCGAGCCGGATTCGCCGGTCAGCGCCAGCGTCTCGCCGGCGTCGAGCAAGAGCGTCACACCGTGCAGGACGGAGACCGGGCCTTCCGGGCCGGGATAGGATTTCCGCAGGTCTTCGATCGAAAGCAGCATGCACCACAGCTACAGTCTGTGGCGAAAAGGAAAAGCGCTGCAGTTGAGAATTCCGAAGAGGAAGCGCGGCTGCCTTGCAAGACCGCAGCCGGATGCAAGCGGGAATCCGATAATTGTTGCATAGAACCAACGAACCAACCGCGGGTGGGTTGCCCTCTCGACGGCACCAGACGGCGGGGTGGTAGGGCTGGTTCTGGCCAGGCTCTCAGACAAACTGCCCCCTCTGTGCCGACACGCCAGCACCGATCAGCCAGTGGGCAGCGGCAGCTGCAGGTCATAGGGGCGCGGAAAGCCATACGAGGAGGCATCGAGCGTCCCGGGGAGCGGCAAGTCCCGGCTGAGCACGGCCCAGCCGGATCGCCCATTTACCGACCCAAACGGCGCAGGACCAGTCCGGCAAGAGCCGTCCCCACCACCGAGAACGGCAGCCATCCCTGCGGATCGCTCATGGTGTGCAGCGTCAGGCCGCTGAAAAGAAGCCATAGGAGCGGGATAGGAAGCAACAGCGCCATGAGCCTGCCACTCGCCGCGAGCAGGATGCCAAGCGTTGCGATCGCCGTTGGATCCGGCGCGATGCCGAAGGCTTCCGCGCCAGTCCATGGCCGCCCGAAGAGCGGCGCCTAGGCGAAAAGGCCGATCACCGCGAGCAGCAGCCCCAGCTGCCCGGCGATGTCTTTCCGATCGAAAGCAAGTCCGCCCACTGTGCCCAGGAACCCCAACAGCAGCGCTTGCAGGCCGAAGGCCGGCGCGACATAGGCGACAGCCCAGTTGATGCTCGCATAGCGGCTCCACAGGAACGACCAGCCGACGAAGGCCCAGAGCACGGCCAGGATGAAGGCGATCCAGAGGGCGTGGTTCTGCAGCCGCCGGAGCACGAGCAGGACGATCGCGAGGCCGGCGGCGAGCGTTGCTAGATGCAACGGCCAGAACGCGACATTGTGCAGCTCAAACATGCGCCGGTAGACGCGCGGCGAAAAGAGCAGGAAATCTCCCAGCCGGTAGGTCCACCATTCCGACATTCAGAGATCCCAAACGTAGGCCGCCATCCGCTCGCACAGCGCCGTGTCCGGGAGGGGACCGGCCGCGGCCGCCAGGTTCTCGCGCACATGGTCGACACGTGTGGTGGCGGGGATGGCGACGGTGACGGCCGAGTGCGCGAGGATGAACTTCAGGATGAACTGTGCCCAGGTCCCAGCACCAATATCGGCCGCCCAATCCGGCAACGGCTCGCCTTCCAGCCTGCGCGTCAGCGCGCCTTGCCGGAACGGCCGGTTGACGATCACCGCCATGCCGCGCTCGGCCGCCAGTGGCAGCAACCGCTCCTCCGCCTCGCGGTCGACGATGTTGTAGGTGAGCTGCACGAAGTCGAGCGGATGCTGCCGCATGATATCTTCGAACAGATCATGCCGGCGGCCTTCGGAGGTCGTGATGCCGACATAGCGGATTTGCCCGTCCGCCTTCATGGCGAACAGTGTTTCGAGATGCGCTTCCCAGGCGACGAGGTTGTGGACCTGCACGAGATCGAAGCGCGGCACTTCCCACAAGCGCCGTAACTCCTCAATCTGTGCCGGTCCGCTTCCGGCCGACGAGGTCCAGACCTTCTCGGCCGAAATCAGCGTTTCGGGCCGACCGAGTTTCTCCAGCCCGTAACCGGTCACCGGCTGCGAGGAGCCGTACATGGGCGAGGAATCGATCATTCGCCCGCCCGCCTCGAAGAAGGCGGCGATCACGTCGACGCATTCATCGCGAAGCACCGGGTCGTCGCCAACGTTGAAAGTGATCCAGGTGCCAAGCCCGACCGCCGGAATCGCCTCGCCGGTGGAAGGGATGGTGCGCATCAGCGGGGCAGGCGTGGCGGCGAGCGTCTTTCCCGGCCAGGCGAAGGCCATCGGGGAGCCGACGGCCACCTTAACGAATGTCCTGCGGGTGATGTTCATCCAACGGTCGTCACTGAACTCCGACCTCCGCGGATAGTCGGGAAAGATAGTCTTCGCGGGTTCTACCGCGCGGAAGGCTGGGGAGACCGTGCCGGTCGAGCGTCAGCGATCCCTTGTGCCGCGCCAGGGGCAGCGCCCCAAGCAACTGGCTCAGTTTTGTCGGCAGTCAGAGAAGAACTTCTAACTTATGCTTAATGTATCGGATTGAAGGTTGAATATCTGGCCCAGCACACCCATGTTTCGCGAGGGGACGGGGCGATATTTCCTATTGCCAGACCGTAAGACCAACGACCAACGAAGAGTCGATCGATGCGGGATGACGTAAAGGGATTTGTTGCCAGTTTTCTTGCGGAAATCGAGGCAGGTAACGCAGCGATCTTTGCTGGGGCCGGACTGTCGGCTCCTGCCGGATTTGTGGATTGGGCTAACCTGGTCCGACCGCTAGCCGAAGAACTCCATCTCGACGTTGACAAAGAGTCCGATCTCGTCGCGGTGGCGCAATTTCATGTAAACGCGAACCACCAGAATCGGCACGCTCTTCACACGGCTATCGTCAACGCCTTCTCGGCAAATAACCCGCCCACCGCCAATCACAGATTGCTAGCGCGGCTTCCCATCACGACCTACTGGACAACCAACTACGACAAGCTGATCGAGACTGCGCTTAAAGACGCAGGCAAGATTGTGGATGTCAAATGGGCCGTACCGCAGTTGGCGAACACACAGCCCCGCCGCGACGCCATCGTTTACAAGATGCATGGCGATGTTGACCGGCCAGATGAAGCGGTCGCCACGCGCGATGATTACGAGCGTTACGCGAGTGACCGTGGAGCGTTCATCAACGCGCTGGCTGGTGATCTTGTGTCGAAATCATTCTTGTTCGTCGGATTCAGTTTTACGGACCCGAACCTTGAACAGGTGCTGGCTCGGGTGCGGATCACGTTCAAAACTAACCAGCGCCGTCACTACGCCATCTTTCGGAACCGGACCCGCCGCACGGATGAAAGCGAGGCTGAGTTTGAATATGGAAAAATTCGCCAAGAGCTCGTGCTCGAAGACCTGAAGCGTTTTAACATTCGTCCCTTGCTGGTCGACGAATATAGCGAGATTACCGACATCTTGGCCGAGATTGAACGGCAATACCGTAGCCGGACGATCTTCGTCTCGTCGAGCGCGAGTGACTTCGCGCCGTGGGGTGAACCGGTGGTGACAAGCTTTATGCGGACTTTGGGTTCGGCCTTGATCTCTGCCAAGCTTCGCGTTGCGACAGGCATGGGCCTTGGCGTCGGCAATGCCCTGTTCACGGGCGCACTTGAAGCGATTTACGCAGACCGCCACGGGCATATCGAGGATCGAATGCTGATGCGGCCCTTTCCGCAATACATCGCCGATGAGGCGAAACGGACGGAAGTTTGGGAAGCCTACCGCCAAGACATAATATCGTCAGCGGGCATCGCATTGTTCCTGTTTGGCAACAAGAAGGTTGGCGATGATACCGTCGTCGCCGACGGCATGATCCGCGAGTTCGAAATCGCCCGACAACATGGCGTGACCTGTATTCCCATAGGTGCAACCGGCTATGCCGCCGCTGAGTTAGCCGACCGTTCGATTGGTGACGGTGCTGACGGAGACGCAGCTCTGCTCGATGCGCTGAAGGAATTGCGCGAGCCGCGTGAGAATCTCAATGAACTGATCGACCCAATCCTAAAACTCGCGGCCGCTGCTCGAAAAATAAGGGACCTATATACGTGTCTGACCCATTGACGATTTTCGATGGGTCGGCTAGCATCCGGAGATGGGCGATAAATTCATCAACATCGTTTTCTTTGTCGTGATGATCGGCGGGATCGCGTGGTTCTTAAGCACACGCCCGCGTGGCCACCAGAGCGCTGGCGACGACTGCCACACCGAGTACGATGGCCGGTCAAACCCGACTGTTTGCAACTAGTTACAACTCGCCAAATATGTCGCGGCGGACCATGGCGGTTTCGGGGTCGTTCGGCATGCCCTCTTCGGCAGGGGTGTTCCCCATCTGATCATTGTCGGTGCTGGTCTCGGGAGAATAGCCCGCCGGTTCGTATGGGATATCCGCCAGCCAATAGCCGCCGCCTTTGAGGCGGGCCACACGGTCGCGCATGCGCCACAGCATCGTTGACAGAACCATCTCAGGGTCCGTGCCTGCAATCGTCAGCCCGCGTTCGGTGAGGGCCTTGAACAGGTCCGTGCGCGATACCGGTTCATTCCGATCGCGGATTATGGCGCGGGCGGCCTCGGCCACATCTTCCTTTTTGCTGTTTCGAATCACATTCCGCTTTGCCGTTGATGGTGCCGGTTTGTTCTCTTCTGCGGATACACTATCCACAGGATTCACAGCCTCTCCGGAAGCAAACGCATTCCACTGATCGATGAATTGGTCGGCCATGGCGATGCGATCACGCCAAACGCGCGCCTCGCCTTCTAGCCGCTCGATCTCAGATAGTGCCTTTATTTTCAATGCCTTCGCATTATCAAGCGCTTTGTCCGACATGTCGTTGCTCCCGAGGATACGTCACACACATACGCCGCCGGCTGCGCACATTCAAGTGACATTCAGGGCTGTACAGCGATACGGATTCGGGATAGAAGATTTACTGCGTCACCTGGTAAACGCAAAAAGGACCGGTCGGAAGCCGGTCCTTTCTTGAGTTGCCAGCGTCTCTCGGAGCCTGTTAGTGCCTGACCGAGAGCGAAGGCAGAAGTGATTTGGTAGAGTTTCTAGTACACTGATTTGCATGAGGACGCAACCGCTCATCTAGAGCGGCAAAGGCACACCCAACGGCCAACGGCCAGAAAGTGAACGCCTTAATGAGAAACTTGAATAAACTGCTTGTGCGGGTTTGCCACTACGTTCGCCCGCATTTCCGTATCCAACACGGCCACCTCGTTTCGGTGCAAGGGTACTGGAGGTGCTGCGGAGCTTAAGTAGGCCCGCGCTTCTTACCGGCCGCCGGAGGCTTGTCCCTCGGCGGCCTTTTCTTTTTCTTTGCACGCTCGGCCAGCTCGTCGGCCTCCTTCTTGTCTGTCTGCGCGAAACGTTCGAGAGCCTCGGCAAAGCCCATGTCGAGATAGAGCGGTGGTTCCTGTTTCTTATCGGTCACGCGATCAAATCCTTGTACCGCAGACGACCCTCGACGCATGTGAAAATGTCATTCATGCGCGGGCCGACAGTCATGTCTCGCCGATTATACCGCCATGTCATTTCGTCCACATACTTGTTCAAGTGCTTCGGCGACACCCAATGGTGAATGCCGACGATCTGGCGTTTCAAGAGAGCCCACACGGCTTCGATGCCGTTGGTATGGATGGTGTAGTGCCGCACGTATTCGCCCTGCGAATGGTTTACCGTGTGGTGAAAGTAGTCGCCGGACAGCCCGATGAATGCACGATCTTCGTCCGTCATGATTGCCGTTCCCGGCGCGACGTTCTGGCGAACCTCGCCTTGAATTGTGCGCGCCGTGCTGTTCGGCACGTGTTTCGTGCGAAGCTCGCCATCACGCTCAATGATGCCGAGCACGATTTCCTTGCCAGCGCCGCCCTGTGTGCCGCCCTTGCGGTCGGCGGCGTGCTTGTTCTTCTCTTTGCCACCAACGAACGTGGTATCGCTCTCAACGGTGCCTTTGAGCGGCGCGTTGAACGAATTGGTCCGCGCGGCGTGCCGGAGGCGATGAAGGACGAACCAAGCCGATTTCTGCGTGATCTTCAAATCCTTGGCGAGCGTCGTGCTCGCAACGCCTTTCGGATGGTTGGTAATCAGCCAAATAGCCATGAACCACTTACGAAGCGGCAGTTTTGTGTCCTCGAAGATGGTCCCGACCTTGATCGAAAAGCGCTTACGGCATGCGCCGCACTTGAACGTCTTGCGGTCGCTGAAATGATAGACGCGGTTATCACCGCATAGAGGGCAGAACTCGCCGTCCCGCCAGCGGATCGCCCGCAACTGGTCAACGCAAGCCTGCTCGTCGGGGAACGTGGTCATTAGGTCAAAGAGGCTGTTGATATGGGCGATCACGGCGCTATCTCCGATTGCCCCTAGACCATAGCCCCCTTTTCAATTTGGGTCAAGCACGTATATAGGTCCCAAAAATAAGGTAACCCCGATGCACAAAGTCTTTATCAGCTATCATCACGCCAACGACCAGTGGGCCAAGCACCAATTACAACAATGGGCCAACCAATATGGTCTGTTCATCGACGTATCTGTTGATACGAACGACGTTAACGACAATCTTCCCACCGAAAGCATCCGTCGGATCATCCGAGATTATTATCTCAGGGATTCAAGCCTTACCATCGTCTTGGTTGGCACGGAAACCAGAGGAAGAAAGCATGTCGATTGGGAAATATACTCCAGCATGTATGATGGAGCGGTCAATAAGCAGTCCGGCGTCCTTGTTGTCCAGCTTCCGTCCACCAATCCCACATATTGGACGGCGGCGCACGAAGTTGAGAAGGCCACGGTCTATCCTGATTGCACCTCGTGGAGCACCATCAGCGACCGGGCGGAATATGAACGGCGCTACCCATACCTTCCTGCCCGCATCATCGATAACTTACTGGCCCCAAAGGCAAAGGTTTCCGTGACCACGTGGGATCGCATCGCCGGAAATTTGAACAATCTCGTGACGATGATTGATACTGCCTACGACGATCGAACGCTCTGCGAATATGACCTGTCACGGCCGATGCGCTCAAACAATGCACCAGCATTCATTTAAGTGGAGGTTTGAAGTTCTGTCAGCAGCATGGTCCTGCCGAGCAGCGCGACCGAGAATATCGTCGTCAGATAATGTAGGGGGAATTAGTGTCCACATTCACGGAAAGCCGCATACGACAGCGCGCCCAGCGAAAGGTTGGAATCTCGAGAACGGCGAAAGCCGTTCTCAAGGAGGAAGTCGCAACAGCAAAAACCAAGACTAGCTTCGACATTTTTCTCAGTCATTCGACTTCTGACGCCGAGATCATTCTGGGCGTGAAAGGCGTTCTGGAGGACTATGGCAAAACAGTCTACGTCGACTGGCTGGAAGATCCGCAATTGGACAGAGCCAATGTCACCGCTGCAAACGCGGAAGTCATTCGGATGCGGATGCGCCAGTGCAAGTCACTCGTCTACGTGCATACTGCAAATTCCGGATCCTCCAAATGGATGCCTTGGGAACTGGGCTATTTTGACGGCTTCAACGGCGCCGTGGCGGTACTCCCCGTGACGCAAAATCATCAGACAAGCTATGACGGTCAAGAATACCTCGGCATCTATCCATATTTGGACGAAGCTCCGGCTGAGGGGAGCACAACCAATGAAATGTGGATTAACAAGAGTTCAACATCTCAGCGGTGGGCCACTTGGGTCAGCGATCCCAGAGCATTCCGTAAGGCGAGCTGATCGGTTCGAACCCCTGCGCCGCATTCGGCAGGAGCCAATGTCCGCCTGATGGACGTTGGCATTGGTTGCCTTCGGCCTCGATCTACCCGGAGGACATCAGTGAGCGCTATGGAGGGAATAGCGTAAACGTAGTTCTCCGTTTCGTTTCGGCCCGCGGGGCGAGATTCGAACGCACGTGGCTGGCCGGACGCGTACGGTATGTCTGCTTCCTGCCCTCGCTTTCCAGAAGCGGCCAGTCTGCCAGCGGCCCCCCAAAGCCGGCAGGCGGCAACGCGCCTGATATCGCACTTTGAAATCAACTCTGCCGCTTCCTGTTAGCCGAAGTTGCAAGCGGCCCCGCCAACAATCGTGGTTGCGCCTTTTAGGGCATCGTGGTTCAGACCGCTGGCGGATTAAAACTCAAGTTGGCTTTGCGATCGGCTCATCGCTGCCGACAATCGGTGACCTATATAAAGGGGCATGTCCACGCGCCGAAAAATCAATGCAATAGCGAAGCTGATTGGAGAGTGGCCTTTAACCCCGGCTGCAACGTTTGGATCGTCCGTCAGAGCGAGGGGTATTTTTCTCGAAATACGCGCCCGCCTTCCAACGGAGTTCAGGAAATTGCTCAATATCGAGTCCCGCGTGCTTACCCTGCGCCTGTCTGAGGGCGCCGAGAATGATGTGCAGGTGGTATTCGGGATCGTATCCAAAGCACTGCAGAATATCGAAGACCTGCCCGTAATCCCCCGTGAAATCGAGGACATTTTGACGATCTCGACGGCCGAACGGCACCGCTGGCTGAAAGATGGTCGTTTGCAGAGCGCCGGGACCAAAACGGTGAAACTCCGCGGGCGGGCAAGGAACATCACTTTTCACGTTTTCGACCCGCAGCACGTGGAGGATGTGCTTGACCGCGACCTCGTTACGGTCTGGCGCGAACAGGACGCAGCGACGGCTGCAGAGAATAGGCGGCGAGCCGCGGGGAAAGCCGCTATGAAACGTGCTCAAAGAAGCGGTCGCGGAACTGCAGCTTCAGCAAGCCATGGCCCCGATGAGAACTCGCACTCCAGTTTGCGCGGCTGGGAAGATTTTGAGAAGGACGGACTCCTGCGCTGATAGGCCGGGCGCACAAGCAGTTTAAGACGTTTGCCTGCGCCGTGCGAGATGCGCAAGGAGGGCCGCCAAACGCATCGCGTTCAGGACCCGCTTCGCAGGGACACCGCCCTTGCGCGCCATCTCGACACCCCAATGCATGTGGTCGAGCTCGCGGATCGAATGAGCGTCCGGATTGATGCTGAAGATGCAGCCCTGATCGAGTGCCTTTTGATGCCAGCGCCAGTCGAGGTCGAGCCGCCACGGATGAGCGTTGATTTCGACAGCGACGCCGTGTTTCGCACACGCTTTGAGGACTTTGTCGACGTCGAGATCATAACCGGGCCGGCGCAACAGCTGGCGGCCGGTCATGTGCCCGATGATTGTCGTCCGAGGATTTCCGACCGCCTCGATGATACGCTCCGTCTGTTCCTTCTTTGGCAACTTGAAGCGGCTGTGCACGCTCGCGACGACGAAATCGAACTGCTCCAGGATATGATCCGGGTAATCGAGCGAGCCATCCGCCAGGATGTCCGCCTCGATGCCTTTCAGTATGCGAAATTTTCCATTGTATGCCTTGTTCAGCCGGTCAGCTTCGCGGTGCTGTTCAGCAATCTCCTGCAGCGAAAGACCGCCTGCGTAGTGAGCGGACTGCGAATGATCGGCGACACCATAGTATTCGAAACCGCGCCTACGCGTGGCTTCAGCCATTGCCTCAAGCGTTTCGGTGCCATCGGATGCGGTCGTGTGAGAATGCAGGATGCCATGCAGATCTTCATCCCGAATGAGGGTGGGTAGCTTCTGCTTTGCCGCTCGCTCAATCTCGTCCCTGCCTTCGCGCAATTCAGGCTCGATAAACTGCAAGTCTAGCGCTTGGTAGATTTCTTCTTCTGTCGCTGACGCGATCAGCTTTCTCCCGCGATGAAGCCCGTCGGCGTTTAGAGTGAATCCCTTGTCGGCCGCGAACGTCTTCAGTTGCTCAAGGTGGTCTGCCGAACCGGTTGCCTCGAGCAGGCTCGCGCCAAAGTGCTTCCTGTCCGTGACAACAAGCCTGAGGGCCATATCCTCGATTCCAGTCGACTTTCTGGCCTGCGCTACCAGGGCGAAGTCGGAAACGAGCTCGCAACCGCGTCGGAAGTCACCTGCAATTTCCACGCGCGAAAACTCTGGATGCTGTTGCTTTACCGATATGACCGCATGGTGGAGAAGAGCGGCGGCCTTGTGCAGGTGAAGTTGCGTTTCGCCGCTTCGCACGATGGCCAGGTTCTGCAGCAGCTTTGTCTGAAGCGCGGCGCCGAGGCCTTTGACTGGGCGGATGCGGTCTTCTCTCGCTGCGGCCTCGAGCTCCGCCAGCGAGTTCACGCCGAGCGCCTGATGAAGCTTCAGTATCTTATCGGGACGAAGCCCGGGTATGGCAAACAGCTCCATCACGCCCGCTGGAACATCCTCGCGCAGCTTCTCAAGGCTTGGGTGCGTGCCGGTTTGGTAAAGCTTGGTCACGATGTCTGCGATCGCGTCACCGATCCCCGGGATCTTGGTGAGGGCGCCGGCGGCGATGATCCGATCAAGCGGCTGCGACAGCGCCATCAGACTGTCTGCCGCGCGCAAGTATGCCTTTGTGCGATAGGGATTGTCGCCGCGCATAGACGCCCGTTGCGCGTATTCCCTTAAAAGACTGGCGACGGTCCTAGGATCGATTTTTGCCATGGCTTCAGCCAAACGAGACCGATCTCCGCAGGTTCCAATGAGGCAAGGCCGTGAGCGCCGCGTTGCCCTTTGAATCCCGGCTTTACTGCCTCTTCCCGCGTCGGACGCTACAGATTGGGCAAGGATTGGTCAGCGCGACCCCATCCAGCCAGAGTTTTGGAGACTGCGCGTTTCTTTAATTCAGGAGCATCGCCCACGTGGAAATGAGAGGGCGCGTCTATTGTCTTCATCTCCGCCCACGTGATCGGTGCCGCGACAGGAGCGCCCGGACGTGATCTCGCGCTGTAAGGCATGATCGCGGTCGCCCCGCGCTGATTGCGTAGATAGTCCACAAAGATGCGACCCTTGCGGCGCGCCTTTGACAACACGGCCGTGAAATGGGCCGGATCGCTCCGGGCGACCGCCTGCGCCAGGCGAGACGCGAAGTCCTTCACCTGTGGCCACTCGGCGCCAGGGGTGAGCGGCGCGATGACGTGCACTCCTTTGCCTCCCGTCAGCATCGGGAAAGTCGTAAGTCCCAGCGATTTAAGGATAGCGCGGAACTGAAAGGCAGCGGCGCGGACGGCCTCAAAATCGAGGCCTTCATCGGGGTCGAGGTCGAACACGAGGCGGTCGGCCTTTTCGACATCCTCGATCCGAGCCCCCCATCCATGCAGCTCGATCGTTCCCATCTGGACGCAAGTCATCAGTCCGTCGGCATCGTCGACATAGAGATATGGTTCCTCGTGCCCGTCTTTCTCTGTGATGCCGACGTGGTGGACTTTGTCGCCAAAGCTGCCGGCGTCGTGTTTCTGGAAGAAGCACTTCTTCGCGCGGCCCTGTGGGCATCGAACCAGACTGATCGGCCGGCTGCCAACCCAAGGAAGCATGATCGCTGCGACCGCTGCGTAATGGTCGGCAAGCTGTCCCTTGGTGATGTTGGACTCCGGATAGATGACGCGGTCACGGTTACTTATCGCGATGGCGGTTGTCGCAGACGCGGCGAGATCGGCTGCATGACGTTCCGTCTCGAGCACGACCGCCTCCGGCTTCTTGTCTTCACGGAGACCAAGATAGATCGGATGTCGTAACGTCCCTTCATTTGTCATTTCGGTGAAGGCAATCTCAGCGACCAGTTTCGGACGAAGCCAGTGTGCGCCGCGCACTTCGGCGCGTGGTGCGTCGACGGTGGCGGCCTTCTGCTCAAGCGGCGCCATGATCTTCAAGAGACGAAGAAGTTCAGCGGTATCGAAGCCGGTGCCGACTTTCCCGGCGTAACGCAGCTTGCCGCGGTCATGAACGCCAAGGATCAAGGACCGAAACGCGCGGACCTTGTCGGACGGCGTCCAGCCGACAATCACAAATTCCTGCCGCCTGATGCATTTGATCTTCAGCCAGCTTGCGCCGCGGGCCGCCACATAACTCGAATCCGCGAGCTTTGAGATGACGCCCTCAAGGCCGGCAGCGCAGAAGCGATCGAGCAGCTCTTCTCCGCGGCCGAGGATATGGTCGGAGTAACGAAGGACCGGATTTTTCGCAGGCAAGATCGCCTCCAGCTTCGCCTTGCGCTCAACAAGAGGAAGCCTTGTCAGATCTTCGCCGTCGAGCTGCAGCAGATCGAACGCATAAAAGTCGATAGTCGCCGGGGCACCCTTCAATGCATTCTGAAGCGCCTGGAAGTTAGATCTTCCTTCCACATCGACAACCACGGCCTCGCCGTCAATCAGGGCTGAGCGCACCTTGAGCTTGCGAGCCTCGGAGAGGATCGAGGGAAAACGGCTAGACCAGTCCAGACCAGATCGTGTGTACGCTCGCGCCTCGCCACCGCCGACGGCAACGAGAATACGATAGCCGTCGTATTTCATCTCATGGATCCAACGATCGCCGGCAGGGACCGTGTCCACGAGCGTTGCGAGCTGGACCGGCCGGAAAGCGGGCGGCGCTAAAGTGACCTCGTCACGAGCGGGCGACTTCGCTTGACTAGCGCTCGACGCATTGATTGCCTTACGCGACGTTGGCTTGACCACTCTGACCTAAACCATACTCAGAGACGAAACAGCGTTATCCGCCGTCCAACGCGCGACTACTTCTTTAGTTTCGCTGCCGGCCGTGTTGAGCTTTTCGCGATCATTGCCGACCCGCTTGATTAGCGCCTCGGCCTGAGGCCGTGCTTCCTGCCTCCGGCCCTTCCATTCCCGATTTTCGCGCACAGCTCACAGGCAATAATCAAGAGCAGGAACGGGCCCTCAAATGCCGCCACAGCGTATCCGGTTTCTGCCATCGGCTTTCGAAGCCTGACATTCCGGTTCCGGTCCCCTGTGGGTACGGTTTTGATCTTCTCGTCGAACCCCATGTTTCGATTGATGATTACTGGACGTGCCCCATTGACGCCAAGTACCTCGCCCAGAGCAGCTCCGATGCCAGTTTAAGAAACGCTCGGGCGCGCCCACGAGCGCGATGGACTGACGCAAGTTCTCCAGCCAGCGGTAGCTCTCCTTCGTCTCGATCGGCACGCGCGTGGGATTGATGTGCCGCTTGAGCGCGAGCGTTCCCTTGAATTTCATTCGGGTCCAGAACTTCACTGCCGTCAGACCGAGGGGCGCGCTGCATGGTCAGAGTTCTGAACGCTCAGCCCGCCTGCACGACCAGATGGAACTCACCTTCGAGGAACTCGAGAGCACCGCGACGGAAGACGAGATCGCCGCCGAACAGGCCGCGGCCCGGACCACCGAGGTGGCGCCTTACATGCGCAAGCGACCGGCGCGCCAGCCATTTCCCGAGCATCTGCCGCGCGAACGCGTGGTCGAGCCGGCGCCGGCCGCTTTGCTGCGGCGGTCATCGGCTGCGCAGGCTGGGTGACCGAGACGCTGGAGGTGGTGCCGCGGCAATGGAAGGTGATCCAGCACGTGCGGGAGAAGTTCACCTGCCGCGACTGCGAGACGATCAGCCAGGCTCCGGCGCCCTTCCACGCCACCCCGCGCGGCTGGGCCGGTCCCGGCCTGCTGGCGATGATCCTGTTCGAGAAGTTCGGCCAGCATCAGCCGCTTAACCGCCAGGCCGAACGCTATGCCCGCGAAGGCGTGCCGCTCAGCCTGTCGACGCTCGCCGACCAGGTTGGCGGGGCCCGCCGACGATGTGGGTAATCGAAAGCTTCACCGGATGGGTACCCTTCTCACGAACCCTTTTCGAAAACACGCGATGAAGACCGAGTGCGCGTGATTCAGCTTCGCCCCTCGCAACGTGATCGGGAGGGCCGACATGCATTTGCCAAAGAAAGTTTGGGGGGACAGGTTTCCACGCAACTTTTGATCCATAGGCATCGAGGCCGTGGCGGCAAGCATCCTCTTGCCGAGTGCGATCAGTTCCTCGCGGCGGCGCTGGCGCTTGGTGAAGCTCTGCCGGCCCCTTTCAGCCTCGCTGGCGTCCGCCTTGGCCATCCGGGACGTCCTTTGCCGTCAGCGAGCTCTCCCGGAGGCGCCGGAGGTGCACGTAAAGGATACCAGCTAGCGCATGCCCGTGATGAACGCGGCCGCGCAGCTCATTGACGATCGCCATGTATGCGCCGAGCGGGATCGCGTCGAAAAGCTCGAGCACGGCGGCCATGCCCTGCTCCACTGGGTCCGGACAGGCCAGCAGCAAGTCAGAGAGGGCCGTCAGGCTGCTTTCTTCGATGAGCGCGTGGTTGGCCGCGGCCCTCATCCTCCTGCTATCGTCAAGCGCGCCCTTGCCGGGGGCGGCGCTTTGCGGTTCATAGCGGCCGAAATGAAAATCGGCGGATCGGGTCTCATTACGATCGTGCCGCGCGAGTGGCTGGAGACGAACGCTTAGCTGCCAATGCGCGAAATCGACGAAAACGGACGGAGGCGCGTAGACGCGTCCTCCGCGATCGTGGAATTACCTGAATCGCCAAGCTGGGCCCCAACCTGCAAGGCCGGCGCCGTCAAGCGTTCTTATTCCACGCCCCCAGAGGCGCCGGCCGCCTTCAGAAGGAAGGCAGCGGAGTTTGGGTTATGGCCGAGCCCGGCACGCGAACTCATTCCTCCCTGAATGCCCGTTGGATTTGATCTGCCAGAGGTTTTACGAGGTAAGACATCATTGTGCGGCTGCCGGTCGAGAAGAACACCTCGACAGGCATACCGGGCGACAAGGTCAGGCCCTTCAGCCTCGTAAGCTCTGCACGTGGCAGGCTGACACGCACAGTATAGAAGCTCGTGCCGCTTCGCTCATCGATGCTGAGATCGGGGGAGATCTCACTGACTACACCATTCAACTCTGGCGTGATCCGCTGGTTGAAGGCCGAAAATCGCAAGGTTGCGCTCTGCCTTGGCATCAGCTGATCAATGTCTTGCGGAGCCACACGTGCCTCGACGGTCAGGTCGTCTGTGACAGGGACAATCTGCATGATGAGCTCTCCCGCAGATATGACGCCACCGACCGTGTGCACGC
>NZ_JAMYSY010000070.1:0-23591 GCF_040322175.1 Mesorhizobium sp. M0185 | reverse complement strand
CTTGGCGCCGGCACCAGCTCGAAAAATGCTTCCAGTCGGCTGCGTAGGCGCGGCGCGTGTTGGCCGAACTCGCCGCCTCGATATAATCGCGCGCGCGGCCGGCGAGCGCCTCAAGATGCGCAGGCAGGCTGGGATTGGCAATGGCTGGAAGGGGAGGGGACGAGGCTAGGTCGGCATCGCCCATCTGCATGACGATATCGACGATGTCGGGCATGTCGTCATCGCCGGAAGCAGCGGATGATCGTTGCGCGTCGCCAGCCATGCTCATGCCGCTTCGATATCCGTTTGGGAGAAGTCTTTGCCGATGAAAAGCAGCGGTTCATCCGCACGCTTTGCCAAAGCATAGGACAGGCAATCGGCAAAATTCAGCGCCGCCGGGTGGTGGCCCTTGCCGTAGGTCAGCCAACCCTGGGTCGCCAGATCAACCAATTCGGAGTCGACAGGAATGATGTCGGCCTCGATTTTGCGCAGCCAAAGATCGATCTCGGCCAATGCGTGTTCGCCGCGCCTGCTGACCAGCACCATGCGTGCCTCGAGCACGCAGGTTGCCGGGACCAGACGGATTGGGTCCAAGACCAGCGCTCGTTCCAGCCTTGCTGCCTCAGGCTCGCTCCGAAGGATCGCTACAACAGCTGAGGTGTCGATCACCATCAGTTAGGGATTCCATGCTCGTCATACCCGATGATCTCCTCGTCGCTGCGACTATCCAGTTCAGGCAATCGTGCCACTCTTTCTCGGATGGCGCGCAATTCTGCCAGCAGACGCTCCTGAGCGGTCTCTCCAAAGCCCAAGCGATGCAAGCGCTCGCTCAGGGCCTGATGAATGGCTGCTGTCTTACTGATACCCTGGCGGCGTGCGAGTTCGTCGGCGAGAGCCACGGTGGCCGGATTTTTGATGTTCAGGGACACGAAAGACTCCAAAATTCTACCTTTCTGGCGTATTCTACCATGGTTCCCTAGCCCTCGTAAACAACGAATGATAATGCAACATTATCGTTCGTTGTGGAGCTACGACGGGCGCGGCGGTTTGTTCGCATTATCGTTGCCAGAAGCGCCGCGCTCGTTCATCCTCATTGACGATGATTCTTCGCCCCAAGCCGTCGCTCCGCCACAATGCTCACCCTGCCGGGATCGAACTGGTCACCACCGTGGCGCCGGTGCCGTCCTGGTTGCGACGGGCGGTCGACGGCCCGCAAAGCCTTGACGAGGCTGCGGTTGTGGCAGGCGCAACGATCGGCGCGCTCGACGCTGTCGTGCGCCGGCAGGAGCGATGGGCCGGCGCCTGGCGGCAGCGCTTGGCGCTTTCGGCGGCTGCGGCAACTGCGAAGCAGGCCGGCCGCGTCGAGGATGACGGCGCCCTGCGTGACGCGGTGTGTCTGACCCGTCCCGGCGATGACGTCGGGCCGGCCGGCCGCATCCTGCTCGCCTGGCGCCGGCTGACTTTGCTGCCGGCAGAGGATCTGCTGACGGAAGCTGTGCTCGCCGCCGCGCTGGACGAACTCGGTCACGGAGGCGACGACGAGGCGGTGAGCGATCTGATCGAGGATCTCCGCCAGCTTTCCGGGGCGGAGGGCGTTGTCGCGGTGCTGACCGGCGCCTTCGCGGCTGCTGAGCGCCATGGCTTCGGACGCAGTTTCGGGTCCTGGCTCGCCGACGTCCTGCTCGCGCAACGGCTGGGCTGGCAATATGCGGTGCCGCTGCTGGGAGCGCAGTCAGGATCGGGCGGGTACACGCGTGGCGTGCGACCGAGAATAACCAGCCTGGCGGAGAGGGACCAGGGGCCAGGCCGGGAGAGCGTGCAGAGCCTCCTTGTGGCTCAGGCGCGCGCCGCGCTGCGGGCCGTCGAGCTTTCGGCCGAGCTCGATCGTCGTGCCCAGCGGCTCATCGCCGTTGCACCGAAGCTGCGGGCAAAGGGATCGGATGCTGTAGTCGAAAAACTGCTCTCCGACGATGCGATTGTCGCGTCCCAGCCCATTCCTGGCATGAGCGAGCGAGGTCTGCGGCGCCTGTTTGACAGGCTGGTCGACTTTGGCGCCGTGCGAGAATTGTCGGGTCGGCCGACCTTCCGGCTCTATGGGCTGTAGCGATGGCGGACCGGACGGGAACTCAGCGAAAGGATAACCAGCGCTTGCTGGTCGATACCGAACTCGAGCACCTGCCGTCGGAGCTGCGCTGGCGTGAATGGATGGGCCGGATTGAGGCGGTCATCTTCGCCGCCAGCGAGCCCGTCATGCGTGAGACGCTGGCGCGGGTCGTCGGAAAGAGCTGCAACGTCGATCTGATCATCGACGACATTCGCGAGGAACTGCGCAACCGGCCCTATGAGCTCGTGTCGGTCGCCGGAGGATGGCAGCACCGAACCAGGAAAGCGTTTGCCGACGTCATTCGCGGTGCATTTGGCACAGCAACGGGCCAGGGCGCGGATAGAACGCGGTCAAAACCCCTGTCGCAGTTCGAGGCGCTGGTGCTGATGTGCATTGCATACTTCCAGCCGATCACCCGTGGCGAGCTGTCATCCTTCTTCGGCAAGGAGGTTTCACGCGATCTGATTGGCGTACTGCGCGAGCAGGAATTCATCACCTCGGGACCGCGCAGCCCACAGCCCGGCGCCCCCTACACCTACGTGACGACCAAAGCCTTCATGTCGCACTTCGGTTTCGACACGCTGCGCGACTTGCCCGATTTCGAGGCGCTCGAGGACGCCGGACTGCTCAGCAAGGAGAAGCTGCTGGCGGGAGAAATTCCGGCCGGGCTGGCGAGCGAGGAGGAGGAAGGCGAAGAGGAACATTTAGAGGCTGACCGCGTTGAGGGCCAAGTGCCCTAGAGGTCGTTGCGCCCTTGGCGAGAGGCGGCAATTCAGGGCCAGGACGACTGATCGTGCGGCAGCCGATGATCGGGATCATGGACCGCGACGCGATCCTCTTCGACAAGATTGGCCGAGAAGATCGCCAGATTGGTGCCGCCGGCATGGCGCAGCGACGGAAACAGGATACCGCGAAGCCCAGCCGTGATGACCAGGTCCGCGAGCTTCCACGATGGCGGGACCTTCCTGTCGATGCGGGCGATCTGGCGCCACGCACAATCCCATCCTTGCCAGATGTCGTCCCAGACATTTGGGTCGAACCCCTGCGAAAGGTCGGCGACCTCGGCGAGCGTGATCTTGTAGGCTGCAAGGGTGGCCGGCGGGATGATGCTGGCGCCCTGCTTGTATTCACCGAGGGCCGTTTGCGGCGCGCGTGACAGGTAAAGCGCCTCGACGCCCGGTCGATTGAAGCGGCCGCCGTCGATCGCCGCGCCCGCACCGCTGATGGGCAGGAATGCCCATTTGGGTGTCAGATAGCGGTGAAAGATCTCGTCCGGGCCGACGTGGGTGATTCTCACCCGCGCGCCCCGTTCTCGAGATCCCTGATGAAGGCCAGAACCGCCTCGACCTGGCCGTCCGCAACGAGCTCGGCCGCCGTGCGATGGCCATAGTCGGCGATGGGCTCGTTGCGATACCAGTAGATCGCCTTGTCGACGTTACCGGTGAGTTCCGTCGCGGCCGAAATCACCTTCACCATTTCGCGCATCCGGCCCTGCAGGCGTTCCGATGCGGGATTGCGCAGCGTGTTGCGATGAACACCGGTTAACTGCGCCAGGTTGGCCACCTTCACGCCGAGGGCCTGCGACAGGCGTTTCGGCGAGATATAGGGCGTGCGTGGTTCCTGCAAGCTATCGACAAAGCCTGAGACCACCGCGGAATGTGCGAGCTGTGCGTGGGTCATGGCAAATCTCCGACCTCTCATACGCACAATATATGCACATTAAAGCGCATAGCAAGTGAACAGAGGCCTTTCCTCATAGCGGTTGCCGCCCGGAAAATGCGGGCCGACTATCTCGGCGCCCTTCCGGTCGGGAGAATGACATGCTGGTCGGCATGGTGACCGACCGCGATATCGTGATGCGCGGTGTCGCCGAGGAGCGCTCAGCCGGCAACACGACCGTTCGCGAGGTCATGTCCGAGCATGTCTATGCCATTTGCGGATCAAGCGGATGATGCGCTTGTTGCCGATCCTGTGTTCGATGAAGCGAACCAGCCTTTCCTGACTGACCGTCCCGAAGAAGTTCTGGGTGTCGGCGTCTACGATCCAGTTCACCTCCCGTTGGTCAATCGCGATGTACAGGGCATCCAATGCGCCGTGTGGTCCTCTTCCGGGCCGGAACCCGTAGGAGAAACCGCAGAAGTCGCCTTCATAGATGCATTGAGCACCGTGACTGTTGCATCCTGAACGATCTTGTCTTCCAGTCGCTGTTTCCCATCCGCCTTCGGTATAACCCCCCCGCTGGACTCGTTTGTGCAAATACTCAAGCCGAAGCTCGAGGGCGCTGACGAGCCCCTCTGGCATCTTCCCCATTCCGCCGCTACCACCCCTTGGCTGAGAAGCTCGCACAATCGGCGACCATCGCCCTCATACGCGTCAATCCGATGGTGGGGGCCTTTCACGAAGTCCAATTACTAGCGGAAGGGACAGCACACAGAGTCCCGCCATCATGAGGAACCCGGGCGGGCCATAGGCTCCATAAAGCTGACCTGATACCCAGACAAGGCCCGCGGTGGCCAGCCCCGGGCCGATCGCGTAAAGGGCCTGCGCCGTGGCGGCAAGATGTGCCGGCACGCTGCTGGCGATAACACGCATACAGGCAAGATGCAGCAGTGCGAAGGTAATGCCGTGAAGCGGTTGCACGAACGCAAGCATCCAGATCGCCGCCGTTTCCGCTTCCACGACCCAGCGCAGAATTCCGGCCACCGCGGCCAGAGCAGCGGCCCCGGCCACGCCAAGCCGGCGCAGCAGGATCGGCCCGACCACAACGAACACCACCACCTCCGCTCCGACGGCTTCCGACCAAAGTATGCTGCTCGCCGCCGTGCCGACCCCGGCCGCCGTCCAGCGGATGACCGAGAAGGTGTCATGCATTGCATGGCTGCCATAGATCAGCGCCGCAATCATGACGATGCGCCGGAAAGTCGGGAGACCGAGCAGCTCGCGCAGCCCGCCGATTACGCTTTGCCCGACCGGGTCCGCAGCCCGCTCGGCGCCGGTGTCTGATTCCGGCACCAGCGCGGCGGCAGCCAACGCTCCGGCGAGCAGCGCGGCGTACATCCATATAATCGCATCCAGCTCGAAAACTCCGAGCACCTGGCCAGCCGCGAGGGTGCCAGCAACGAAGGCCGCTGATGCCGCACCCCGCACCCAACCATACTCAAAACCCGGCTCGCGCACCGATGCGCGCGCCGCAAGGGCGTCGGCGAGGGTTGTGATCGGTGCCAGCCCGGCTGACTGGGCCAGATAGACGACCAACAGAAGAAAGACGCCTTGCACGGCAGCCAGCCCAAGCGTCGCCGCTGCCGCGATCCCGATGCAGACCGCCAGGGTGATGCGGAGGGCACCGAGAAGATCTGCAATTCGATTGGCGAGCGGTCCGGCAATCAGCCGGGCTGCGTTGCCTAGCCCGAACAGAACGCCCAGCTCTTCAGGTGTCAGGCCGCGCGCCTCAAAATACCGTGGCCAGAACGGGGACGCTGTCCCGAATGCAGCATACATTGCGGCATAGAGCGCTAAAAATGCCAGCAGCGGGCCAAGGCGTGCCATGCCAAAGTTCTGCCACGGACGCGCGTCGCGCTACAGGGGGGATCTGGAGAATGATGCTTCTTCTGCGAATAAACTCGGCCCCGCTGAAGCGGCTTCGACACGCCACGTTGACCCAGAATATGATCACCTTGATGCCGGCGCTCGATGCCATGCCGGAATGCCCGCACCCCGCGAACATTCCGCAAAGATCAGGACCTAGGCCCTCAAGCCTTGCCTAGCCCGAACGTCACGATGGGTGATCTTCCCGGGAACATATTAGCAATTCGAGAGTTGGCGTCGGTGCAATACAAGGAGAGGTGTGCGCGTCGCCCGCTTTCGTTGAAGGCCGACTTTTCACTTTCACGATGTCCTGCAAAAATGAAGATCGCCCAGATTGCACCTCTTATCGAATCTGTACCCCCCAGGCTCTATGGCGGGACCGAGCGCATCGTTTCATATCTGACGGAAGAGCTGGTTCGACAGGGCCACGAGGTGACCTTGTTCGCCAGCGGTGATTCACGCACTTCGGCCGAACTGGTGGCGTGTTGCGATGTTGCACTGCGCCTGAATCCCAAGTCCCAAAACCATATTCCCTACCACATCATGATGCTTGAACAGGTCCGTAAACGGGCGGATGAATTCGATGCACTGCATTTTCATGTCGATGTTCTCCACTTTCCGATAATTCGAGAGTTCGCGCAGCGAACCGTTACCACGCTTCATGGCAGGCTCGACCTTCCGTTCCTGGCGCGGCTTTACGCGATGTTCGACGACATTCCGCTGGTCTCGATTTCCGATGACCAGCGCCGGCCCATGCCGCCGGTCAATTGGCTCGGAACGGTCTACCATGGCCTGCCGCGTGATATTCTTCCATTCCGGCGGAAAGCCTCGGGATATCTGGCATTTCTTGGCCGCATCTCACCGGAAAAGGGCCCGGAAGTGGCCATAGAAATCGCCGCCCGCGCTGGAATGCCGCTGAAGATCGCGGCCAAAATCGACGCGGTTGACCAATCATTTTGGGCGGAGCGAGTTGAGCCCCTGGTGCTTCGATATTCGAATGTCGAGTTCATTGGCGAGATCGATGAGCAGCAGAAGGCGGAGTTTTTGGGCAATGCGACAGCGCTGCTGTTTCCGATCGACTGGCCCGAACCGTTCGGCCTTGTAACCATCGAGGCAATGGCCTGCGGCACCCCGGTGATAGCCTTCAACCGCGGCGCCGTTCCAGAGGTCATCGATGATGGCGTGTCCGGATTGATAGTGGACAGCGTCGACGAAGCTGTGGAGGCTGTACGGCGGATAGGCGGTCTCGATCGCGCACGGGTACGGGAAACTTTTGAAAGGCGGTTCATGGTCGGGCGCATGTGCAGCGACTATATGGAGGTCTACCGCTCGCTCGCCGGCAACAAGCGATTTGCATTTGGCTCTCGAAATGGCCGCGCTGAAATGCAGCTGGTCAGGCCTGTTTGACCGAACCGGCCTAGAACCGATCGGCTTCGAGCCGCTTTTGATCGCGCTCTACAACAGAATTCGCCAATCATTCGCCAAGAATTCGAACGAGGCTCTCCGCGATCGCGCGCCGAGTGCGGGATTGATGCGAGACGCTGTTGATGAGGATGGTTCGGCGCCGGCCTTGATGGGCAAGCATGTGTGCCTGCGCCGCCCAAGTCTCCACCGCCCAAGTCTCTTTCGAACAGGAGGGCTGACATGACCACTGAAGTCGAAGAACGCAAGCTTGATCCAGCTGTGGCTCTCCCGGCGCTCGACGAATCGGCGCCGCGCGAGCCGCATAGGCAATTTGCTCTCAAGCACGAGGACTGCTTCATCGTCGCGGACAGCTATGGCGACATACGAGGCACCGGCGACGGACTTTTCCGCGACGACACGCGTGTGCTGTCGCGCTTCCGTCTGTTCATCGGCGGCCGCATGCCCTCACTGCTTGGCGCCTCGCTATCGCAAGATAACATCCTATTCACCGCCAATCTTACAAATCTGGCCACCATCGGGCCGAACGGTAGTGAAACGCTGCCGGGCGTCGTGCACATCGATCGGACCCGGTTCATCTGGCAAGACCGCATGTTCGAGCGCGTCATCTTCACGAATTACTCCGCGCGCGAGGTGCTGCTGCCGGTCCGGTTCGACTTCGACGCCGATTTCCGTGACATGTTTGAGGTGCGCGGCACTACGCGCAGCCGGCGCGGTCGCGCGCATGACGCGCTAGTGGGCGAGTCAAGAGTGACGTTTCGCTACGAGGGTCTCGACAATGTGGAGCGCCAATCCGTCATCGCGTTTTCGATGACGCCCCATCAGATGCACCCCAATCACGCCGAGTTCCTCATTGTGGTGGGGATGCGCGACAGCAGAGCGCTCCATCTGGAGGTCGGTCACAGCGAGGAAATCCCGTCCAGTGATCGCTTCCGCGCGGCCGCGGCGCGAGCGCGGTTTGCCATGCGCTCAAAGCGTCGACAGGGCGCCACCGTCTTCAGCTCCGGCCGCGTGTTCAATGACTGGCTCACGCGCACGCGCGCCGACATAGCGTTGCTGACCACTGATCTGGAGACCGGGCCTTATCCGTACGCCGGTATTCCCTGGTTCTCGACCGCCTTCGGCCGCGACGGCGTCATTTCCGCCTTGCAAATGCTGTGGCTCAACCCTGACCTTGCCCGCGGGGTCCTGGCGTTCCTTGCCCGCTATCAGTCGACAGAGACTTCGATATTTGACGATGCCGAGCCCGGCAAGATCATGCATGAAACGCGCAAGGGGGAGATGGCTGTGCTGCGAGAGCTACCGTTCGGCCGCTACTACGGCGGCGTCGACACCACTCCGCTCTATGTTTACCTGGCCTGGTCCTATGCCGATCGCACGGGCGATGACGAGTTCGTCGATCGCATGTGGGACTCGCTGTGTGCGGCCATCGCGTGGATGGAGGAGGTAGGAGCCCGCAACGGAGAGGGTTTCGTGACCTACAGCAGGGCGGCAGATACGGGGCTTTTCAACCAGGGCTGGAAGGACAGCGCAGACGCTATCTTCCATAGCGATGGGACGATACCCAGGGGACCAATCGCACTGGTCGAGGTGCAAGGTTACGTCTTCGCAGCCTATCAAGGCATGGCTGCGCTGGCCGCCAAGCGCGGCGATGTCGCCAAGGCAGCGCACTGGAGCGGCATGGCAGAAAGGATCCGCAACGCAGTGGAGACGCAGTTTTGGATGTCAGACCGCAATTTCTATGCCTTGGCAATCGACGGCGAAGGCAAGCAATGCGCGGTGCGCGCCTCCAACCCCGGTCACCTGCTTTATGTCGGGCTACCGTCAGCTGAACGGGCGCAATCAGTTGCCGAGCAGCTGTTATCAGCCCATCTCCACAGCGGTTGGGGCGTTCGGACTTTGGCCGACGACGAGCTTCCATTCAATCCGATGTCCTATCACAACGGCTCGATCTGGCCGCACGATACGGCAATCTGTGCCGCTGGGCTCGCCCGCTACCAGGAGCGCACCAGTGTCGTGAAGCTTATGAGCAGCATGTTCGAGGCGGCGGTCCGTTTCAACATGCGGCTCCCGGAGCTATTCTGCGGGTTTACGCGTGCGATCGGTGATGCGCCAGTGGCCTATCCCGTGGCTTGTCTGCCACAGGCATGGTCCGCCGGATCCGCCTTCATGATGCTGCAAGCCTGTCTGGGGATTCGGATCGATGGTTGGAAGGGCGAGATCAATGTCGAACGCCCTCGGCTGCCGATAGGCATCGACAACATCGTCCTCCGGCACTTAGCGGTCGGTGACGTGAAGGTCGACCTCACTTTTCAGCGCGTCGGCGACCGCATCGTCTGCTATCTCGACGAGCGACATGAGGGCCTCGTGCCGCTGGTTGTGCGCTCTTAACTGTGGGCGGCTGCAAAAAAATGGTCGTGCATCAGGCAACCGAGCCCCACCCGACCGGGCTCCAGAGCGGTTGTACGTCTTTTTGGCGAAGGGCGGTTTCGGTAAGATAGCCGGAGCGCAGGCCGTGGGCGGAGAAGGCTTGCGGGTCGAGCCCGGCCTCGGCGACGCGGCGCTTCAGCACCAATTCGGCAGCCTGCAAGGGTTTGTCCGATTCCGAACAGTTAGGCGGAGGCTAGGCCGAAGTGACTTTGCTCCTCCTCGCCGTAAGCACCGTGTGTGAGTTTTATCATTCCAACGCGATCGACGATTGCGATCTCGCCGCGTTTGGCGTGAACCAGCCCCCGATGTTCAAGCATTTGGAGGGCGGTGGTAACGCCGGGGCGCCGGGCACCAAGCATGGTCGCCAGAAATTTATGCGTCAGGTAGATCTTGTTTCCTTCGGCGCGGTCTTGGACCATCAGCAGCCAGCGGGCCAACCGCTCCTCGATTTTGGAATGGCCGTTGACCAGCGCGGTCCGGGACGAGTGCACGAGGAACGCGTGGGCATAGCGAAGCAGCGACTCGCGAAGGGACTGGCTTGCTGCAATCGCAGCGCGAAGGTCTTCAACGGGCAGAATCCAGCCATTGCCGGCGACCTGGATATAGGTTTCATTGGGAGATCTGTCTTGGCCGAGGATAACGGCAACCCCTGTCATGCCATCGTGGCCGACGATGCCGACTTCGCTTTGCCGCCCACCGGTCATGGTGGCGACCACCGATGCAATGCCCATCTCTGGAAAATACACACGCTCGATCGGCTGATATGCGACCTCCAACTGGTCTTTGATGTCGAGTTCGACGTGATGTTACCCGGACACCGATTGCAGGCCATTGCTAACGACCGCTCCTTATGATTGGGAAATTTTCTTCGGAGGTGAGTTCGATCTCGCCTTTGACTGCGGTAATCCAAATGGGCCGAAAGATATCGACGCGGTGCTAGTGTTGCAATCGTTCGGCACCCCAGTTTGCTCTCCAAAGCTGCTGGAGAGAGGGGTGCCACTAACCTCTCCTGCCGACCTGGTTCACCATAACCTGCTGCATGAAACGTCTGATCGGCACGATTGGAAAGTTTGGGCTGGGCGATTTGTGCCGAACCTTCTTGACGTGAACTCGGGTGAGGTCTTTCCCAGTGCCGATATGGCCTATCGTGCCGCGGCCATGGGCCAGGGCGTCGCGATCGGAGACCTTCTCTGTGCTCCACGAAGAGATCACCAAGGGAGAACTGGTCCTGCCGTTCAAGGATATGCAGATCTCTGACGACACGGAGGCTATTACTTGTGTTGCAGAAGAGATTGCTGGACCGACCCTCGTATCGCCGCATTCCATCAGTGGGTATCGGCCGAGGCAACGTGGTCCTGAAGGCCGGGACGGTCAGGCGCGCCCCAAACGGCGACAATCGGGCGCGGCCATTTAAGTCGCATAGCATCGTATCCTGGAACTTCGAGGTGTCTACTCATAGAACACTGCATGGGGATGCCTTCAAGATCGTCCAGACACTACACGGTCACGTACTGGTTGCGCCTTGTCAGATGTGGCCAGCGTTCTCGCTGTTGGCGGACCACGGCAATTGTCCGCGAATGCGGCTAACGCTTCGAACTGGCGATGGAAACAGCTGGCCTGGAAACCCGCGCGAAGGGGGTGCTTCCCACCTGCGCAGTCCGTGGAGCTTAGCGCATTAGATCGGCGGACAAACGCAGCGGGAACTTTTAGCCCCTCGCGTCCATTTCCTGATCGATGCCCTGGAGAGTTCCGCCATGAATGTCAGCGATGAAAGGACTGTATCGCTTTGGGCGGCAACCGAAGTCGCGCCTGAGGCGGTTCCGCTCGAGCGGAGTGAACAGGTCGATGTCGTGGTCGTCGGATCTGGCATTGCCGGAACTGTCGGTCGCCTACGAACTGGCCGTCGCCGGGCAAAAGGTGGCAGTGCTTGATCGCGGCCGGATCGGAAGCGGCATGACGGCACGCACCACCGCGCATCTGTCATCGATCTGCGACGATTATTTTTCGGAACTGATCAAATTGCGCGGCGAGGAACTGGCGCGGATTTACTACCGAAGCCAGTCGGCCGTTATCGCCCGTATCCAAGCAATCCAAGAGGCGGAGGGTATTGCGTGTGATTTCCGCCGCCTCGACGGCTTTCTGTTTCCGGCGTCAGGCAGAAAGGAATCCGTCATCGAGCGCGAACTGGACGCCGCTCTGAAGATCGGAGTCGACGTCGAGAAAATCGTGGGCGTGCCGCTTGCTGGGTTTTCGGACGCGCCCGTCCTTCGTTATTCCAATCAGGCGACATTCCACCCGCTCAAATATCTCCGCGGGCTGGCTGCCGGCATCCGCGCGCGCGGCGGCGCGCTTTATGCGGATACCATCGTCGACAAACTCGAGGAGACTGACGGCGGCGTGCGCGTAACCACGGTCTCAGGCTTTGCCGTGTCTGCCAAATCGGCCGTTGTCGCCACCAACTCGCCGATCAACGATCGGGTGGCGCTCCACACCAAGCAGGCGCCGTATCGGACCTACGCGATGGCATTCGAGATCGCGCGCGACATTTTGCCGGATGCACTCTATTGGGACACGCTGGACCCCTATCACTACGTCCGTCTGCAGCCTGGCGAAGGCAAGACCGACTTTCTGATCGTCGGTGGTGAGGATCACAAGACAGGGCAGGCCGACGACGCCGACGACCGCTTCGCTAGCCTGGCGGCCTGGACCAAAGGGTTGGTGCCCGATATCGGCGCGGAAGCCAATCGATGGTCCGGGCAGGTAATGGAGACCGTCGATTACGCCGGATTCATCGGCCGTAATCCCGGCAACGGGCACGTCTTCGTTGCTACCGGCGATTCCGGTCAGGGCATCACCCATGGGGTTGTGGCCGGCCAATTGATTTCCGACCTGATCCTGAAAGGGGAAAGCCCCTGGCGGGAACTTTACGAACCCTCTCGCAAGACGGCACGCGCGATCGGCGATTATTTGGCGGAGAATGCGACAGCGATCAGGAGTTTTGCCGAGTATGTCGCGCCTGGTGAAATTGATGCCGCCGATAAGCTGCGGCCCGGACAGGGGGCTATCGTCCGCCAGGGGCTTACCAAAGTCGCTGCCTTTCGCGATGAGGACGGCACGCTCTACAAGCGATCGGCCGCATGCACCCATATCGGTTGCCATGTCCATTGGAACTCGCTGGAACGCTGCTGGGACTGCCCCTGCCACGGCTCGCATTTTGCCGTCGATGGCACGGCTTTGAACGGACCGGCCGTAGCGCCCCTGGCTTCGATCGAATAAGCCAATCGGCGTTCGCTTGTGTATTGGCGCCGAAGCACCGGCCAGCGCAAATGACGCCTATGACGTAGATATGACTGGTCATAAAAGGCTACATCGATGCAGTTGTGATCTCTAGCTTCTCGACAAGACGAGAGACATCAGTCGCCCATAATCAGCTCAAGGTCATGGCTCGGATTCGAAGCACAACATTTGGCGAAAATGCGCGACAACCGAAGGAACATTTATCGAGTTTTACGGGGTTAGAAAGGCTGGCCCGCGATCAGGTGCCAACAGGTGATACCGGCGGGCTATTGGGAGGAAGTCAGGATCCGTGTCACGCCTTCAATTCATATTTCGCGCCGTCGCGCGTTGCAGTTCGGCTTGGGAGCAACCCTCGCCACCACCACGGGCCTGACGCCGGTTTCTCGCGCCTATGCCCAGGAGGACGTGCAGGACGAAGACATTTTCCGCTTTGCGCTCAACCTCGAATATATGGAGGCTGAATACTATCTCCGCGGCACCACCGGAAAAGGCATCGACGCAGCCGATGCCGGCTCGAAATCCGGCGACGTCGTTGGCGGAAAGCAAGTCTCGTTCGAGACGCCGGCCATCGGCGAATTCATGCAGGAAGTTGCGGAAAAGGAACTCGCGCACGTCCGATTTTACCGCAAGACGCTTGGAAAGAACGTCGTCGACAGGCCGGCCATCGATTTCGACGCAGGGTTCAAAGCCGTCGCGGAAGCGGCTGGTCTCGGTGCGGACTTCGACCCCTTCGGCAATGAGACGAACTTCGTTCTCGGCGGGATGTTGTTCGAGGATGTCGGCGTCACCGCCTATGCGGGTGCGGCGACAGTTCTAAAGAACAAGGATTTTCTCGCCGCCGCTGCAGGCATTCTTGCGGTCGAAGCCTATCACATGGGAATGGCGCGATCGACGCTATACCGGAAGGGAGAGGAAGCCTGGAAGGCCGCCAACGCTGTCTCCGATGCCCGAGACAAAATCGACGGATCGGACGATAAGGACGAGGGGATCCAGGTGGACGGAAAAGCCAACATCATTCCTTCAACGCCGGACGCAATCGCCTTCACCAGAAAACCGCAGGAGGTGCTCCGGATCGTCTATCTCAACGACAAGGACGGAGTGAGCAAGGGCGGCTTCTATCCGGAAGGGATGAACGGCACGCTCAAAAGCACCTGAGCCGCTCGCGACAGGCGATCAGATCGCCGGAAGACGCGGGGCGGGTTCACGAGCGCAATGATCGTGGCAATACGTCTGCATGACGATCCCGATGCAAAACCTCCCGCTGGAGCCCAGGACAGGATTGGATGACCGTCCGGTTTGATTTCGAGCCGCGACCTTGCGGCGTAAACGGCAAAGTCAGGAAATGGCGCGTCCCGCGGGTAGCAATCGGCTCGATGGAACGACCGCTTCGGGACCAACCAGACGATGCTGCTCTTGTGCTCGTCGGGTGAGCCGGGCTACCATCCGCTCGCCCTGTCCGTCCTGCGCCTCGAGGCCCTCGAGGACGGACGGGTCGCGGAGGTCGTCGACTTCGAGGTGCCGATGAGTTTTCCGCTGCCGCGCGGTTTCAACAAGGACGAGGTCGAACATAGGGAGGTCGGATGGAGGTCGCGACTGAGCAGGAGTGGCAGGCCGCCCGCAAGGAGCTGCTGGCGGCCGAGCGGGAGCTGGCGGCGCACGAACGGCGCGTCACCAAGCAGCGGCGTGAGTTGCCCTGGGTTCCGAGCACTACGCTTTCGCCACCGACGACGGGCCGAAGTCCTTGCCGGAGCTGTTCGATGGCCGCGCGCAGCTCCTCATCTATCACCTGATGTTCGGGGAGGACTGGAAGATGGCGTGCCCGGGCTGCACCTCGGTCGGCGATGGGCTGGGCGGCATGGTCACGCACGTGAACGACCGCGACGTGACGCTCATCGCGATGTCGCGGGCGCCGCTGGAGAAGCTGGTGGCGACTAAGGCACAGCGCGGGTGGACGATGCCCTACGTGTCTGCCTACGGGCGACGACTTCCTGTTCGACTACGGCTTCGCGTTCCGCCGGGAGGAGATGTCCGGAATCGTCCGCGACGAGTTCGACATGGGGCAGCTGCTCCGATGTTGCTGATGGCCGGCGACTTCGTGCTGGTTCCGGAAATCTTCTCGTTCACGATGAGCAGCCTGGAACCGCCGCCTCGCGGAGCCCTTGCCCAACGTCTTGAGACCAGCCCGGGTGTCTTCCGGCTCGGTGACCCAGAAGCGACCGCCGAAATCAAGGCGATGGTTGGCCATTGTGCCTTTGGCTCGGATGACAAGACTCTTCTCGTCTCGTTGCTACCAGAGGTTATCCACGTCCAGGGCGAAGAGCGGCTGATGATGCTGGTCGGGATGATAAACGACGAAACGAGAGCCGACCGGACCGCCCGTGAGATGGTGCTTCACCGGTTGTTGGAGGTGCTGTTGATCGAAGCTTTGCGTTCAACGGCAAGCGCCGCGGCCCCACCCGGTCTCCTGCGCGGTATGGGCGATCCGCTGCTGGCACCGACCTTGCGCCGGATTCACGCGGATCCAGGTCGCAGCATGACGGTGGAAACACTCGCGCGGGATGCTGCCATGTCCCGTTCGACCTTCTTCGATCGTTTCCGGAGGGAGGTTGGCGTGGCCCCGATGGAATACGCGATCGGCGGCGCATGGCGCTGGCGAAGGAATTCCTTCGCAAGGATGTTGCCACGGCGGAGATTGCGCAACGCGTCGGTATGGCTCGGCAAGCGCCTTCAGCGTCGCGTTCAGTCGGCATGTGGGAATGCCGCCCGGCGCCTATTCGCGGGTAAACACCGCTGGGTAACGCCGGCCCGATTGCAAAATGTGGAGCAGGCTGCTTTGGCCCCTCACTTGCCGATGTAGGTCGCCAGTTCATCGGGCGTTCCGTTGGGAAAAGCCTGCTTCAGAAAATCCAGGAAGGCAGAAACGCGCGCGCTCAACAGACGCCGCGACGGGTAAAGCGCCCACAGCGCGATCTCGGAACCTTCGATATCACCCCAGTGCAGCAAAGTGCCGTCGGCCAGGTCGTGACTCACCAGCGAAATCGGCATACGAGCAGCGCCTACGCCGGTTCGCACGGCATCCCGAACCATGATGAGGGACGACAGTGCGAGAATGGGCTCGATCCCGATCGTCGCGGATCCTTCTGAAGTCACGACGTTCCAGGTCTGCCGATCGCTGGCCCCACGCACGACACCTGGCACCGAGAGATCTGCGGCCGGCCGGAGCAGATCGGGGCTTGCCACGACGACCAGGCGATCATGCAGAAAGGCTCGGCCGACAAGACTTTCGTCTGGGTCTGGATTGACCCGGATGACCAGATCATAACCTTCCTCGATCATGTCCACGGCTCGGTCCTCTGTCGTGACTTCCAACCGCACGTCGGGATATTTCAATGCAAAGCCCGCCGCGATCCTGCCCATGGCTGTCTGCGAAAACAGCAGCGGCGCGCTGATCCGTAACCTGCCGCGCGGCTTGTCCCCGCCCGCCGCGATGGTGGCCGCCGTTTCGTCGAGCTCCGTCAGCAGAGAGGCTGTCCGCTCATGAAGGGCGCGTCCTTCCTCAGTGAGTTTGAGGTTGCGCGCGCCACGTTCAAAGAGCCGAAGTCGAAGGGCAGCCTCCAGTTCCGTAACCCGTCGGGACAAGGTCGCTTTGGGACGGCCGGACGCCCGCGACGCTTTGCCGAAGCCACCGTGACGCGCGACAACGTTGAAATCGGCAAGGGCGACGAGATCCATAATCGTTCCACCTGTGAGACGAACTGTCCAAATTAACAGCCTATTGGTTTAAGAATGAACCAGCCATATTCCGGGTGTCAAGCAATACCAACCCGGAGAAAATCCAATGACCATTCTCGTTACCGGCGCCACCGGCAATATCGGCGGCCAAGTCATCCATCACCTCGTCGACCGCGGCGCTGATGTCCGCGCTCTCGTCCGCGACCCCTCCAAGGCCAATTTTCCGGCAGGTGTTGCCGTCGTCAAAGGTGACTTCCTGGACGTCGACTCCCTACGTACCGCCTTCGACGGTGTCTCGACGCTCTTCCTGCTGAACGCTGTCGCACCAGACGAGTTCACCCAGGCTTTGATCGCCCTCAACGTCGCCCGCTCGGCTGGCGTCGAACGGATCGTCTACCTGTCAGTCATTCACCCGGACGTCTACGTGAACGTGCCGCACTTCGCCGGCAAGTTCGGCGTCGAGCGGATGATCGAGCAGATGGGCTTTCACGCTACCATCCTGCGCCCGGCCTACTTCATCCAGAACGATCTGACGATCAAGGACGTCATCGCTGGCTACGGCGTTTACCCGATGCCCGTCGGCGACAAGGGGCTTGCCATGATCGACGTTCGCGATATCGCGGAGGTTGCTGCCCTTGAGCTGCTGCGCCGCGAACAGGCCGCACAGCCGCTCCCGATCACTCGCATCAACCTGGTCGGTCCCGATACCCTTACCGGAGCGGATATCGCCGCGATCTGGTCGGACGTGCTCGCTCGCCAGATCAACTATGGCGGCGGCGATACGGCTGCCTTCGAGCAGAACCTCAAGCAGTTCATGCCGCCATGGATGGCCTACGACATGCGCATGATGGGCGAGCGATTTTTGACCGATGGCATGCTGCCCGAGGGCAGTGATGTCGAGCGCCTGACGACGCTTCTTGGACGTCCGCTCCGCTCCTACCGCGACTTTGCCTCGGAAACCGCCGCCTCTGCCTGAGGCAATCAGCCACAATTTCAAACAACAAAGGACCATCAACATGATCTATTCGACCGCAACCGTCCCGGTGAATCCGGAAGGCGAAACAAAGCTCACCCGGGAGCAAGTATGGAACGGTTTGGAACTGAAGGCGCGCGACGCGCGCCTGTTCCTCCCGCCGGGTCTCTGCACCCGCTGCGATGTCGTGGAGGAAAGTGATACCCACTTCGTGCGCGAAGCCACCATCGCCGGCTCTGACATCAGGGAGATCATCACCCTCGAGCCGCAGAGCAAGGTCACCTTCTTCCAGGCGACCGGCCCACGCGAAGGCGCCATTATCAATGAGCTTTTCGAGGACGAAGCCGGCGCACTGCAGCTGAAGTTCTACTGCTACCTCGGCCTGCGCGGCAAGGAGGCTGATGGCCCAGAGGAACAGGCCGAGCAGACGCAGTTCGACAGCGACAAGGGCTACAAGTCGGCCCTGCTGTCGACGCTGAAGCGGACCCGCGAACTGCTCGCAGAGGGCCGCCTCTGATTATCACCAGCATCCAAACCAACAGGGCGGCCTCCTGAGAGGCGCCAGGCTTTCAAGAGGACCAAAATCATGACCACACCCGTTGTCCCTGAAACACGTTTCGCCGCCGTACCGAATATCCTGGTGCTCGGTGCCACCGGGCCGACCGGCCGCCATATCGTCAGCCAGGCCGTAAGCCGCGGCTACGATGTCACCCTCCTGGTGCGCTCGCCGGAAAAGGCCGCAAACATGAGGGAGTGAAGATTGTCGTTGGAGACGCCCGTGACGAGAAGGTGTTGCGCCAGGCCGTCAAGGGTCGCGATGCCGTGATTAGCGCACTCGGCACACCCGCAAGCCCATTTCGCGAAGTCACCCTTCTTTCGACCGCGACCCGAGCGCTTGTCAGCGGCATGAAAGCGGAACACGTCTCGCGTCTCGTCGCCATCACCGGTATGGGCGCTGGGGACAGCGCAGGGCACGGCGGTTTCCTCTTCGACAAGCTGATCTTCCCTCTGCTCCCGCGCAAGGTTTACGCCGACAAGAATCGTCAGGAGGCAATCATCAAGGGCAGCGATCTGGATTGGACTATTGTCCGTCCTTCAGTTCTCAACAACAAGCCTGCACGCACCACGATCCAGACGCTCACGAACTTGAACCAGTTCCGCGGAGGCTCCATTTCGCGCGAAAACGTTGCGGCCTTCGTGCTGGATCAAGTCACCACGGATCGGTGGCTACATAAGTTGCCGTTGATCACCGGGTAGGGTTGGCTTGAACGGCCTATCAAAGCGAAAACCGCCAGCGCGACGATTGCGGTCAAACGAGCCGCGACGCATAGCTGCACTGCACAAAAATTAAGTGCAGCGTGATTCGTGCATACAGACTTCAGTTGATGCACATGGCGGCTTCCTCCCAGGTCCGCCGCAGCAGCTGTTCCCCTCTGGAGGTCCATGACCTTCACACGTTATGGGCCGCGGTTTTCCGTCGGCCCTTTTTTCTTTTTCAGAACCAGGTCGCAATGGCGTTGCGGACGCTGAAGGAAGGCGGGGCAAAGCCCCGCGATCGTCCTATTCGAAGGCTGCCATTTGGACAGTTGCGGCCTTTTGGTCGACCGAGTTTGCAGGCTGCTCGACCGGGCGAGCGTAGGGCTTCCAGGTTTCGCCTGTGATGTCCTCGTAAGCCGAGACGGCACCTTCGGCTGCTATGCGAAGCACGTGGGCCTGCAGGCCCATGTCGGCTGCGAACTCGCGCTTGCGTTGGGCGCGATTATCGAAGCCTACCGGGCCGTCCAGGTCCTCGTCTCTGGTATCGAGAGTTTCGTGGTCAGATCACGGGCCTCGCTGACCGCGCGGCTGTAGAATTGCCCGGCGCCGTCGGCGGAGCCGACGAACGACCCGACGATGCGCTGCATGCATGGCCAAATCAGGACGATGCCGATCACCAGGACTACGCTGGCCGTCATGGCGATCGACCGAAGCAGCCCCGGGCCAAAGCGGGGCACGGCGAGCTGCTTCGAATAGTAGCGGTTTTCGGCTTCGGCGTTCATCGGCGACCGACGAGCCGAAGTTTGAAGGTTCGCGGCAACGAGACTGTAGATGTCCATGACGTCCTCCATCCTAGGTTCATCACAGACATCCTGACACGAGCAGCGGCTTTGACCTGTCATGCGCGCCGACGACAGGAGCCGAATTCCAGTCACATCCGGAGATGGACATCCCCGAGCGGCGCGCCAAACATCAAAAGCTGTGGAGTGTCGGCTCTCAGTGAAGCGAACCTTCGAGTGACCGCTACCGGCTCAAGTTGACCAAACCGGACCTTGCTGGGCCGATTTGGCGGCTCGTAAGCAGACGTTGACCGAAACCAGTGACTTTGACCCTCTCGCGACCCACGGAAAGTTGAACGTCTCTCCCTAAGCTGACACTCAAGAACACGCGTCGCAGCAGCCGGATTGGCTGGACGGAGCCAAGTATGATCACCCAATGTCGGATTGAAGCCTCCCGATCGTCCTCGATAAGAACCAGCTTGACGGAAGAATATCGAGGAGGAGGAGAGTTCTAATGGTGAACAAGGAGCGTGACGCTGAGGCACACATCCAGGCGCTTATCGAGCGCTGGGCGAACGCCGTGCAGCAGCAAGACCTGGAGACGATCATGGCGGATCACGCGACGGACCTCGTGATGTTCGATGTCCCACCCCCGAACGAACTTCGTGGAATTGAGGCTTACCGGGATAGCTGGGGTCCGTTCTTCGACCACTTCAAATACGGCGGCGTTTTCGCGATCGAGCGGCTGGATGTCACGGCGGGCGACCGGGTTGCTTTTGCAACCGCATCGCTGCGGTGCGGTACGAAGGACGAGCTTGAAAAGGATCCGGCAACCCGCCTTCGCCTTACCGTCGGATTGCGGAAAGAGGGTGACCGCTGGATCATCGCTCACGAACACCACTCGTACGCATACAAGTCGGACTGAGCAGCGCATCGGAGTAATCCAGCGATCGAAACAGCGGTGGCAATTGACCAGCCGCTTGGCGGACAAGGAGATCAAGGAATGCCGTCAGAGAACAAGATCGGTACAATTTCCGACCCAGGTGGTGCGACTGGCGGTGCCGTAGCGTGTGCTCTCGAGCTCGGTGAGGCCGTCACGAGCGACATAACCGCGCCCAGAGCGACACGCCGCGAATGATTCGGGCTCGCAGTTATCGCGCTGCCGTGCCTGCTCTATTCCATGGACCTGACGGTTTTGAACTTGGCTGTGCCGCGTTTGAGCGCCGACTTGAAGCCGTCGAGTTCGCAACTTCTCTGGATCCTAGACATTTACGGCTTTCTGCTTGCCGGATGCCTGATCACGATGGGCACGTTGGGCGACCGCATCGGCCGCCGCAGACTGCTTTTGATCGGCGCGGTGGCATTTGCAATAGCTTCGGTCTTCGCAGGGTTCTCCACAAGTGCCGGAATGTTGATCGTTTCGCGTGCGCTGCTCGGGATTGCCGCGGCGACGCTTGCACCGTCCACCCTTTCGTTGATCCGCAACATGTTTCTCGACCCGAGGGAGCGTACGGTTGCGATCGGCGTCTGGATCGCCAGCTTCTCTGCGGGCTCTGCCATCGGTCCGTTGGTCGGGGGCATCCTGCTGAGCTATTTTTGGTGGGGCTCCGTGTTCCTCGTGGCGGTACCGGTCATGGTTGCGCTGCTGGTGCTTGGTCCGATGGTCCTGCCCGAGTATCGCGATCCTGAAGCGGGTCGGCTCGACATCTTGAGCGCTGCGCTATCGCTTGTCGCCGTGCTTTCGGTGATATACGGCATCAAGGATATCGCCGAACACGGCCTCCGCCCGGAGGCGGCGTCCGCCATTCTCTTCGGTGTGACTGTCGGCGCGGTTTTCGCCGTGCGCCAACCGCGGCTGACAAACCCCTGATCGATCTGCGGCTCTTTCGCTCGCGCCTTCAGCGCTTCATTGGCGGTCAACGTTCTCGGCTTCTTCGTCGCGTTTGGCTCGTTTCTCTTCATCGCGCAATACCTGCAACTGGTGCTGGGGATGGGACCGTTTGTAGCGGGCCTGTGGACCGTGCCTTCCGCCGTTGCTTTCATCGCCGGTTCGACGCTGACGCCAATCGCGGTTGGCAGGGCTCGCCCGGGCTATGTGATGGCGGCCGGCCTTGCGCTTGCGGCAGCCGGATTTCTCATTCTCACCCGCAGTGGTGGTCAGGCCGATCTCGCGATCGTCGTCATAGGCTATAGCGTCTTCTCCCTAGGTCTTGCGCCGGTGTTCACGTTGGCCACCGACCTCATCGTGGGGACCGTTGAACCCGAGCAAGCCGGTGCGGCCTCCGGCATCGCGGAAACCAGCAGCGAATTGGGTGGCGCGCTCGGCATCGCGATCCTTGGCAGCATCGTCACCGCCATCTATCGCAGCGGCATGACCGGGATGGTTGCGGACGGGGTATCCGAGCAAGAAATCAGTGTTGCCAAGGACACGCTGGGAGGCGCCGTGGCAGCTGGGCTCGCCTTGCCGGAGGCGCTCGGTTCCGATCTGCTCGGCAAAGCGCGGGAGGTGTTCACTCAGGCGTTCCAGATGACTGCCGGCATCTGCGCGTTGGTGGCGCTGGCTGCAGCCATCCTTGCGGTGGTCTTGCTGCAAAACGTGCGAGCACAGTCTGAGGCTGGACAGTAGCCAGCGAAATCTACGACACCGATTGAACCTTGAGCCCCAAGCACGACACGGTGTCATCGAACAGGAGGAGGATACTCATGGCGGTTCTCAAAACATCAGAGCCTGAAGGTCCAGACGAGACAACTCCCCGGCCGTGGGCGCGAAAGATCGCCGCGATCAGGAAAGCCGGACGGATCGTCGCCCTGACCGGGGTCATACTGCCGCTTCTCATGATCGGCGGGATGAAGTTCACGACGGTCGAGATCGAGGCGTTGAGACCGCTGATCGGCGGCACGCCTTGGCTCGCCTGGATGTATCCAGTCTTTGGTGAGGCCGGTGCCTCTTATGTGCTTGGCGTCGTTGAGATCGCGACCGCGCTTCTGCTGATTGCCTACCCCTGGTCGGCGCGCGCCGGTGTGACCGGCGGGGCCTTGGCCGCGCTAATTTTCCTGGTCACCTGTTCGATCATGATTGTCCTGCCGATCTGGGAGCCTGCGCTGGGCTTTCCAGCGCTCGGTCCCCTCGGCCAGTTCCTAATCAAGGATATCGCGTTGCTCGGCATCGCGCTTGTCGTACTGGGCGAAAGCCTGAACAGATTGGACAGAGGGGCTACCTAAGCGAATCCAAGTCGAAGGCGAGTGGCAGAACATGTCATCCATTTATACGGGCCAAATGGCGGGGCTCCACCTTACCGCGCCCTTCGACTCGCTTGGGACAAGCCCGCGAGTCCGAAAGCGGGCCGGTGTTCATGCTTTGATTTTTCTATCGTATATCGGTGCCCGCTTAATGTTCAGGGGCCACAATGGGCAGTTTCGCGACCACCGCATCATGGCGGCTGCTGCAGCGTATTTCTGACCCAGCCTATGGGGCTATCCGCTTGCCGAATTCTGAGCCAGAGCGCATTGAAGTATATCTAAATGAGCCGAGCGGGAGGGGGATATGCCCGTTGCTCGTGTTTATCTGCGGGTCAGTACGCAAGGGCAGGATCTTGATCGCCAGGAATCGATCATCGCTGGGGCGAGGGATGCCGGGTACTACATCGCCGGCGTCTATCGCGAGAAGGCGTCCGGCGCTCGCGCCGACCGGCCGGAGCTGCTGGCGAGTACGGCACCGGGGCTAGCCGCTAATATATTGCACGCTGTCTTTGCCGCCCATTCCGGCATCCCGAGCATCGCACTCGAAGTGCTCGAGGGAAACGACGGGGCAATGGCCTTTTACCGCAAACATGGTTCGAAGTGGTCGATCGCAGGGCCGCGTCGCACGGTGCAGAAGGCCATGCATCGTTGATTATGCGCAAACTGCTATCGCGCGCCTGGTCGGAACTCGCGCATCGAACAGTCATCACGTCTTCCGTCCCCAGCGCACCGGCGGCCTCCCCGCTCGCAATCCAAATAGACGTCTTTCAGCTGTTTGATTGGCATGTCAGCG
>NZ_JAMYSY010000069.1:0-23662 GCF_040322175.1 Mesorhizobium sp. M0185 | reverse complement strand
GCTGAGGGAGGGCGGCTACCCTCTCTCAGCGTTCCTTTCTGACCCATTCGGCAGCGAAAGTCATAAGACAAGCAATTCCAGGAAAAGTGTGAAGCGGTTTTCCGTCCGGAATTGCGCAAAAACAAAGAGATAGAGCGGTTCGGCGTTTCCGTGAACGATGAACCACTCTAGCCATTGTTGTAGGGGAAGAGCTTGAAATACGGCTGCGCTTCCTCGATCACACGGGCAACCGAGGGGCGTTGCAGCAACCGGTCGTGATAGCGCCTGACCGCAGGATATTCGTCTCCGAACGGCTCGACCTTGTTGGCGTAGAACAGCGCGGGGGCGGCAGCGCAGTCGGCCATGGTGAAGCTCGCACCCACCGCCCATGTCGTCGACTGCATGTCCTGTTCAATGATGGCGTAGGAGCTGCGCAGCTGGGCGCGGGCCTGCTCGACGCCGAACGGATCGGTCTTGCCCTCCGGCCGCAGCCGGTCACCAACGATCTTCTGCATCGGTTCCTGGACATAGAAGTCATAGAAGCGGTCGGCAAGCCGGGTCTGGCGAGCGAGATCGAGATCGGCGGGGATCAGTTCGACCGGCCCAGGATAATACGCGTTGAGATATTCGATGACGATCGTCGATTCCGGCACGGTCCGGTCCAGCGCTTCATCGCGCAGCACCGGCATCTTGCCGAGCGGCCACAATTTCAGAAACGCCGCGCGCGACTGTTCATTGCCGAGATCGACAACGACCGATGTGAATGGCGTGCCGTTCTCATAGAGCGCGATCAGCGGTTTCCAGCAGAAGGAGGCCAGCGGATGAAGATGCATCGTCAGGGACATTTTTGCTCCTATCTTTGGTGCTTCGTCTCGCGGGCATCCGGTGTCAAGGTTCGGCCCGCTGCTACGTGGCCCGGCTGTGGGCGACGATCGCATCGATGATCGCGGCCCAATCGTCGGGATGCAGCTCGTGGCCGCCGCCCTCGATCCGGACCAGTCTTGCACCGGCGACCGCGTCGGCAAGAGCGGCGCCATGCTCGGCTGGAAAGATCGGATCGTCGGTGCCGTGGACAACGAGGAGCGGAATCTTCATCTCGTGCAGCCGCCCCGTCCAGTCCTCGCCGCTCCGATCTTCGCCGCCCTTGAGCATGAAGTGATTGGTCGCGCTGAGAAAGCCGCCGGACCGGTCGTAGTCCTGTTCCACGAAAAATGCGACGTATCGATGCCCAAGGGCGAGCTGCTGATCACCGTCAGCGAAGTGACACGCGACGGGTATTTCAACGCAACGAGCTGCGCGATCATGCCGCCCATCGACATGCCGACCACGTGCGCCTTTCGGATTCCCTGGTCGTCAAGGACGCGGACGGCATCGTCCACCATGTCGTCGAATGTATAAGGCGGCTCGCCCGGCGCGTATTTGGTCGAACGGCCGGTATCGCGATTGTCATAGCGGATCACGAAGCGACCCTCGCCGGCCAGCTTCCGGCAAAACGCTTCGGGCCACCAAAGCATGGAAGCCATCGCGCCCATGATCAACAACACCGCCGGATGGGCCGGATCGCCGAACGTCTGGGATGCGATTTCGGGGTGTTCGGCGTTTTTCATGGCTTTCCTCCTTGGGCTTCCAATCCGATTGCATTTTGCAATCAGTTGCACGATATTAAAACCGATACGATAATGCAACCGGTTTTTGGAGATTCGCATGAACATCGATCGTCGGTCCGGATGCCCCATCAACCTGTCGCTCGAAGTGTTCGGTGACCGGTGGAGCCTGATCATCCTTCGCGACATCATCTTCGGCGGCAGACGCCACTTTCGCGAACTGCTCAACGGCTCGATGGAGGGCATCGCCTCCAACATCCTCGCCGACCGGCTGAAGCGGCTGATGGAGCTCGGCATGCTGACCAAGGCGGACGATCCCTCCCACAAACAAAAGGCGATCTACAGCCTGACCGAAATGGCGATTACGCTGGTGCCGATCCTGGCGCATCTCGGCGCCTGGGGCCGCGTCTGGCTGCCGGTCAGCGAAGAGCTCTCTATCCGTGCCGAGCTTCTGGAAAAAGGCGGCCCGCCGATGTGGGATAAGTTCATGAACGAGTTGCGCCACGAGCATCTGGGTGCGTCTCCCGCCCCATCTGGACCCACCGTCCGCGCGACTTTGCAGGCCGGATACGATGCGGTAGTCGCCCGCAAGGCGGAGCGAGTTGGCTGCGATCCGGCGCCATGACCAACTTATTTTCCCAATTGCGGGCTGGCTCTGCTATCAAGGGACTGAAGATAATTTACGGATTGGATAACGCTCTTGGTCGAGAACTCTAAGGACACTGCCCGTGCGCGGGCCGATTTGCGTTTCAAGAAACAGGAAGAGGCAGCCACGGTTCGCCAGAAGGCGATGGCGGAATATGTCGCCGAGAGCGACGCTCGCCAAGCCAAGACCAACAAGCTGCGGGCGCTGCGCCTCGCCAAGGAAGCGGAAGACCTGGCCAATGCGCCTCCGGCCCCGGTGAAGAAGCCTCGCGCCAAGAAGAAATAGGCCGGCGCTTCCAGAATGCATGCTTCCTTTCGCACGCGAAACAGTTCACTCGGAGTCTGTTCTGCCGGTTGATAACTGGCGCGTTTAGGAGACGGCCATGACCGCACTGACGCTCGACAAAGCCCTTGAAATCATCGCCGCCGCCTTTGCCAAGGGTGCCGAGCTCAAGCTCAGGCCGCTTGGCGTCTCGGTGCTCGACGCCGGCGCCCATCTGGTCGCGTTCCAGCGTCAGGACGGCGCCTCGTTCCTGCGTCCGCAAATGTCGGCCGGCAAGGCCTATGGCGCGCTCGCTATCGGAATGGGCTCGCGCCGGGTGGAAGCTTTCGCCAAGGAGCGCCCGCATCTGATCGCCGGCGTCTCCGACGTGTCGGGCGGGCGCGTCCTGCCGGTCGTCGGCGGCGTGCTGATCCGTGACAACGCCGGCACGATCATCGGCGCCATCGGTATTTCCGGCGACACGTCCGACAATGATGAAACGGCAGCCATCGCCGGTGTCGAGGCGGCTGGCTTCTCCGCTGACCCGGGCTGAGTCGGGATCCTTAACTCATATTGATGTCGCGGGTGGCCGACCGCATCGACACCGAAAAGCCGGCCAGCACGTCGATCAGCGCTATGACCATCAGTGTGAAGAAAACGGAATGGGCGGCGCCCTTCACCAGCAGGAACTCGACCAGATAGGCCACAAAGACGAAGGTCGACAAAAGATGGTCCATGATCGAGGCATTTGTCGTGCGCGTCGACTTCACCACTTCGACGAACAAGAAGATCAGTGCGATCAGCACGATGAGGTCGCCGAGGGTCATCGAGAACACGCCACCCGACATCATCCGGACCGAAAACACTTCGGTGGCCCACGGATCGTCGCCGCTGCCGAATATTCCCAGAAGCCCGAGATTGTAGAGGATGAAAGGCACGATCAGCAGCGGGATGGCACCGAACATGTGGCGGCTCCGGTTGGACTGATCTTTGTAGAGTGCGCCCGGCGTTCGCCGTCAAGAATTTTCGTGCGGCCGATAAACAAGGACAAAGACGGCGTGAAACAACAATGTCAGGCCCGGCTGATACGATCAGTTGTCGCAAACGCAAAAAGACCGGCCAATGGCCGGTCGTTTCGCAACCCATAAACCGTCGAAAGCTCTCTCAGCTTTCCTTCGGCTCCAGAACCTGGCGACCGCGATACATGCCGGTCTTCAGGTCGATATGGTGCGGACGGCGCATCTCGCCGGAGTTCTTGTCCTCGACATAGGTCGGGGCCTTCAGTGCGTCGGCAGAACGGCGCATGCCGCGCTTCGACGGAGAGGTTTTTCGTTTCGGAACGGCCATGGATATGCTCCACTACATGGTCAAAACGCCCCGGCGGCCCTCGTGAAAGGGCCACATCAGGGGCCGGAATCTGAGAAAGTCGGGTGCCTATACACGCCCGACGGCGTTTTGGCCAGCGTCGCCGTGTTTTTTTTTGACACTATCGCAGGCAACCGACATAGGCGCCGGCGCGGCCGGCGCGCCGTTCGATCAACGCGGCAAGCCGCCTCAGTCCCGGCCCGGGCTTCGCCGGATTGCGCACGATCGGATTCGGCAAGGTGACGGCAAGCAGCGCTGCCTGCCGGCGCGACAGCTGTTTTGCCGAGACGCCGAAATGATGCTGGGCGGCGGCCTCGATACCGTAGATGCCCGGTCCCCATTCGGCGATGTTGAGGTAGATCTCCATGATCCGCCGTTTCGACAGCACCGCATCGAAATAGACGGCCAGCGGCAGTTCCACGACCTTACGGACCGAGCCCAACGGCCGCGACCATAGATAAAGATTCTTTACCGTCTGCATGGTGATGGTCGAGGCGCCACGTGTCATCTCGCCGGCGAGCGCATCGTCGACGACGCCGCGCAACTCGCCCAGATCGACGCCGCGATGGAAACAGAACTGCCCGTCCTCCGACATGATGACCGAATATGCCAGCACCGGCGCCACATCGTCGATGGAAACCCAGCGCCGATCGTAGCCAGAAAACGTCGCCAGGTCCTTCAGCATCAATGTCGACACCGGATGCACGAATGTCGGCAGGTACAGGAAGGTGAGCACCACCGGCACCAGCGCCAGCACGACGGCGACGGCGATGCCGCGCCGGACCCAGCGTTGAAGACCGATGCGGCTGCCGCGTCTCGGTCTCGCCATGTCCAACCCTTCGGTTTCGTGATCGACGATCGGTTCCGCCAAGCCACCCAGTCCGCGCTACTCCCTGCCCCCGGCATAATGGCGCTTGGCTTCTTGCGCAACGTCTGAGTGTCGGCTACCGCTCCCGACCATGACGAAAGACGACCAAATGGCGTTCGAAGCTGCACTTATTGCCCGGGCAGTTCCGCTCGAGGCGCTGCTGAGGCGGTTGCTCGACGGACGGACGCTTTCGGGCGAGGTCGCGCGGCCCGAACGCCTGATGGCGGCAATGCGACATGGCGTGCTGAACGGCGGCAAACGACTGCGTCCCTTCCTGGTCATGGAAAGTGCTGCACTGTTTTCAGCCGACGGCGAGGCGGCGCTGCGCGTCGCGGCGGCGCTCGAATGCGTGCACTGCTATTCGCTCATCCATGACGATCTGCCGGCCATGGACGACGATGATTTGCGCCGCGGCCAGCCGACCGTGCACAGGGCTTTCGATGAGGCAACCGCCATTCTTGCGGGCGACGCCTTGCTGACACTTGCCTTCGACATCCTTGCCGACGAGGCGACAATGCTGCCGGCCGAGCGCAGGGCAACGCTGGTGCTGGCACTGGCCCGCGCCGCCGGGGCGGGAAGCATGGTCGGCGGCCAGATGCTCGATCTCGAAGCCGAACAAAGCCGGCCGGACGAGGCCGGCATCATCCGGCTTCAGGCGATGAAAACCGGTGCGCTGATCCGCTTTGCCTGCGAAGCGGGCGCTATCCTTGCCGGCGCGCCGTCGGGCGACCGCGAACGGCTGGCCGAGTTCGGCTCGGCGATCGGGCTTGCCTTTCAGCTTGCCGACGATCTGCTCGACCTGACCGCCGACGCGCATCAGATGGGCAAGGCGACCGGCAAGGATGCCGCGGCCGGCAAGGCGACGCTGGTCGCGCTGCACGGACCGGACTGGGCGCGGGGCCAGCTCCATGGCCTCGTTGACCAGGCTCATGCGTTGCTCGAACCTTTTGGCGAGCAAGCTGCGCTTCTGAAACAAGCGGCGCAGTTCGTAGCGGCCCGCAACAATTAAGCGCGCCCCTATGGCGCGCCGAAGAATTGGCGACTGATCGGCCGGACGCCCTCGCAACCGGCCGATCGGGATCATTTCCGGCGATGTCGGACCACATGGACCCGCCACACCAGTTGCCGAGCCATTCTTCAGCCTCGCGGCAGGGTTCCGCGGCTCGGGTGGACAGCGGTCAGCCTTCGCCAGTTGTCTTTTCCACCACGGGCTGCGGAACCGGTTCCATCTCGGCCGCCGCCTCGACCGCCTGCGCCTCGGCCGGCTTGCGCCGGTTGCGGATGAAGGCGGCGATGCGGTCGCGGATTTCGCCGGCGCTGAGGAACACCGGAACGCGCGCCACCGGCGCGGTCGGCTCAAAGGACAGGCCAAGGCCGGTGATCCTGCCCTTGTCGTCGACGTCGCGGACGATCAGCTCGATCGGACCGAGCAGCACGCGGTCGGCGTATTCGGCGTGGCCGCCGAGCCGGGTAGTGACCAGGTCGCCAATGCTGAGCTTGCGTTCCGCTTCGGTCAGGCCCGGCGCGTAGGCGGTCTCCAGTTCCTCGGCGGGGCGTGACGGATCGACGGCGAAGGCCCCGAAGAAATCCGCGTCCTCGGGATCGACCACGGCACGGCTGGCGAACAGCTTGTCGAGCAGGCGCGGATAGCGGTCCGGCACGAAGATGTAGACATGGTCGCCGGTCGCGAGCCGGCCCATATCCTGGAAGCGCATCGAGCGTCCGTCGCGCAGCACCAGCGACGGCCGCGCCCAGCGCGGAATGCGTTCGCCGCGCGCCACCGGGCTGCCAGGTGCCACGCGGTAGGCGAGAAGCTCATGATGGGCGGAGCCCGGCAGTTCCAATTCGACCTTGTCGAGCGGTCCCAGGCGGGCCGGCACGATAAGGCCGAGACGGCGCGCCAGCGGCCCGACGGTCCATCCCTGGATGATCAGCGAGACCAGCACGATGATGAAGGCGGTGTTGAAGATGAGGCGGCCGTTCTCAAGACCGCCGAGCAGCGGCGTGATGGCAAGCAGGATCGACACGGCACCACGCAGGCCAACCCACGAGACGAAGGCGACTTCCGGGCGTGGCAGACGGAACGGCACCAGGCAGAGCCAGACGGCGATTGGCCGTGCCACAAATACCAGGAACAGGCCGAGCAGCACTGCCGGCACTAGGATCGCCGGAAATTGCGAAGGCGTCGCGAACAGGCCGAGGATCAGGAACATGATGATCTGCGCCAGCCACGACATGCCGTCCTGGAAGCGCTTGAGGATGGTGACGGCCCGGATATCGGAATTGCCGGCAATCAGGCCTGCGAGATAGACCGCCAGGAAGCCGGAGCCGCCGACGGCACCGGCGGCAGCAAACACCATAAGCGACAGCGTCAGCACGAAGATCGGCAGCAGGCCGTGATCGAGATTGAGGCGATCGACAAGGCGCACGATGGCCATGCCGCCGAGAATGCCGATGACCGCGCCGAGCCCCATATTGACAAGGAAGCCGACGGCAAGATCGGTGACCAGCACCTTGGCCTCGGGGTGGGTATTGGCGGCGATGACCTCGACCAGCGTGATGGTCAGGAAGATGGCGATCGGGTCATTTGTGCCGGATTCCACCTCGAGCGTGGACCGCACGCGCTCGCGCAAATTAATCTCGCCGGCGCGCAGCAGGAAGAACACCGCCGCGGCGTCGGTCGAGGCGACGGCGGCACCGAGCAGGAAGGATTCCAGCCAGGTCAGGTCGAGCAGATAATAGGCGGCGGCGCCGAAGAGCCCGGTGGTCAAAAGGACGCCGAATGTGGCCAGCGACAGCGCCGGCCCGGCCGCCTGCCGCAAGGCGTTGAGCGGCGTGCCGAAGCCGGAATCGAAAAGGATGACCGCCAGCGCCAATGAGCCGGCAAAATAAGCAACTCGGGCATTGTCGAAATGGATGCCGAGACCGTCGGTTCCGGTGGCGAGGCCGATGCAGAGAAACAGCAGCAGGAGAGGGGCGCCGAAACGGAAGGCGATCAGGCTTGAAAACGCGGCGGCAACGACAAGTGCTGCGCCAACGAGCGTCACAAGATAGATACCATGCTCCATTCGTTGGTCGCCCCTAGTCGATATGCTCCGGCATCACGGGAGAGTGGGGCGAAGACATGGCCGCTGCAAGGCAGCAGCGTGGCTTTTTGCCCCACGCTGCCGATCGTCGAAAGTTTTGGCACCCCCGAGCAGCGGAGCGTGCCTCGGCGGTTCGTGCTGCAATGAAAACGCCCGGACTGAGCCGGGCGTCTCCAGGTCGAGAAGCTGGCTCTGCGATCAGGCGATGGTCTTGCCGAAGGCGACGGCGGTATCGCCCATGCGGTTGGAAAAGCCCCACTCATTGTCGTACCACGACAGCACCGAAACGAAGTTGCCGTCCATGACCTTGGTCTGGTCGAGCGCCACGATCGAGGAATGCGGATCATGGTTGAAGTCGATCGAAACATTGGGGTGACGGGTAACGGCGAGGATGCCCTTCAGCTTGCCGTTCGAGGCGGCGATCACCGCGTCATTGATCTCCTGGACGGTGGTCGGCCGCTTGGCGATGAACTTGAAATCGACGAGCGAGACGTTCGGGGTCGGCACGCGGATGGAGATGCCGTCGAGCTTGCCCTTGAGTTCGGGCAGTACCAGGCCGATGGCCTTGGCAGCACCGGTCGAGGTCGGAATCTGCGACAGCGCGGCGGCGCGGGCGCGGTAGAGGTCCTTGTGCATGGTGTCCAGCGTCGGCTGGTCGCCGGTGTAGGAATGGATCGTCGTCATCATGCCCTTCTCGATGCCGACCGCCTCATTCAGCACGGCCGCCAGCGGCGCCAGGCAGTTGGTGGTGCAGGAGGCGTTCGAGATGACGATGTGGTCCTTGGTCAGCTTGTCGTGATTGATGCCATAGACGACGGTGAGATCGGCGCCCTCTGCCGGAGCGGAGACGAGAACGCGCTTGGCACCGGCGGTCAGATGGGCGACGGCCTTGTCGCGGGCGGTGAAGATGCCGGTGCATTCGAGCGCGATGTCGATGCCAAGCTCCTTCCAGGGCAGTTGCGTCGGATCCTTGATCGCGGTGACCTTGAATTTTTCCTTGCCGACGATGATCTGGTCGCCGTCAACCGTCACCTCATGCGGAAAGCGGCCATGCACGCTGTCGAAGCGCAGCAGATGCGCGTTGGTCTCGACCGGGCCGAGATCGTTGACCGCGACGACGTCGATATCCTTGCGGCCGGATTCATGGATGGCGCGCAGGATGTTGCGGCCGATGCGGCCGAATCCGTTGATGGCAACTCTGACGGTCATTGTTCTCTCCCTGGGAGTTGGAGGCCGAAGATCAAGTCCGCAGCTTCATAACGGCGGACGGGCAAAGAATCCAGCCGCCGAGGCGTGGATTTAAATCGATTAGTGCTCCACCGCCCGGCAAAACCGCTATGCCAGTCTTTGCCGGGCGGGGCTCACTTTCATTTGCCATGTAGACGGGCTTCCGCCGCCTTCACCGTTGCCTCGGCTGTGATGCCGAAATGCGGGTAGAGCTGTTCGATGGTGCCGGAGGCGCCGAAGCCGGTCATGCCGACAAAGATGCCGTCGGTGCCGATGAAGTGATCCCAGCCCTGACGGATGCCGGCTTCGATGGCAATCTTGAGCGGCGCATTGCCGATCGTCCTGCTGCGGTAGTCGGCGCTCTGCTTGTCGAACAATTCGAAACACGGCACCGAGACGACGCGGGTCGCGTGGCCGTGCTTTTCCAAGGCCTCGCGGGCAGCCAGCGCGATCTCGACCTCGGAGCCCGAAGCGAAGATCGTCACCGCCGCCTCGCCACTGGCGGCGGCAAGTTCATAGGCGCCGCGGCTGGAGAGGTTTTCCGCAACGAAGTCGTTGCGTACCGTCGGCAGGTTCTGCCGGGTCAGCGCCAATGTCGAAGGCGTCTTTTCCGACTCAATGGCCAACTGCCAGCATTCCGCGGTTTCCACCGCGTCGGCCGGGCGGAAGACATTGTGGTTCGGAATGGCGCGAAGTGCTGCCAGATGCTCGACCGGCTGATGGGTCGGGCCGTCTTCGCCAAGGCCGATGGAATCATGGGTCATGACGAAGATCGAGCGGATGCCCATCAGCGAAGCAAGCCGCATCGCCGGACGGGCATAATCGGAAAAGCACATGAAAGTGCCGCCATAGGCGATAATGCCGCCATGCAGCGTCAGCCCGTTGAGCGCGGCCGCCATGCCGTGCTCGCGAACGCCGTAGTGGACATAGCGCTGGCCGTAATCGTCGGCAGTGATGTTCTTGGTCTGGCTGGTCTTGGTGTTGTTGGAGCCAGTCAAATCGGCCGAGCCGCCGATGGTTTCGGGCAAGGCGCCGTTGATGACCTCCAGCGCCATTTCCGACGATTTGCGGGTGGCGACCTTCGGCTTGTCGGCGGCGAGCTTCTTCTTGTAATCGCCAATGACAGCGTCGAAGTTGGCCGGCAGCGTGCCAGCGATGCGGCGTTCGAACTCTGCGCGCAAGTTAGCATCGGCCTTGGCAAGCCGGCCTTCCCAGTCGGTGCGCGCCTTTACGCCGGTCCGGCCGGCGGTACACCATGCATCGAGGATATCGGCCGGAAGCTCGAAGGGAGGATAATCCCAGCCGAAGAATTTTCTGGCGCCGGCGATTTCCTCGGCGCCGAGCGGCGAGCCGTGCGCCTTGTTGGTGCCGGCCTTGGTCGGCGCGCCGAAGCCGATCGTCGTCTTACAGGCGATCATCGTCGGCTTGTCGGAGTGGCGGGCGGCTTCGATGGCATAGGCGATCGCTTCGGGATCCCGGCCGTCGATATGGCTGGCGTTCCAGCCGGACGCCTGGAAGCGGGCGACCTGGTCGGTGTTGTCGGCCAGCGACACCGGGCCATCGATCGAGATGTTGTTGTTATCCCAGAAGACGATCAGCTTGTTCAGCTTCAGATGTCCGGCAAGCGCGATGGCTTCCTGGGACACGCCTTCCATCAGGCAGCCGTCACCGGCCAGCACATAGGTGTAGTGGTCGACGAGGTCGTTGCCGAAAGCGGCATTCATGATGCGCTCGCCGAGCGCGAAGCCGACCGAATTGGCGAGGCCCTGGCCGAGTGGGCCGGTCGTCGTCTCGATGCCGGCGGCATGGCCGTATTCCGGGTGGCCCGCGGTCCTCGACCCCAATTGGCGGAACTGCTTGATCTGGTCGATGGTGATGTCTTCGTAGCCGGTCAGATAGAGCAGCGAGTAAAGCAGCATCGAGCCGTGGCCGGCCGACAGGATAAAGCGGTCGCGGTCCGGCCAATGCGGGTTCTTCGGATCGTATTTGAGAAAGCGGGTGAACAGCACCGTGGCGATGTCGGCGCAGCCCATGGGCAATCCGGGATGGCCGGAGTTTGCCTTCTCCACAGCGTCCATGGCGAGAAAACGGATCGCATTGGCCATCCGGTCATGTTGTTCGCGCGAGGTCATGCTTCCTCCAAAATGGGGGTTTGGGCCTTGGGAAAGCCCTTGAAAAGGGTGCGCGACACATAGCAGGCGCGGCCTTTTAGTCAACAAATCGGTGTGCTTTTGCCGGTCTTGTGATGGCCATGCGCGACTTACATTAGCGTTAGCAGGGGACAGTCGCGACAGCTTTATTGACGTGCGGTTCACACGACGCGTAATGTTTCAGGGATAACGCGTTCTGAACGTGGATGATTCGGTGATGGGCAGGGCGCAGGACGAAAGCCATGACCGGGGAAACGACCCTCAAAGAAGTCATTGCCAGGCTGGGTAAGGCCATCGAAGGGCTGGAAAACGCCGTCGCGGCCAAGCTCGAGCACGAGCGGGACTATTCGGAAGCCGAGGCCGAAGTGCAGCGGATGAACGCCGACCGCTCGCGGCTGGCGCAGGAGCTCGACAATTCCGAGGCCCGCGCCGAACGGCTGGAAGATGCCAACAAGGAAGTGTCGCGAAGGCTGGTGACAGCCATGGAAACCATCCGCGCGGTACTGGACAGGTAGGCCAATGGCACAAGTCACGGTTTCCATCGACGGCAAGCAGTATCGGATGGCCTGCGACGAGGGCCAGGAAGAGCATCTGATCGATCTTGCCGAGCGCTTCGACCGCTATGTCTCGCATCTGAAGGATTCCTTTGGCGAGATCGGCGACCAGCGGCTGACCGTGATGGCCGGCATCATGGTCATGGACGAGCTTTCGGAACTGCAAAAGCGGGTCAAGGGCATGGAAAGCGAAGTGCTGACGCTGCGCAAGACGCGCGACGACGCACTGACCAAGGCCGACAAGAACGATTCCGTGCTGACCGGGGCGCTCGGCGCACTGGCCCAGCGCATGGAAGACCTGGCGGCGACGCTGGCAGTGAACAAGGCCTGAACCAGCGCAGCGAAAAATCCTGCTGCATTTGCCGAGAAGCAATGAAAATATTTCGCCGCCGGCCTTGATGCCGGCGCAACAGGCGTTTGAAGGATGACGCCGGAGTGATAGAAAGGCAAAAGCAGCGCCGGGCAACGCCGGCTGCGATCTGCACGCACAGGGTAAGGGACACGTCATGAGCCTTCGCATCAACGATATCGCACCGGACTTCACCGCTGAGACCACGCAAGGACCGATCAGCTTCCATGAATGGATCGGCGACGGCTGGGCAGTATTGTTCAGCCATCCGAAGAACTTTACGCCGGTTTGCACGACCGAACTCGGCACGATGGCCGGGCTCGAAGGCGAGTTCAGGAAGCGCAACGTCAAGATCATCGGCATCTCGGTCGATCCTGTCGAAAGCCATGGAAAGTGGCAGAACGACATCAAGACCGCGACCGGCCATTCGGTGAACTACCCGCTGATCGGCGACAAGGATCTCAAGGTCGCCAAGCTTTACGAGATGCTGCCGGCGGGTGCCGGCGAGAGCTCGGAAGGCCGCACGCCCGCCGACAATGCCACGGTGCGTTCGGTTTACGTCATCGGGCCCGACAAGAAGATCAAGCTGGTTCTCACCTATCCGATGACGACCGGCCGCAACTTCGACGAAATCCTGCGCGCCATCGATTCCATGCAGCTGACCGCCAAGCACCAGGTGGCGACGCCGGCGAACTGGAAGCAGGGCGAGGACGTCATCATCACCGCTGCCGTCTCGAATGAGGATGCCATCAAGCGCTTCGGCGCCTTTGAGACGATCCTGCCATATCTCAGGAAAACCAAGCAGCCTTCTGCCTGAGCAGGCAGAGGCGGCACAGAGAGTTTTGGTTTTCCTGGCCGTGTGAGCATGGGGTGCTTGACGATGCCTGGTTGACGGACAACCATGCCTTTAATTTGCCGTGGCAGAGAAAATCCTTCCTGCCGTGGTGAGGGGCGAAGGAGGCTGGATTGGACGCATTATCGGCCAGGTCGCAGGTCACCGGCTTCTATGACAAGCCGAGCGGGTCCGTCCAGTATGTGGTCGCCGACATGGCGACCCGCAAATGCGCCATCATCGATCCGGTGCTCGACTTCGACGAAAGGTCCGGTACAACGGCAACGAAAAACGCCGACGCCCTGCTCGACTTCGTCAGGGAAAGCGGGCTGGAGGTCGAGTGGATCCTCGACACGCATCCGCATGCCGATCATTTCTCCGCCGCCCATTATCTGAGGGGGAGAACCGGAGCGCCGACGGCAATCGGCGAAAAGGTCATCGACGTCCAGAAATTGTGGAAGGTGATCTACAACTGGCCGGAATTCCCCGCCGACGGTTCGCAATGGGACAGGCTGTTCGCCGACGGCGCAACTTTTTCGGTCGGCGGCCTTCCGGCAAGAGTGCTGTTCTCGCCGGGCCATACGCTGGCTTCGATCACTTACGTCATCGGCGACGCCGCCTTCATCCACGACACGCTGTTCATACCGGACAGCGGCACCGCCAGGACGGACTTTCCCGGCGGCAGTGCCGAGCGGCTCTGGCACTCGATCGAGGACATCCTGGCGCTGCCGGACGAGACACGTCTGTTCGTCGGTCACGACTACCAGCCGGGCGGTCGCGAAGCGCGGTGGGAAAGCACGGTCGCGGAGCAGAAAGCCGGCAACATCCATGTTGCCGGCTGCAAGGCGGAAGCCGACTTCGTCGCGCTCCGCCAGGCCCGCGACAGGACGTTGCCGATGCCGCGGCTGATCCTGCACGCGCTGCAGGTGAACATGAATGGCGGACGCCTGCCGGAACCGGAATCCAACGGGCGGCGCTATCTGAAATTTCCGCTCGATTGCCTGTGAGGAGATGGGTCGCTGGCACTACAATGCCATTCAGACTCGGCGCCCCCCTCATCGTTCCGCGAGGGTCATCCAAGCTATTGATCCTGATTCGATTTTTGCGATGTTTGAATCCGAGAGGTCCATGCGGGAAGACGGTGGCGGCAGCCGGATGAGGAGCAGCGCAGACGCCAGCCAGTCCAGCGTCAGGGTTTTGTTCGGCGGGCTAAATGTTCATACGTGATTTGCCAAGGATCGCTCTCGGAAGATCTTTCCTCGCCGATCCAATGGAAGCTGGTGGCAGTGATCTCAGTGAAACGCCATCGAGTTTGCAGACCGCGCGAGTCATTGCCGAGCTGGACAATGTCCTTACCCTCGGCCCGCCCGATCTGGCGCGAGTGATCCCGGTTGAGCGGGTCGTTCCATATGATATGCCAGCCATCGATCCCAGGGTCGAAGATGCGCAAGGTCGTACCATACATCGCCGACGGCGCAGGGCGCTTGGGCCTGATCCAAACGTCCTGAATCGCGCGGCCTTCGAGCACCCAGCCAAAATGGCATTCGCCATCCCATTTCTGGATTGTGCCGTCGTCGAGGTAGTGGACCGAGTCCATTTCCCAGCTTCCAATTAGCCATCCATACAGGGCCATGTCTTTCGCTCGGTCGGCTGGCGGACCTTCGGATCCGAGAGCGGCCAGAAACGGAGAAATGGTCATCGTCACACTGCCTTTCGTTTTCAATAAACGAGCTCAACTGCCCGGCGCAGCCCCGGCGGCTCGTTGTCGCGCCGCCTGCCGCGAGCGCCGGGTTGTGGAATGCCGCGGTCGGCGCCGCAACATTGCCGCCACAGCTTGCAGTCTTGCGGTTTTCAGGGCTTGGGGAAAATTGCGGTAATGCCGCTATCGATGCGATCGTCTGGGGGCTACTGAGCAGTTATAGCGGCGGATCGGACATCCGCGAAGGCGCCGCGGAACCGGCAACCCGCTAATGCATGTCGCGCAAAAGTGTGCAGCGGTTTTGCGATAACGACATGCATAAAAACAAGACTCTAAAGCGCGTCGCACAAGGCCGGCCGAACGCGACGCGCTTTAGAAAAAAACGGCGGCGCCAGTTACCTGACGCCGCCGTTATTTGTTTCTACCGGAAGGCCTTACGCCGCCGGCTGCGCCTCGATGGTGCGCAGCGCCTGCGTCTGGCGCTTGGCTGCGGCCTTGACCGCGTCCTGCACCTTCTCGAAGGCGCGCACCTCGATCTGGCGCACGCGCTCGCGGCTGATATCGAACTCGGCCGACAGCTCTTCAAGCGTCAACGGCTCATCGGCGAGGCGGCGCGCCTCGAAGATGCGGCGTTCGCGGTCGTTGAGCACGGCAAGAGCGCCCGACAGCATGCCGCGCCGGTTTTCCAACTCGTCCTGCTCGATCAGCATCTCTTCCTGGCTTTCGTGGTCGTCGACCAGCCAGTCCTGCCATTCGCCGGACTCGCCTTCACTGGCCCGGATGGGCGCATTGAGCGAGGCGTCGCCCGACAGACGACGGTTCATCGACACGACTTCCGCTTCCGAGACGTTCAGCCGGGTGGCAATCTCGGTGATCTGATCGGGCTTCAAATCGCCTTCGTCGAGCGCCTGGATCTTGCCCTTCACCTTGCGCAGGTTGAAGAACAGGCGCTTCTGGTTGGCGGTGGTGCCCATCTTGACCAGGCTCCACGAGCGCAGGATGTATTCCTGGATCGAGGCCTTGATCCACCACATCGCATAGGTGGCGAGACGGAAACCGCGCTCCGGTTCGAATTTCTTGACGGCCTGCATCAGGCCGACATTGCCTTCCGAGATCACCTCACCGATCGGCAGGCCATAGCCGCGATAGCCCATGGCGATCTTGGCGACGAGCCGAAGGTGGCTGGTGACGAGCTTGTGCGCAGCCGTGGTGTCCTCATGCTCGGCATAGCGCTTGGCGAGCATGTACTCTTCCTGCGGCTGAAGCATCGGAAAGCGGCGGATTTCTTCCAGGTAGCGGCTGAGACCGCCTTCGCCGGAAACGATACTGGGTAATGACTGGGCCATGATAGCGCCCCCTCTCTATTGGAGTGATGCCCCCGAAACGCGGCGGGCATGTGGCGCGAATGCCAAAGGCACATTCGCACCAACCGACATATATAGGAACAAAACCAGAAAGACAGGCATTTGTTCAACACGAAACAGTGTGTCACGTTGAAGTGAACAGCGCCGGTCAGGTTTTCAGGTGGTTGGTTCAGAGCTTGCGGAAGCCGTCGACGAGTTCCTCCATGTCCCACGGTATCGGTGCTTCGAACCTCATCGTTAGATGGGTATCCGGATGCCGAAATGCAAGGAGGCGGGCGTGCAAAGCTTGTCGCGGAAACGTTTTTACCTTGCTTCTTAGCGGCTCGGGCAACCGATTGGCCTTGGTGCGGAAAGCCTGGCCGTATTCGGGGTCGCCAATCACCGGATGGCCGATATGGGCCATGTGGACGCGTATCTGGTGAGTGCGACCGGTTTCCAGCCGGCATTCGACTAGGCTCGCCGTGGCGAATTCCTGCTGCTGCTCGCCAAAGCGCTCAACGACGGTGAAATGCGTGACGGCGTGGCGCGCATCGTCGCGGCCTTGCGGCACCACGGCGCGGCGTACCCGGTCGGCGGCGCGGCCGAGCGGCGCGTCGACCGTCCCGGTCGGCCTTGCCGGTATGCCCCAGACCAACGCCAGATACGCGCGCTCGAGATCGCCGGTCAGGCCGTGGTCGGCAAAGGCCTCCGACAACGCCTTGTGGGCGCGATCGGTCTTGGCGACGACCATGACGCCACTGGTCTCCTTGTCGAGGCGGTGGACGATGCCCGGCCGTCTCACCCCGCCGATGCCCGACAGGCTGTCGCCGCAATGATGGATCAGCGCGTTGACCAGCGTGCCGGTCCAGTTGCCGGCGCCGGGATGCACGACCAGCCCGGCCGGCTTGTTGATGACGATCAACTCGCTGTCCTCGTAGAGGACGTCCAGCGCAATATCTTCGCCTTGCGGCGCCGCCGGTTCCGGCTCCGGCACGTCGACCGACACGCTGTCACCTTGTGCCATCTTGCGCTTCGTTTCGTCGACCTGCCTGCCGCCGATCCTGACCGCGCCCTGCTTTATCAGCATCTGTACCCGGCTGCGCGACATGTCGGGGCCGAGCCTAGCCGCCAGCCATTGGTCGAGCCGCTGGCCGGCCGCATCGGCGCCCGCCTCCAGCACGATCGGTCCGGCCCCTATTAATTGTCTGACCTCTTCGTTATGAGCGCTCATCGAAAACAGTTCCGGAATCTGCTGCCATGGCCCGGCCGCTTGCCGACGAAGACGAGGAAAAGCCGCTCGACCCCGAGGTCGAAAAGGTGCGGAGGAAGCTCGTCCGCTTCGTCGCCATCAATCTCGGCCTGCTGTTCCTCGCCCTTATGGTGGTGATAGCAGCACTTGTCTACAAAGCGCGCAACGCGCCGCCTGCCGCCCCTCCGCTAAGCAGCGACATCCAGGTGCCGATCGGCGAAACGGTCAACGGCGACATCGTGCTGCCGGTCGGCGCCAGGGTGATCAGCCAATCGCTGTCCGGCAATCACCTGTCGATCGACGCCGAGCTGCCCGACGGCAGCCGCTCCATCTTCGTTTATGACATCACCGAGCGCCGCATCGTCGGGCGTTTTTCGATCAGGAACAAATGACCGGTTTTGCCGAACACCGCAGCATTGCCACGGTCGCGCTTGTCGTCGCAAATTATGACGAGGCGATCTCGTGGTATGTCGACCGGCTGGGTTTTGTCCTCACCGAAGATGTCGATCTCGGCGGCGGCAAACGCTGGGTCACGATCACGCCGGGCAACGGGCAGGGCGCGCGGCTGCTTCTCGCCGAGGCATCCGGCGATGCGCAAAAGCACGCCGTCGGCAACCAGACCGGCGGGCGGGTCTTTTTGTTCCTCGAAACCGACGATTTTGCCCGTGACCATGCGTTGATGCTCGAAAAGGGCGTCGAATTCCGCGAGGCGCCCCGGCACGAGACCTATGGCACTGTGGCGGTTTTCGCCGATCTCTATGGAAATCTCTGGGACCTGATCGAGCCAAAACGCTAGGCTTGCAGCGGATATTTCACCGGCGCGATCGGCAGCCGTAAGCCTAGTTGCTTTTTCCCAGCCGTCAGCCTATATCGCCGGTTCTTGAACGCGCCCATCGTCTAGCGGTCAGGACACCGCCCTCTCACGGCGGGAACAGGGGTTCGATTCCCCTTGGGCGTACCAAGTCTCTCCAAGCTCTCGGCAAACCATCAATCCGATCCATCGCCTTGAGTCGCGGCGGGTTTGGCTCATTGCCGCTTCTGGCGCAGCGGAGCCGATTGCATTAGCATTGCATCGTGGGTCTTGAGGCACAGCGTTAGCGGCGCGCAGAACGTCGCGCTGAACAGGGCAGTCGATGCCACGCGGGGAGGAGCCAGATACAGAAACTACAATCGCAAGGCGTCCATCACGCTGGTCGGCACTGCCTGGAGCCGACCTGAGCTACAGCTGCCGGCGGCGGATCGTTTTGGCGAGCTCGGCGAAGGCGCCTCTCCCTCGAAGGGTGGATGCCGGGAAGGCCCTTAGCACCGGCCAGCGAAGCTGCGCGCGACGCGCATGGCTGGGCTCTAAACGCGCCATACTTTAGTTGCAGTATCGTAGCTTCTTTGCCGTTCGAATTTCTCTCGGTCATGGCTTCGCACGATACCAAGATATGCTGCGAACGACACATCCACGGCGGGGCTCAACCATTCGATCTATTCCGGCAAGCCGAAAAGTGTTTGCGCGCCTGCTATTCCTCCGAGCGGATGACTGCCCATGGCGATCATCCGCTCGGTAGTTTCTGCCTCGAACACTGTCGACGCGAGCACCGTCCGTCCCAACGGCTTGCACAGCCCTTCGATGCGGCTGACAAGATTTACAGCCTTGCCGATCGCGGTGAAGTCCAACCTGCCGGCAGTGCCGATATTCCCCCAGAGTATCTCGCCGACATGCAGGCCAATGCCATATCCGAGCTCAGGGCCGCCATTGCGGCGCCGAGTTTGGTTGAGATGATCTATCCCGGCGCGCGTGGCCTTCACGGCGCGTACCGCAGCGTCACATGCGGCATTTGCATCGCGCTCGCCAATCGGGAAAATCGCGAGGACGCCATCACCTATAAACTTGAGAACCTCACCACCAAATGCGTGCACCGCGCCGGCGACGCAATCGAACCAGGCATCAAGTACCAATACGATCTCGTCTGCATCATGAACCTCGGATAGATCGGTGAAACCTCGAAGGTCCGCGCACAGAAGCGCAGCCCGTATCGTCTCTCCCTTTAATCGACGAGAATGACCGTTGAGCACATGTGCTGCACTGCGCTTTCCCAAATATGCTTCGAGCAATGCGCGTTTCGCGGACCGTTCTGCGAGTGCGGTCATCGGAGCCGCAGCAAACCGGGAGATTTGCCGCAGCAGCTCTGACTGCGCCTCATCCGGAGTATGATCGAACGCCCACACCAAAGTCGGTGCGACACCGCCCGCTCGCTCGTCGAACACGATCGCCCGCGTTGTGCCAAGCCACTCCCGCAGCACGAGCCGGGGATCGGCATTCTGGCGGTCGGCGCCTATCCCCAAACCCTCGACCACTTCACCCCCAGACGCTCGCCAGAGCCAGATACGGCGTGAAATGATTGGGTCGGGAGCATCCTGCGCCAGCGCGCCGGCGATGATCGGCAAGCCGTCTTCCAGCAAATGCGTTGAGAGCTGCAATAGAAGTCGCCCACCGTCGCCAATATGCGCGGCGTCGTCCAGAAGGAATGAAAGCGACTTTGCGAGAAGCATCGGTAGAAGGTCACTCGGCTCCGGCTTATGCTTACGCCTCGAACATCTTCTTGCAACTCCCCATATTCGCTTCAATCATGCACGGCATTCGATGCGGATGTGACCTGGAGTGAGCGATGGCGGAATCGGTTTACACAGAAATTGAGGTCGCCGCGCCACAAGCGACCGTGTTCGCGCTTTTGACGGATCCGGACCAGATCGTGCGATGGATCGGGACCGAAGCGAATTTGGATGCATCGCCGGGCGGTCTGTTCCTCGTCAATGTCGGTGGTCGCCATATGGCGCGCGGTGAGTTCACCGAGGTGATCCCGGTCCACCGTCTTGCCTACAGTTTTGGCTGGGAAGACAACGAGACAGTGCCGCCCGGCTCCAGCCATGTCGAGATCGACCTGATCGCGAGGGATGCGGGGACACTGATCCGCTTCACGCACAGCGGACTGCCGAACGCAAAGGAGCGTGACAGCCACCGAAGGGGATGGGAGCACTACCTCTCAAGGCTGAAGATCACTGCCGATGGGGGACATGTCGATCCCGATGTGCCGATGAAGAATATGTGATTTTCATCTAAGGGCCACGGATGCCCGTAATCCGAACCAGGCGCGGCATGCGTCAACGAGGCCCCTTTGACCTGCCGTCGCCAAACCGGCCGCTCGGGAAACCCAGCGACCTGCGGGCCGCCGCACCATTACAGCTGCCGGCGACGGATCGTTTCAGCGAGCTCGGCGAAGGCGTCCGCGATCCCGGTGCCGCTCTTGGCGCCTGCGTGGAGTTCTTGAAACTCAGCGCTTCTGGCGCAACGTCTCGGATTGAATTAGCATCCGTTCATCAAAGCTCCGGCCGCACTCCTGCAGGATGCGGAATGCGGAGCGCAGGCGAGCGAGGCCGGGCGCGGTCACATGCCGGGCGCCGATCCAAGCGCGACTGGGCATCCGAACTTCCGTTCGGCGGCAAGACGGCGTGGCCGGGAGGAGTCAGATGCAAAAACTACAATCGCAAGGCGTCCATCACATCACGCTGGTCGGCGCCGGACGTCAGACCTCGATCGATTTCTGGGAGGGCGTGCTCGGCATGCCTTTCATCTTCGAGCAGCCCAACCTCGACAAGCCAAGCGAAAGCCATCTCTATTTCGATCCGGGCGACGGCCGGCTGATCACCGTCTTCACCGACGAGAGCCGCACGCCGGTCAAGCGGCGCACGCCGACCGATACGGGCTGCGTCCATCACATCGCTTTCGCGGTGTCGCGCGTCACCTTCTTGCAGGCGGTCGCCCGGCTCAACGAGCGTGAAATCAAGCACAGCGGCGTCAAGGATCGCGGTTTCATGGATTCGATCTACTTCGAGGATCCGCTCGGCCTGCTAATCGAGCTCGCCTCCTACCGTTTCGAGCCGCCGGCGGGCTTCACCCATGCCGACGTGCTGATGCAGGCGCACAAGATCCGCGTCGCGCGCGGCGATTACAACATCGCCGAAGTGCACCTTGCCGATGCGATCCAGGCGCTTGTCGAGCACTTGCGCGCAACCTTGTCGGAGGATCGCGCACCGAAAAATCCATACTGACGACACGCCAAACAAAGGGAGGACATAATGGCAAAGACAGCAACGAAGAGTGCGAAAAAGCCCGCCGCCAAGGCAGCCAAACCAGGAGCGAAGCCGGCGGCCAAAGCCGCCGCCAAGTCAGCGGCGAAAGTGGCAAAGCCGGCGACGAAGGTCTCCGGCAAAAAGCCCGCGAAGGCCAAGGCGAAGCCTGCGAAAAAGCCGGCGCTCACGCTCAGCATGCTGAAGCCCAGCGTCAACAATATGAGCGTTCGGGTGTTTGCACGCGCCGCCGGGCTCGATCATTCCGAAACCGACGTTTGGGGCCTCACGCGCTCGCCCGAATATATGGCGCGAAACCCGGCCCATCTTACGCCGATGATCGAGGACAAGGGCCTGCCGAGAGGTGTCTTGTGGGAAAGCTGCGCCATCATGCAGTATCTCGCCAACAAGCACGGGCTGGAGAAATTATATCCCAAGGCGCCGGCCAAGCGGGCAATGATCGACAGCGCCATGTTCTACCTGATCGGCACGCTCTACCCCTATGTGGCGCGCGCCACATATCCTGTACTGAATTTCCCGCAATATGCCGGCGAGGTCGGCCACAGCGACGCTCATCCCGACAAGAAGTCGGAAGCCCAGAAGGCCGCTATAGAAGCGATAGCCGAGCCGCTGGAGGTGTTTCACAGCTTCTTCAGGAACGGCAAGCCGTTCATCGGCGGCAAGAACCCGTCGATCGCCGACATCCGTTTGGCGGCGACGCTCGAGTTCCTCGCCGTCATCGACTACGCGCTGCCCCAATGGGCAAAAGACTATATGGCGGCGATCGAGAAGAAGCTCGGCAAGGCCTATGCCGACCCGGCCGCCGACGTGCGCGGCTATATCGCCTATGTGCGGTCGCAGGCCAACGCCTGAGGCACAAGCCAATAGCGGTCGTCCGCACGTCTGCAGGAGCCGGTAATGAACTGGGGATTTTCTTAATCTCCCCTGTTTGCACGATGTGGGGAGCTTAAGGTTTCGTTAACCTAAACCCTTTCTACTGAATCCACCTCCAGCCCGCGACCACGGATGTACTGGCGCGGATGGAAAGCAAAGGTCGGCTGCGCGCCGGCCTTTTGCTTATTTCAGCCCCTGTCGAAGTTGCGCCAGACGGCGTTTCACGACGCCTGCATGGCTGATGAAACGCGTCGCCGCCATCTTGTCATCGCCGCTGTCGGCCCTACCATCGAAGTTCGTCCCGTCCTCGAGGGCGGTTCAAGGACAGAGGCCCTGCCATGAAAAGCATTGCTGGAATGATGGTGATTGCAGGCGCCATGCTGGTGGGCGCAACCGGTCAATCGAATGCAGCGACGCTCAACACCATGCCCGAGGTCGGGGCTGCCATCCAGGCGTGCTGGACCCCTCCGGCGAATGCCGGGAATTCCACCGTCACCCTGAGCTTCAGCTTCAGGCGCGATGGCACGCTGATCGGCCGGCCCAAGCCGACCGCCATCCGCGTCGCCGGCGAGGAGAAGACGCGCCAAGCTTTTGTCGACGCGGCGGTCGCGGCCGTGGACCATTGCCTGCCGTTGAGCTTTTCACCGGCGCTGGCTCAAGGCATCCCGGGCAAGGTGTTCACTCTGCAATTCAACTCGCCCAAACAAGAACAGGTTGCACCGCGAGTGAAGGCTTCGCCTTGATCTTTTCCGACAACCGGATTCCACTTTTCGGGACCTAATGCATGTCGCGCAAAAGTGTGCAGCGGTTTTGCGACAACGACATGCATTAGACAAGAACCTAAGCGCGTCGCATGAGGCCCGGTCGACCGCGATGCGCTTTAGTGGCGCCTTCGTCTCGCCTCGACATGTCGCGCCAGTTCCGGCATCTCGAAGACATAGTCGCTCCAGGCCGATTCCGGTATCTGGCCGGCAAGATAGCACTCCAGCAAAAGCCCCTGCTCGTGGTCGAGTGGCCTCGGTGCGCGTTCATGGTCCAACCCAAGTGAATGGAACAGATTCCTGGTCAGGTCCGCGACAGTGAAGTGGATCGACATTTGCGGTCTCCTCCTTTGGCCGCTCAACGCCGATCCCAGGGCTAAGGTTTCAGCAACGGCCGGCCGGTAACGCCGGATTGATCGCGATGCCGAACCCGCCGCGCGTATCAAACTTCGCCGTGGCGGGCGTCCGCCGGCGTTGCTGCCGGTTCGTCTCAATCTTGAAATAAAAATGTAATATTGAATTTACACGAGTGGATCTAATACACTAGAGCTAAAGTCTCTGGTGGCGGTTTGATCTACTTCAATTAGGAAAAACAGTTGTGTGCGTCAAGTTCTGCAAAATGGCGTGGCATTGCGGTGACGTCGGCGTGTCCGCCGCGCAGCCCCCGTGTTTAGCGGAG
>NZ_JAMYSY010000068.1:0-23955 GCF_040322175.1 Mesorhizobium sp. M0185 | reverse complement strand
AGGTGCGTGAGCTTTTGACCAAGAACGAGTTCCCCGGCGACGACATTCCGATCGTCAAGGGTTCGGCGCTTGCCGCACTTGAAGACAGCGACAAGAAGATCGGCGAGGATGCCATCCGCGAACTGATGGCGGCGGTCGATGCCTACATTCCGACGCCGGTTCGTCCGCTCGACAAGCCGTTCCTGATGCCGATCGAGGACGTGTTCTCGATCTCGGGCCGTGGCACGGTGGTGACCGGCCGCGTCGAGCGCGGCGTCGTCAAGGTCGGCGAGGAGCTGGAGATCGTCGGCATCCGTCCGACCACCAAGACGACCTGCACGGGCGTCGAGATGTTCCGCAAGCTGCTCGACCAGGGCCAGGCCGGCGACAACATCGGCGCGCTGCTGCGCGGTGTCGACCGTGAAGGCGTCGAGCGCGGCCAGGTCCTGGCCAAGCCCGGCACCGTCAAGCCGCACAAGAAATTCGTTGCCGAAGCCTACATCCTGACCAAGGACGAGGGCGGCCGCCACACGCCGTTCTTCACCAACTACCGTCCGCAGTTCTATTTCCGCACGACGGACGTGACCGGCATCGTGTCGCTGCCGGAAGGCACCGAGATGGTGATGCCGGGCGACAACATCACCGTCGATGTCGAGCTGATCGTGCCGATCGCCATGGAAGAGAAGCTGCGCTTCGCCATCCGTGAAGGCGGCCGCACCGTCGGTGCCGGCATCGTCGTCACCATCAAAGAGTAGTCGCCGGCGCTGCCGGTTGAGATCGGATGCAAAGGGGCGGTCTTCGGGCCGCCCTTTTGATTCTGATATTCTGGCAATGGATTAACCGCATTGCTTCAAATCCTGTTGCAAGCGCCTCTGCCATAACTAGTATAGGTTGCATCGAGGGGGGGCTGCCCGAATGGTTCCATGGCGCCGTTTGCATAGTCAGGCATGGTGGTCGCTAGGGCTGATCTGCCTGGTGTCGTTGCTTGCCATGGGCCACGCTGCCTTCGCAGCGGATGCAAAGAAATCCACGCCGGAAAAATCCGCGCCGGATTTCGGCCCGACGATGCGGTTCGTCGTCGTGCGCAGCAGCGCGCCGGGCTGCGAGCCGACCTGTCCGGAATGGATATCGGCGGAAGGCTCGATAGAAGCCGGCACGCCGGCCCTGTTCAAACGCGCGCTGAAAGCGCTTGGCGGCCGAAAGCTGCCGATCGTCGTCGATTCCCCCGGCGGCAATGTCGAAGCGGCGCTGACACTTGGTCGCCTGATCCGCAAGAACAAGCTCGATATCGCCGTCGGCAAAACCCGCTTCGTCGGCTGTCTGCCAGATGTGAAGAACTGCAAGGAAAACGACGGCAAGAGCGCCCGTTATTTTGGCAATGCTTATGCCGATGGCGCCATCTGCAATTCCGCCTGTCCGTTGTTGTTTTCCGGCGGCATCCGGCGCGTGGTAGGCGAATGGGCCTTTCTCGGCGTCCATCAGATCACCACGACCTATATCCGGACGAAATTGCTGTACCGCACCACCTACCGCATGGTGAAGGGCAAGAAGAAGATTCTCAGCACCAAGGTCGTCAGCCGGAAGAACGCCGGCAGCTACAAGACCTATGAGATGAACAAGCCGCTGGAGCGGAAGCTGGCGGCCTATCTGAAGGAGATGGGCGTCGGCCTGGGTGTGCTCGAGACCATGAAAAGCACACCGGCCAGCGGTATCCAGCAATTGGCTCCCTACGACATGCTGCAAATGAATCTCGTCACCAGCCGGGATGCCGTCGACCTGCTGACCGCGCCAATCCTATGCACGTCCGATCCGTTGCCGGCGAGTTGCAGGGAGGTGCCGGCGCCGGCGAATATCACGAAGCCGGCCGGCGAAGTGGTGGCGAAAGCCGAGCCTGCACCCGCAGGGCTCGAAACCCCGCGGCCGAAGGAGGTCGCAGACATGCGCTTCGTCCTGGTCCGCGGCAGCAACCCGCTTTGCAATCCAAACTGCCCGGAATGGATCTCGGCCGAAGGCGCGATTACCGCTGACACGCCCGAAAAATTGCGCCAACTGCTCGACAGCGTCGGCGACCGGCGCCTGCCCATCGTTATCAACTCGCCGGGTGGTGATGTGCTCGGTGCTTTGGCGGCCGGAAGGCTGATCCGCGAACGCAAGCTCGACGTCGCTGTGGCGCGGACGGATTTCATTGGCTGCGAGCCGCGGCAGGCCGACTGCACGGCCGAAGGCGGCGTCTACAACGGGCTGACGGTCGATGCCGGCGGCGGTTGCGGCTCGGCCTGTCCGATCATGCTCGCCGGCGGTGTCAAACGCCTGGTCGGCCCGCGTGCACAGTTGAGCGTGCATTCGATAGGGCAGGAGCAAAAGGTCAAGGCCTATCTCGAGGACATGGCCATCGGCCCCGGTCTGTTTACCGCAATTCAGCTGTATTCAGTCGAACGGCAGCTCGAACTCGACAGGATGCTGAAATACGGGCTGACAACCGGGCATCAATCGGCAGACGAGTTGACAGGCCCCGGCATCTGCAGATCGGAGCCACGGCCGGAAAACTGCCGCGAAGCCTCGGGCGCCAAGGCTCAGGCCAGCACGCCGATCAAATCGTAACGCGGGCATGATAGCCGCGAGCTGATCGTGCCGATCGCCATGGAAGAGAAGCTGCGCTTCGCCATCCGTGAAGGCAGCCGGACCGTCGGTGCCAGCATCGTCGTCACCATCAAAGAATAATTGGCGCCGGCATTCGCCGGCCGATTCCGAATGCAAGAAGGGCGGTCCTCGGGCCGCCCTTTCTGCGTTGGAGCCTTGCGTGGCGGCCTCGTTGAAGCGGGCACGCCGTCATTTCAAAAGCTGTTGCAAGCCTCGCCATGTCAACTAGTATAGGTTGCATCGAGGGGGCTTTTGCCAAACGTGGTTCCGGGACGCCGTTCAGACAGTATGGCACGGTGGTGGCGCGGGCTAGTTAGTCTGGCGCTGGTGGTCGCCATGGCGATGGCTGGCTTCGCTGCGAATGCCGAGGATGTGTCCGATCCGAGGACATGGGATCCGAAGTCATGGTACCGTCCGGGCAGTTCGTCCGATGGTTTTTCGGAGATGCAACTCGTCGTCGTGCGCAGCAATGCGACCGGTTGCGAGCCTAATGTCCGGAATGGATTTCGGCAGAAGGCGCCATCTCGGCGAGCACGCCAGTGCAGCTCAAGCGTATATTGAAGACGCTCGGCCGCCGAAAATTGCCGATCATCGTCAATTCCCCGGGCGGCAATGTCGACGCTGCGCTCCGGCTCGGTCGAATAATCCGCAAGAATAAGCTCGATATCGCCGTCGGTACGACCAAGTTTTCCGATTGTTGGCCCGGGATGAAGGATTGCCGGGCCAATGACGGCAAGGGCGCCGCATATTTCGGCATTGCGTCCGACGGCGGTGCCATGTGCAATTCCGCATGTCCGCTGATGTTTGCCGGAGGCGTCGGACGCGTGGTCGGCAGTTGGGCCTATCTAGGCGTCCATCAGGTCACCACTACATATCGGCGCGAACAGGTATATTACCGCACCACATACAGAATTGTGAACGGCCGGAAGAAGGTTATCGGCACCAAGGTCATCAGCCGTACTGAGGCTGACAGCTACAAGACTTATGAGATGAACAAGGCGCTTGAGAGGAGGCTGTCGGCCTATCTCAGGGAGATGGGTGTCGGCCAGGGCGTACTGGACAGAATGAAGGCTACGCCCGCCAGCGACATCCGGCAGATCTCCCTCGCCGACATGCTGACGATGAAGCTGGTCACCAGCACCGGCTCTCTCGACATACTTACGCAGACGGGCATATGCCGGCAGAGTCCTGCGCCGGCGAACTGCAGAGAGATCCCTGCGAATGCCAAGCCGCCCGAGGCGGCAGCGATCGAGGCGAAGGCCGGACCTTCTCAACCGGTTCAAGTCCAAATTTCTCAGCCGGCCACGCAGGCGACCAATGCCGGCGACGAAGGGTCGTACGGCAATCCCCCGCAAACCCTCATAGCCTGCATCGGAGGGGGGTCGCGGGTAGCGGGGGCGAGCTCCACCTGTGATCCTGAGATGGAACCAATGCCGGCTTGGCGTTGGGGCGTGGCGAGTGGCCCGTACACATCATCGGACATGAAACCATGATCAGCCGGGGTAGGCGACTGGTTGCGCCAGCGGGAGATCGAGACAGAAAAGGGCGATCCTGGGGCCGCCCAACTCGAAGCCGAGGCGATGCTGCAGCTCGGGCTAATGACGGGTTCTCAATCGGTTGACGCGCTGACGGGCGCCACCATCTGCAAGTCGTCGCCGAAGCCCGACAACTGCCGCGTTCTGCCGTCCGCCAGCGCCGAGGCAGAGACGCCGGCGAAGCTTTAGCGCAACCTTGCACTGGCCATCGAGGCAGGTTGAGCGGCGCTCGATGTTTCCGCTATCGTCCAGCGCAGTTGAAGACCAGCATGGGAGGGATCGCGAATGAGCCAGGATGTCCCGACATTGTTTGAATGGGCAGGCGGCACCGAAGCGCTGAACCGCCTGACCCAAACCTTCTACGACAACGTCTCTCGGGACCCCATCGTCGGGCCGGTGTTCAAACATATGTCGCCGGATCATCCCGCTCACGTCGCGGCTTTCATCGGCGAAGTTTTTGGTGGACCGAAAACCTACAGCGAAAAGCACGGCGGCCATCGCGAGATGGTGATGCACCATCTCGGCAAGCATCTGACCGAGGAGCAGCGCCGGCGCTGGATCAACCTTCTCGCCGACGCCGCCGACGAGATCGGGTTGCCTGACGATCCCGAATTCCGCTCGGCCTTCATGGCCTATGTCGAATGGGGATCGCGGCTGGCCAAGATGAACTCCAACAAGGGCCCGACCTGCGATCCCGAGAGCGAACCAATGCCGGCCTGGGGTTGGGGGGTGCCGGGCGGCCCCTACAAGGCGCCTTCGGGAGACTGACCGGGGCGCGAATCGGTCGAAAACCCTGCCGCCAGGACCCGATTTGCGGGAAATGGGTGGCGGTGAATGGTTCGGTCCGCCAGGCTGGAACGGTTTGAGGCCGCCGTGGCTTCCGCCGGCGTGAAACTGGAGGGAACTCCAAGCGATGAAAATGCCGAGGCCTGGGGCACCGAAAGCGACCGCGACCGCAACGACACCATCGAAGGCAGCTGGTCCAGCCGATGGAACGGCGGTGCCGATCCCACGATCCCGGGCGATACCAAGGATAAATGGAAGTCCGGCCGGGGCGAGGTGAAGACGGCGGGAGAGAGAGTTTACCTGCTGTTCGATTGGCATAATGGCGTGTGCAAGGGGCTCATCGATGCCCGGCGCCAGGGTGCGAAAGGGCTGGTGGGAAAATACATCAATCTGACCGACCCGGAAATCGTGCGTCCCTGGGTCGGCTTGATCGTCAGCAATCAACGGATCGACGGGAAATGGCCGGGAGGACGCCTGGACTTTCGAAGATGAAGGCCGGGTAGCGCACGTCGCTCTTTACAGAGCGCGCGGAAGCTTTTAGGAAGCGCCTGCTGCGCCGACATGCGCATACGGGCATAGCTCAGTTGGTAGAGCGGCGGTCTCCAAAACCGCAGGTCGTAGGTTCGAGCCCTGCTGCCCGTGCCATTCTTTGAATGGATACCTAAAAACGATTCTTTTGCAGTGCGGCCTTTGAAAATCGGCTTGTGACTTGCCATATGGCACAAGTTGCGGCATAAGGGCCGCATAGCCGGGACGGGACGACTGGATGGTTCCGAGGCGGCGTTTGGCCATAAAGCGGACACTTGCCACTTGCGTGGATCAAGAATCGGTTTTATGTAGACGAGACAGACACGCGACGCGTGGAGCTGGGAAGCCGGCTTTACGCGTCTGATTTGCATGGGCGAAATGATTGCGCTGATTCGGCGCGAACGCACGCTCAAGCGGCACGTCCCGGCCAGCGGGATCATCCAGGAGGCCCGGCCAACGGGTCTTGCAGACAGAGCGGCATATGGCTTCGAAAACCACAAATCCCTTCACCTTTCTCCAGCAGGTTCGCGCGGAGACCGCCAAGGTCACTTGGCCGTCGCGGCGCGAAACGATGATCTCGACGGTGATGGTCCTTGTGTTCGCGGTCATCGCGATGATCTTTTTCTTTACCGCAGACGTGGCCATGGGCTTTGCGGTCGAAAAAATCCTCGGCCTCGGACAGTAAGTCCGGCGATTACGGAGAAGTCTTGAAATGACCGCGCGGTGGTACATCGTCCACGCCTACTCGAACTTTGAAAAGAAGGTCGCCGAGGACATCGAGAACAAGGCCAAGCAGAAGGGCCTGTCCGCCGACATCGAGCAGATCGTGGTGCCGACCGAGAAGGTCGTCGAGATCCGCCGCGGCCGCAAGGTCGATGCCGAGCGCAAGTTCTTTCCGGGCTATGTGCTGCTGAAGGCCAATCTGACCGACGCCGTGTTCTCGCTCGTCAAGAACACGCCGAAGGTCACCGGTTTCCTGGGCGACTCCAAGCCGGTGCCGATCACCGAAGCCGAGGCCCAGCGTATCCTGAACCAGGTTCAGGAAGGCGTCGAGCGGCCGAAGCCGTCGGTGACGTTCGAGATCGGCGAAGCGATCCGCGTTTCGGATGGACCATTCGCGTCGTTCAACGGTTTCGTCCAGGAAGTGGACGAGGAGCGGGCGCGGCTCAAGGTAGAAGTTTCGATCTTCGGGCGCGCCGTGCCGGTCGATCTGGAATTCGGACAGGTCGAGAAGGGCTGATCCGAAATCCCTGCACCGGTTTCGGCGGCAGGGAAGGCGGCGCGGAGATCGCGCGGCCAAAAACGGGTGGGAGGCGAATGCGGCTTTAGCCGGCCGCGCGGACCGCACCACCAGACTGCAACCGCCGGCAAGACCGGCATGAGAAAAGGCAGGAAGAGAGATGGCTAAGAAAATTGCAGGCCAGCTCAAGCTCCAGGTTTCCGCGGGATCGGCCACGCCGTCGCCCCCGATCGGCCCGGCGCTTGGTCAGCGTGGCATCAACATCATGGAGTTCTGCAAGGCGTTCAACGCGCAGACCCAGGAAATGGAAAAGGGCTCGCCGGTTCCGGTCGTCATCACCTACTACCAGGACAAGTCGTTCACCTTCGTCATGAAGACGCCGCCGGTGAGCTACTTCCTGAAGAAGGCTGCCAACCTGAAGTCGGGCTCGAAGGAGCCGGGCAAGGTCAAGGCCGGCACGATCGGCCGCGACAAGGTGCGCGCCATCGCCGAGCAGAAGATGAAGGATCTGAACGCAAACGACGTCGAGGCGGCCATGCGCATGGTCGAGGGCTCCGCCCGCTCGATGGGTCTGGAAGTGGTGGGCTGAGATCATGGCAAAGATTGCAAAGCGTGTATCGAAGACCCGCGAAGGCATCGATCCCAACAAGGCTTATGCTTTGGGTGAGGCGCTGAAGCTGCTCAAGGATCGCTCCTCGGTGAAGTTCGACGAGACGATCGAAGTCGCGATGAACCTCGGCGTCGATCCCCGCCATGCCGACCAGATGGTCCGCGGCGTGGTCAACCTGCCGAACGGCACCGGCCGCAGCGTTCGCGTCGCCGTCTTCGCGCGTGGCGACAAGGCCGAGGAGGCCAAGGCCGCCGGCGCCGACATCGTCGGAGCCGAGGATCTGGTCGACATCGTCCAGAAGGGCACGATCGACTTCGACCGCTGCATCGCTACGCCGGACATGATGCCGCTGGTCGGCCGTCTCGGCAAGGTGCTCGGTCCGCGCGGCATGATGCCGAACCCGAAGGTCGGCACCGTCACCACCGACGTTACCGCCGCCGTCAAGGCATCGAAGGGCGGCGCCGTCGAGTTCCGCGTCGAGAAGGCCGGCATCGTTCACGCCGGCGTCGGCAAGGTCTCGTTCGACGTCAAGGCGCTGGAAGAAAACGTCCGCGCCTTCGCTGACGCGGTGACCAGGGCAAAGCCGGCTGGTGCCAAGGGCAACTACGTCAAGAAGGTGTCGGTCACCTCGACGATGGGCCCGGGCCTCAAGCTCGACGTCTCGACGCTCGCAGCGTCCTGATACGAACAATTGGATCGGCCGCTAAAACGCTGATCCGTGAAAGAATTCCGGGCCTCCGACCTGTCGGCGGCCCGGTACCGGAAGTCGAAAGGCTTCCGGACATCCTGTCCGAGATTGCAGGCGGCCCCCAAGCCTTAGGTGATGTGGGCCTTAATTCATGCGGGCCTGCATGAGACGGGTGAAGACCGGACAAAGGAGCCACAAGCTCCAATGAAAGGTTCGAACCGTGTTTGCCTTTTGTCTGCGCACCGTCCGGCTTGCCGGCAGGTGTGGCGAAAGGGGGCAGGATCCTCGAGCGTCGTTCGGGAGATCCGTTACTGGATGGCCCGGCCGGCAAAAAAGGCAACCCGACGCCTGTCCTTCGTAGAGGGCAGGGGTCAACTGGAGATAGGCAGTGGACAGAGCGGAAAAACGCGAACTCGTCACGGGCCTGAATGATGCGTTTTCAAGCGCTGGTTCAGTCGTCGTGGCCCACTACGCCGGTATCACCGTCGCGCAAATGAACGACCTTCGGTCGAAAATGCGCGCCGCCGGTGGCACCGTCAAAGTCGCGAAGAACCGTCTCGCCAAAATCGCTCTTCAGGGCACGGACTCCGCATCGATCATCGAGCTGTTCAAGGGACAGACGCTGATCGCCTATTCGGAGGATCCGATTGCGGCGCCGAAGGTCGCGTCCGATTTCGCCAAGGGAAATGACAAGCTCGTCATTCTCGGCGGCGCAATGGGCACCACCTCGCTCAATGCCGACGGTGTGAAGGCACTCGCCACACTTCCGTCGCTCGATGAGCTGCGCGCCAGGCTGGTTGGCATGATCGCCACGCCGGCAACCCGGATCGCCCAGATCGTCAATGCGCCTGCGGCTTCGGTCGCGCGCGTCATCGGCGCTTACGCCCGGAAGGACGAGGCGGCATGAGGCCGTTCCTCGCTATCACAAACACACGTTCGAACCTTATGAAGGAACATTGCAATGGCTGATCTGGCAAAGATCGTAGACGACCTTTCGAAGCTGACCGTCCTCGAGGCGGCCGAGCTGTCGAAGCTTCTTGAAGAAAAGTGGGGCGTTTCCGCCGCTGCTCCGGTGGCGGTTGCCGCTGCCGGCGGCGCTGCGGCCGCTGCTGCTCCGGTCGAGGAAAAGACGGAATTCGACGTCGTCCTCACCGAGGCAGGCGCTCAGAAGATCAACGTCATCAAGGAAGTTCGCGCCATCACCGGTCTTGGCCTCAAGGAAGCCAAGGACCTGGTCGAGGCGGCTCCGAAGCCGGTCAAGGAAGCCGTTTCCAAGGCCGACGCGGACAAGTTCAAGGCCCAGCTGGAAGCAGCCGGCGCCAAGGTCGATCTTAATTATGCTTTTTGTACGGGCGGAGGGGGGCGGGCGGTCCGCCACTCCTTTCGCGTCGAAGGGAGGCTGCGTAACGCGAAGAGTGCGAAAACCTCTTTCCTGAGGGCCGCAAACCGGCCTTCAGGAAACGGGTTTTCTCCCGTTTCTGGCCCGCCGCCAATTGGCGGCGGGTGAAAAGACAAGAAGCCGCCGACAGGCGGCGGGCAACAAGACAGGGCCGCCAAGGTGGCCCGAGATGCAAGGCGAGCCGCGGCGAGGCTCGTCCCGAGAATTGAGCTAAGGAGCGACGATGGCCCAAACCCAGACTTTCAATGGCCGCAGACGCGTACGCAAGTTTTTCGGAAAGATCCCGGAAGTTGCGGAGATGCCGAACCTGATCGAGGTTCAGAAGGCATCCTATGACCAGTTCCTGATGGTGGAGGAGCCCAAGGGTGGGCGTCCTGACGAGGGACTGCAGGCAGTTTTCAAGTCGGTCTTCCCGATTTCCGATTTTTCCGGCTCCTCGATGCTGGAATTCGTGAAGTATGAGTTCGAGGGACCGAAATTCGACGTTGACGAATGCCGTCAGCGCGATCTGACCTATGCGGCGCCGCTCAAGGTGACGCTGCGCCTCATCGTGTTCGATATCGACGAGGATACCGGCGCCAAGTCGATCAAGGACATCAAGGAGCAGGACGTCTACATGGGCGACATGCCGCTCATGACCTTGAACGGCACCTTCATCGTCAACGGCACCGAGCGCGTCATCGTCTCGCAGATGCACCGTTCGCCAGGCGTCTTCTTCGACCATGACAAGGGCAAGTCGCACTCGTCCGGCAAGCTTCTGTTTGCCGCGCGCGTCATTCCCTATCGCGGTTCGTGGCTCGACATCGAGTTCGATAGCAAGGACGTCGTGCATGCCCGCATCGATCGCCGCCGCAAGATTCCGGTGACGTCGCTGCTGATGGCGCTCGGCATGGACGGCGAAGAGATCCTGTCGACCTTCTACAACAAGATCACCTACAAGCGCGCCGGCGACCATTGGCGCATCCCGTTCAACGTCGAGCGTTTCCGCGGCCTCAAGGCCGTTGGTGACCTAGTCGACGCCGACACCGGCGAAGTCGTCGTCGAGGCCGGCAAGAAGATCACCGCCCGCCAGGCCAGGGCACTTGGCGAAAAGGGTCTCAAGGCGATCAAGGCGACCGACGAGGATCTGCTCGGCAACTACCTTGCCGAGGATATTGTCAACTACGCGACCGGCGAGATCTTCCTCGAAGCCGGTGACGAGATCGACGAAAAGACGCTGAAAGTGCTGCTTGGCACCGGTGACGATGAGATCAAGGTCCTCGACATCGACCACGTCAACGTCGGCGCCTACATCCGCAACACGCTCAACGTCGACAAGAACGAGAGCCGCCAGGACGCGCTGTTCGACATCTACCGCGTCATGCGCCCCGGCGAGCCGCCGACGCTGGAAACCGCTGAAGCCATGTTCAACTCGCTGTTCTTCGACAGCGAGCGCTATGATCTGTCGGCCGTTGGCCGCGTCAAGATGAACATGCGCCTCGAGCTCAAGGCCGAGGATACCGTGCGCGTGCTGCGCAAGGACGACATCCTGGCCGTGGTCAAGACGCTGGTCGAACTGCGCGACGGCAAGGGCGAGATCGACGACATCGACAATCTCGGCAACCGCCGCGTGCGCTCGGTCGGCGAGCTGATGGAGAACCAGTACCGCGTCGGCCTGCTGCGCATGGAGCGCGCGATCAAGGAACGTATGTCCTCGATCGAGATCGATACGGTGATGCCGCAGGACCTGATCAACGCCAAGCCGGCGGCTGCCGCCGTGCGCGAGTTCTTCGGTTCCTCGCAGCTGTCGCAGTTCATGGATCAGACCAACCCGCTGTCGGAGATCACCCACAAGCGCCGTCTTTCGGCGCTTGGACCGGGCGGTCTGACCCGCGAGCGTGCCGGTTTCGAGGTGCGCGACGTGCACCCGACGCATTACGGCCGCATCTGCCCGATCGAGACGCCGGAAGGACCGAATATCGGCCTGATCAACTCGCTTGCGACCTTCGCGCGCGTCAACAAATACGGCTTCATCGAGAGCCCGTACCGCAAGATCGTCAACGGCAAGCTGACCAATGAAGTCGTTTACCTGTCGGCTATGGAAGAGGCCAAGCACCACGTCGCGCAGGCCAATGCCGAGCTCGACAAGAATGGTCATTTCGTCGACGAATTCGTCATTTGCCGCAACGCCGGCGAAGTGATGATGGCGCCGCGCGAAAACGTCGATCTGATGGACGTGTCGCCGAAGCAGATGGTGTCGGTGGCCGCGGCCCTGATCCCGTTCCTCGAGAACGACGACGCCAACCGTGCGCTGATGGGCTCGAACATGCAGCGTCAGGCCGTGCCGCTGGTGCGCGCCGAAGCGCCGTTCGTCGGCACCGGCATGGAGCCAATCGTCGCCCGTGACTCGGGCGCCGCTATCGGCGCCCGCCGCGGCGGCATCGTCGACCAGGTGGACGCGACGCGTATCGTCATCCGCGCCACGGAAGATCTCGATCCCGGCAAGTCCGGCGTCGACATCTACCGGCTGATGAAGTTCCAGCGTTCGAACCAGAACACCTGCATCAACCAGCGTCCGCTGGTGCGCATGGGCGACCGGGTCAACAAGGGCGACATCATCGCCGACGGCCCGTCGACCGAGCTCGGCGATCTGGCCCTCGGCCGTAACGTGCTGGTCGCGTTCATGCCGTGGAACGGCTACAACTACGAGGATTCCATCCTCCTGTCCGAGCGCATCGTCGCCGACGACGTCTTCACCTCGATCCACATCGAGGAGTTCGAAGTCATGGCCCGCGACACCAAGCTGGGGCCGGAGGAGATCACGCGCGACATTCCCAACGTCTCGGAAGAAGCGCTGAAGAACCTCGATGAGGCCGGCATCGTCTACATCGGTGCGGAAGTGCAGCCGGGCGACATCCTGGTCGGCAAGATCACGCCGAAGGGCGAAAGCCCGATGACGCCGGAAGAAAAGCTGCTGCGCGCCATCTTCGGTGAAAAGGCCTCGGACGTGCGCGACACCTCGATGCGCATGCCTCCGGGAACCTTCGGCACCGTCGTTGAAGTGCGTGTCTTCAACCGCCACGGCGTCGAGAAGGACGAGCGCGCCATGGCGATCGAGCGCGAGGAGATCGAACGCCTCGCCAAGGACCGCGACGACGAGCAGGCGATCCTCGACCGCAACGTCTATTCGCGTCTTTCCGACGTTCTCGTCGGCAAGGAAGCGATTGCCGGGCCGAAGGGCTTCAAGAAGGGCTCGAAGCTGTCGAAGGACACGCTCGACGAGTATCCGCGTTCGCAGTGGTGGCAGTTTGCCGTGGAGAACGAAAAGCTCCAGAGCGAACTGGAAGCCCTGCGTGGCCAGTACGACGATTCCAAGAAGGCGCTCGAGCAGCGCTTCATGGACAAGGTCGAGAAGGTGCAGCGCGGCGACGAGATGCCTCCGGGCGTTATGAAGATGGTCAAGGTCTTCGTGGCCGTGAAGCGCAAGATGCAGCCCGGCGACAAGATGGCCGGCCGGCACGGCAACAAGGGTGTCGTGTCGCGGATCGTTCCGGTCGAGGACATGCCTTTCCTCGAGGACGGCACGCATGCCGATATCGTGCTCAACCCGCTGGGTGTGCCGTCGCGCATGAATGTCGGCCAGATCCTGGAAACGCACCTGGGCTGGGCCTGCGCCGGAATGGGCAAGAAGATCGGCGATCTGATCGACGCGTACAAGACGGCGGGCGACATCAAGCCGCTGCGCAAGACGCTCGAGAGCTTCATGCCTTCCAACGACCGCAACGAGCCGGTCCGCGAATATGACGACGAGAGCATCGTTCGCCTCAGCGAGCAGATGCGCCGCGGCGTCTCCATCGCGACACCGGTGTTCGACGGCGCGCACGAGGCCGACATCAACATCATGCTGGAGCAGGCGGGCCTGCACACCAGCGGTCAGTCGCAGCTCTATGACGGGCGCACCGGCGAGCCGTTCGATCGCAAAGTGACGATGGGCTACATATATATGCTCAAGCTTCACCACCTTGTGGACGACAAGATCCACGCGCGTTCGATCGGGCCGTACTCGCTCGTTACCCAGCAGCCGCTGGGCGGCAAGGCGCAGTTCGGTGGCCAGCGCTTCGGCGAGATGGAGGTCTGGGCGCTCGAAGCGTACGGCGCCGCCTACACGCTGCAGGAGATGCTGACGGTGAAGTCGGACGACGTCGCCGGCCGCACCAAGGTCTACGAGGCGATCGTCAGAGGCGACGACACCTTCGAGGCCGGCATTCCCGAGAGCTTCAACGTTCTCGTCAAGGAAATGCGGTCTCTCGGCCTCAATGTCGAGCTGGAGAACACCAAGCTCGACGACAACCCGATCCGGCTGCCCGACGCGGCCGAGTAAGCAAGACGTCCGGCCGCGGTCTTCCCGCGACCGGACGCACCAAATTCTCGGCCGATGGCCGATCAAGTCGGCGGGCGTTTGGCCCGCGCTAGATGCAAGGGGTTTTCGAGGACCCCGAAAAGGAGAACGGCATGAACCAAGAGGTCATGAATCTCTTCAATCCCCAGGCGCCTGCGCAGGTGTTCGATTCCATCCGGATCTCGCTTGCCAGCCCTGAGAAGATTCTGTCCTGGTCGTTCGGCGAGATCAAGAAGCCGGAGACCATCAACTATCGCACCTTCAAGCCGGAGCGTGACGGCCTGTTCTGCGCGCGCATTTTTGGCCCGATCAAGGACTATGAATGCCTGTGCGGCAAGTACAAGCGCATGAAATACAAGGGCGTCATCTGCGAGAAGTGCGGCGTCGAAGTCACGCTGTCGCGCGTCCGCCGCGAGCGCATGGGCCATATCGAGCTGGCGGCACCGGTCGCCCACATCTGGTTCCTGAAGTCGCTGCCGTCGCGCATCGGCACGCTGCTCGACATGACGCTGAAGGACATCGAGCGGGTCCTCTACTTCGAGAACTACATCGTTACCGAACCCGGCCTCACCGCGCTGAAGGAGCACCAGCTGCTCAGCGAGGAAGAGTACATGATGGCCGTCGACGAGTATGGCGAGGATTCGTTCACCGCCATGATCGGCGCCGAGGCGATCCACGACCTTCTGGCCGGCATGGACCTCGAGAAGATCGCCGGCGATCTGCGTTCTGAGCTGGCTTCGACCACCTCCTAGCTCAAGCAGAAGAAGTACCTGAAGCGGCTCAAGGTCGTCGAGAACTTCATGGAATCCGGCAACCGTCCGGAATGGATGATCATGAAGGTGGTTCCGGTGATCCCGCCGGATCTGCGCCCGCTTGTCCCGCTGGACGGCGGCCGTTTCGCCACGTCGGATCTGAACGATCTCTATCGCCGCGTCATCAACCGCAACAACCGCCTGAAGCGGCTGATCGAGCTGCGCGCGCCCGGCATCATCGTGCGCAATGAAAAGCGCATGCTGCAGGAAGCCGTCGATGCGCTGTTCGACAACGGCCGCCGCGGCCGCGTCATCACCGGCGCCAACAAGCGTCCGCTGAAGTCGCTGTCCGACATGCTGAAGGGCAAGCAGGGCCGGTTCCGCCAGAACCTGCTCGGCAAGCGCGTCGACTATTCCGGCCGCTCGGTCATCGTCACCGGTCCGGAGCTCAAGCTCCACCAGTGCGGCCTGCCGAAGAAGATGGCGCTCGAACTGTTCAAGCCCTTCATCTACGCCCGTCTCGACGCCAAGGGCTACTCCTCGACCGTCAAGCAGGCGAAGAAGCTGGTCGAGAAGGAGCGTCCGGAGGTCTGGGATATCCTCGACGAGGTCATCCGCGAGCATCCGGTGCTGCTGAACCGCGCACCGACGCTGCACCGCCTCGGTATCCAGGCGTTCGAGCCGATCCTGATCGAAGGCAAGGCGATCCAGCTTCACCCGCTGGTCTGCACGGCCTTCAACGCCGACTTCGACGGCGATCAGATGGCCGTTCACGTGCCGCTGTCGCTGGAAGCGCAGCTTGAAGCCCGCGTGCTGATGATGTCGACCAACAACATCCTGCACCCGGCTTCCGGCGCGCCGATCATCGTGCCGTCGCAGGACATGGTTCTCGGTCTCTACTATCTCTCGATCGTCAACCAGAACGAGCCGGGAGAGGGCATGGTGTTTGCCGACATGGGCGAACTCCAGCACGCGCTCGAGACCAAGGCGGTGACGCTGCATGCCAAGATCAAGGGGCGTTTCCGCACGGTCGACGCCGACGGCAAGGTCGTGTCGAAGATCTACGATACCACGCCTGGCCGCATGATCATCGGCGAGCTGCTGCCGAAGAACCACAACGTGCCCTACGAGACCGCCAACCAGGAGATGACCAAGAAGAACATCTCCAAGATGATCGACACCGTCTATCGCCATTGCGGTCAGAAGGAGACGGTCATTTTCTGCGATCGCATCATGGCTCTCGGCTTCAGCCATGCCTGCCGCGCCGGCATTTCGTTCGGCAAGGACGACATGCTGATCCCGGACGCCAAGATCAAGCTGGTGTCCGACACCGAGGCTTTGGCCAAGGAGTACGAGCAGCAGTACAATGACGGCCTGATCACCCAGGGCGAGAAGTACAACAAGGTCGTCGACGCCTGGGCCAAGTGCTCGGAAAAGGTCGCCGACGAAATGATGGCCCGCATCAAGGCGGTCGAGTTCGAGGACAACGGCCGTCAGAAGCCGATGAACTCGATCTACATGATGTCGCACTCCGGTGCGCGCGGCTCGCCCACCCAGATGCGCCAGCTCGCCGGCATGCGCGGCCTGATGGCCAAGCCTAGCGGTGAAATCATCGAGACGCCGATCATCTCGAACTTCAAGGAAGGCCTAACCGTGCTCGAGTACTTCAACTCGACCCACGGCGCCCGCAAGGGTCTGGCCGACACCGCCTTGAAGACGGCGAACTCGGGTTACCTGACGCGTCGTCTTGTCGACGTGGCGCAGGACTGCATCGTCAACTCGCTCGACTGCGGCACCGACAAGGGCCTTACCATGCAGCCGATCGTCGATGCCGGTCAGGTCGTCGCCTCGGTTGGCCAGCGCGTTCTCGGCCGCACCTCGCTCGACGACATCACCCACCCGGTCACCGGCGAGGTTCTGGTCAAGGCCGGAACGCTGATGGACGAGCGTGACGTGGAACTGATCGAAAAGGCCGGCGTGCAGTCGGTCCGCATCCGTTCGGCGCTGACCTGCGAGGTCAGGGTCGGCGTCTGCGCGGTCTGCTACGGACGCGATCTGGCCCGCGGCACGCCCGTCAACCAGGGCGAGGCTGTCGGCGTCATCGCGGCGCAGTCGATCGGCGAGCCGGGCACCCAGCTCACCATGCGTACCTTCCACATGGGCGGCACGGCGCAGGTAGTGGATTCCTCGTTCCTTGAAGCCTCCTATGAGGGCAAAGTCGAGATCCGCAACCGCAACGTGGTGCGCAACTCCGACGGCCAGCTGATGGTCATGGGCCGCAACATGGCGGTGCTGATCCTCGACGAGGCCGGCAAGGAACGCGCCACGCACCGCGTCACCTACGGTTCGCGTATCTTCGTCGACGATGGCGACAAGGTGAAGCGCGGCCAGCGCATTGCCGAGTGGGATCCCTATACCCGCCCGGTCCTCACCGAAATCGAGGGCAGGGTAGCGTTCGAGGATTTGGTCGATGGCATTTCCGTTCAGGAAACCGCCGACGAATCGACCGGCATCACCAAGCGCGAGGTCATCGACTGGCGTTCGACGCCACGCGGCAACGACCTCAAGCCGGCGATCGTCGTCCAGGACGCCAAGGGCAAGGTCGGCAAGCTGTCGAAGGGTGGCGACGCCCGCTTCCTGCTCTCGGTCGAGGCCATTCTTTCGGTCGAGCCGGGTGCACAGGTTCGCCCCGGCGACGTGCTGGCGCGTATCCCGATGGAAAGCGCCAAGACCAAGGACATCACCGGTGGTCTGCCGCGTGTTGCCGAACTGTTCGAGGCACGCCGTCCGAAGGATCACGCCATCATCGCCGAGATCGATGGCACGATCCGCTTCGGCCGCGACTACAAGAACAAGCGCCGCATCATCATCGAGCCGCATGACTCGACGCTTGAGCCGGTCGAATACCTGATCCCGAAGGGCAAGCCGTTCCATCTCCAGGACGGCGACGTCATCGAGAAGGGCGACTACATCCTCGACGGTAATCCGGCGCCGCACGACATCCTGGCGATCAAGGGCGTGGAGGCGCTTGCCTCCTACCTCGTCAACGAAATCCAGGAGGTCTACCGACTGCAGGGCGTGTCGATCAACGACAAGCACATCGAGGTGATCGTTCGCCAGATGCTGCAGAAGGTCGAGATCACCACGCAAGGCGATTCGACCTACATTCCGGGCGACCACGTCGACGTGATCGAGTTGGAAGAGGTCAATGAGCGCCTGGTCGAGGAAGGCAAGAAGCCGGCCGAAGGCCAACCGGTGCTGCTCGGCATCACCAAGGCCTCGCTGCAGACGCCGTCCTTCATCTCCGCCGCCTCCTTCCAGGAGACGACGAGGGTGCTGACCGAAGCTGCGGTTGCCGGCAAGACCGACATGCTGCAGGGGCTGAAGGAAAACGTCATCGTCGGCCGGCTGATCCCGGCCGGTACCGGCGGTACGATGAGCCAGATCCGGCGCATCGCCACCTCGCGCGACGAGTTGATCATCGACGAGCGCCGCAAGGCGTCCGGCGTCGAGGTCGCCGAGCCGATGCTGACCGACATGGTTAACGCGGCGCAGTAAGCGCGCAAGCAAGAGAAGATAGAAAAGGGGCCTAAGTGGCCCCTTTTTGCATTGTGGTTCCTCAATCGGATCGGAGAGGAAACGATGAGCAGGAAGATTTGGGCTTCTGTCGACGACTACATTGTCGAAGCTCTTTTCGAGGCGGATCCCGCTCTTGATGCCGTTCTGGCGGCCAACCATGATCAGGGCCTGCCGCCTATCGACGTTTCCCCGGCACAAGGCAAGCTGCTCTCACTTCTTGCGCGAATGCAGGGAGCGAGGAAGGTACTCGAAATCGGCACGTTGGGCGGTTATTCGACAATCTGGATGGCGCGAGCATTGCCGATGGACGGCAAGGTCGTGACGCTCGAGCTTGATCCGCACCACGCCAGTGTCGCGCGGTCGAACTTTGAACGGGCAGGGGTGTCTGACCGTGTGGAACTGCGGGTCGGACCGGCGCTTCAATCGCTTGCGGCCTTAGGCGCCGAGAATGCCGGGCCGTTCGACTTCATCTTCATCGACGCCGACAAGCCGAACAACCCGCACTATCTGTCCTGGGCCATGCGTCTTTCGAGGCCGGGGACCGTCATCGTCTGCGACAATGTCATCCGTGACGGCGCGGTGGTGAATGAAGATGGTCGCGACGCCAATGTCGAAGGGGCACGCGCGGCGTTCTCGTTCATCGGCAGCGACAAACGTCTGGAAGGCACCGCGATCCAGACTGTTGGCGCCAAGGGCTATGACGGCTTTGCAATAGCGATCGTCAATTGATTTTGTGCGGTGCGCCGACCAGACCTGCGATCCGGCCGGCGCCCACTCGTCAATCGAAAAAAGCTTGCACCACATTGCGCTTGCCCAGCATGAAGGCGTCGGCGACGTGCTGCAGGGGCGCGAGATCGACGTCGGAGGTGCCGGCGCGCACGATCTCGGCGAAGCGCTTGTAGAGCATCGGATATTCGGCTTCCGGCTCCTCGTGAACGACGCGGCCATCGATGGCGAGCTTTGAGCCGCCGCCAGAAAGCACCATCGATCCGGCCTCGGTATCGGCCAGGATGTCCCAGCTTTGCGGGCCGGTCTGACGCCAATCGAGTTCCATCGTCACCGGCAGACCGTTCGAAGTGCGGAAGGCGATATGGGCGGCGATCGGGGCCGCGCGGTTCTCGGGGAAATCGAGCTCTGCCGAGCTGATGAACATCGGCGGCAGGATGTGGGTAGCGATCGACAGCGCGTTGATGCCGGGATCGAAGACGCCAAAGCCGCCGGGAGCCCAGATCCACTCCTGGTTCGGATGCCAGCGGCGCACGTCTTCCTTCCAGTTGATGGCGGCCGACCTGATCGTAGTCGAGCTGAGGAATGTGCGCGCTGCTTCGACAGCCGGCGCATAGCGCGAGTGCCAGCTGGCGAACAGGCAGACGCCGTTCGCTGTCGCCATCGCCTTCAGGTCTTCGACCTCGCTGACCGTGGCGCCTGGCGGCTTCTCCAGGAAGACATGTTTTTTCGCCGTGAGCGCCAAGCGCGCGGCGTCGTAACGAAACTGCGGCGGCATGCACAGCGACACCGCCTCGAGCTCCGGCACCGAGTCGAGCATCGCCTCGATCGTCGGGAAATTCGGGATGTCTTCGACTTTGCCATGCCGGCTCGCTGCGGCGACCAGGCGATAATCCTGGTCCTTCGCCAGCGCCGGCAGATGCTGGTCGCGGACGATCTTCCCCACGCCGACGATGCCGAGCTTGATGGGATTAGAGGACATGGGAGCTCCGCAGGTTGAGTATGCTTGGTTTTGCCAGAGGTCGCTTCTTAGCAGAGAACTTGTGCCGGGCAAGTCGCCGGGCTTGTGTCGCCGGCCTGCGAGATCGACCGCGATTCAGATCTCTTCAAATCTCTTCAAATCGGTACATCGAACGTCACGATCGACACTTCGCCTTCGAGCGCGCCCTGATAGGCGGACAGATGCGGCTCCTCGTCGGGCACGCCGTCCATGTCGCCGATCTGGTCGAGCTCGGCCTCGGCATAACCTTCGGCGGCAAGCGATTCGAGAGCGCGGCGCACCGCCGAATCGTCGTCCGGCGCGACCAACATCACATGCACGCCTTCCGGCTTGCCGCCTTTGCGCTTCCACACCCGCCCGGTAATAATGGTGACCGGGCGCTCCTCATTGTCATTCACGGGTTCGTACCTCCGGGCGAGGGGGTTTGGGCTGCTCATGCCGCCTTTTCGCACGAAGCACGGCCTGGAAACAGCGGCAAGCCGGTCACTTTCTGCCTTCCTCTTGAAAAACGGCGCAAGAAAATTACATGCGCTTTTCGCATGGCTGCCACGCCTCGGGTTCAGCGCAATATTTGCCGCTCCGGGGTTGACGGACAGTGGCCATACGAGTAGAAGCCGCCCAGTCAGAACCGATGTGAGGCTCTTGCTTCCGAAGCGACACGCTTTGGAGTTTGCCTCAAACAGGGTTCGTTTTACGAGCGAAAAGACATTTCCGGCGTGCATGAAGCGGCTTCCGCTTCCTCTGCCATTTGTTCGGGCAAGACCGCGAGGCGCGGTTTGTGGCCCGAATTTGCGTATGGAAATGACGCTTTGAGCGGCCCTGACCGGGCGAGATACGGAATTGAGAGACAAGAGGGTTTAATGCCTACCGTCAACCAGCTGATCCGCAAGCCGCGCATTGCGCCGGTGAAGCGCAACAAGGTCCCGGCCATGCAGCAGAACCCGCAGAAGCGGGGCGTCTGCACGCGCGTCTACACCACGACGCCGAAGAAGCCGAACTCGGCGCTGCGCAAGGTGGCCAAGATCCGCCTGACCAATGGTTTTGAAGTGATCGGTTACATCCCCGGCGAAGGCCACAACCTTCAGGAGCACTCGGTGGTGATGATCCGCGGCGGTCGCGTCAAGGATCTTCCGGGCGTCCGTTACCACATCATCCGCGGCGTGCTCGACACGCAAGGCGTGAAGAACCGCAAGCAGCGCCGTTCGAAATACGGCGCCAAGCGTCCGAAGTGACCGAAGCGTAGCCAAGGTCGTTCCGGGCGGCGTCAAGCGACGATCCGGGATCCAGGCCACCGCGTAGAATTGAGGCAGAGAAAAAATGTCCCGTCGTCACAGTGCAGAAAAGCGTGAGATCAATCCGGACCCGAAGTTCGGCGATCTGATCGTCACCAAGTTCATGAACGCCGTCATGTATGACGGCAAGAAGTCGGTTGCCGAGACCATCGTCTACGGCGCGCTCGACCAGGTTCAGTCCAAGACCAAGCAGGAGCCGGTCACCGTCTTCCATCAGGCGCTCGACAATGTCGCGCCGCATGTGGAAGTGCGTTCGCGCCGCGTCGGCGGCGCCACCTACCAGGTTCCGGTCGACGTGCGCCCCGAGCGCCGTCAGGCATTGGCCATCCGCTGGCTGATTGCCGCCGCCCGCAACCGCAACGAGACCACTATGGTCGACCGCCTCTCCGGCGAGCTGATGGACGCGGCCAACAACCGCGGCACCGCCGTCAAGAAGCGTGAAGACACCCACAAGATGGCAGAAGCCAACCGCGCTTTCGCGCACTACCGCTGGTAAAGCGCGAACGAGACTGAAGAGGCACCTCCCATGGCCCGCGAATATAAAATCGAAGACTACCGCAATTTCGGTATCATGGCGCACATCGACGCCGGCAAGACGACGACCACCGAGCGCGTCCTCTATTACACGGGCAAGTCGCACAAGATCGGCGAAGTCCACGACGGCGCTGCCACCATGGATTGGATGGAGCAGGAGCAGGAGCGCGGCATTACCATCACGTCCGCCGCGACCACGACCTTCTGGAAGGGTCGCGACGGCAAGATGCACCGCTTCAACATCATCGACACCCCCGGCCACGTCGACTTCACCATTGAAGTCGAGCGCTCGCTGCGCGTGCTTGACGGCGCCATCGCGCTGCTCGATGCCAATGCCGGTGTCGAGCCGCAGACGGAAACCGTCTGGCGCCAGGCCGACAAGTACCGCGTGCCGCGCATGATCTTCTGCAACAAGATGGACAAGATCGGCGCCGACTTCTACCGCTCGGTCGAGATGATCGGTTCGCGCCTCGGTGCACATGCCGTCGTCATGCAGCTGCCGATCGGCGCCGAGACGGAGTTCAAGGGTGTCGTCGACCTCGTCGAGATGAACGCGCTGGTCTGGCGCGACGAGACGCTGGGCGCTGCCTGGGACATCGTCGAGATCCCTGCCGACCTCAAGGCTCGTGCCGAAGAATACCGCGAGAAGATGATCGAGGCCGCCGTCGAAATGGACGAGACGGCGCTCGAGAATTACCTCGAAGGCAAGATGCCGAGCAACGACGAGATCCGTGCGCTCATCCGCAAGGGCACGATTGCGGTGAAGTTCTATCCGATGTTCTGCGGCTCGGCCTTCAAGAACAAGGGCGTGCAGCCGCTGCTCGACGCCGTCGTCGAATATCTGCCGTCGCCGGCCGATGTCCCGGCCATCAAGGGCGTCGACGCCAAGACCGACGCCGAGATCGAGCGTCATGCCGACGACAACGAGCCGCTGTCGATGCTCGCCTTCAAGATCATGAACGACCCGTTCGTCGGTTCGCTCACCTTTGCCCGCATCTATTCGGGCAAGCTCACCAAGGGCATCTCGGTCGACAACACCGTGAAGGGCAAGAAAGAGCGCATCGGCCGCATGCTGCAGATGCATGCGAATTCGCGCGCCGACGTCGAAGAGGCGTTTGCCGGCGACATCGTCGCCCTCGCTGGTCTCAAGGACACCACCACCGGCGACACGCTCAGTGATCCGCTGCATCCGGTCATCCTCGAGCGCATGGAATTCCCCGATCCGGTCATCCAGATCGCCATCGAGCCGAAGACCAAGAACGACCAGGAAAAGATGGGTCTCGCCCTTCACCGCCTGGCCGCCGAGGATCCGTCCTTCCGCGTCAAGACCGACGAGGAATCGGGCCAGACGATCATTTCCGGCATGGGCGAGCTTCACCTCGACATCATCGTCGACCGTATGCGCCGCGAGTTCAAGGTCGAGGCCAATGTCGGCGCGCCGCAGGTGGCCTACCGCGAGACGATCACCCGCAAGCACGAGCAGGACTACACGCACAAGAAGCAGACCGGCGGTACCGGCCAGTTCGCCCGCGTCAAGATCCTGTTCGAGCCGAATCCGGAAAGCAGCGAATTCGAGTTCGAAACCAAGATCGTCGGCGGCGCTGTGCCGAAGGAATACATCCCCGGTGTCGAAAAGGGCATCAACAGCGTCATGACCTCGGGCCCGTTCGCCGGCTTCCCGATGATCGGCGTCAAGGCGACGCTGATCGATGGCGCCTACCACGATGTGGACTCGTCGGTTCTGGCCTTCGAAATCGCCGGCCGCGCCTGCTTCCGTGAAGCAGCGCCCAAGCTTGGCGTGCAGTTGCTCGAGCCGATCATGAAGGTCGAAGTGGTGACGCCGGAAGATTACGTCGGCAGCGTTATCGGCGACCTGAACGGCCGTCGCGGCCAGATCCAGGGCCAGGAAGCCCGTGGCGTGGCTGTGGTCATCAACGCGATGGTGCCGCTCGCCAACATGTTCAAATACGTGGACAACCTTCGCTCGATGAGCCAGGGCCGCGCGGCCTACACGATGCAGTTCGACCACTACGAGCCGGTCCCGACCGCGGTCGCCCAGGAAGTCCAGAAGAAATACGCGTAACTCGAAACGAGTTGCATCAGTAACTTAATTCAAGGCCCGCACGGGCTGGCAGGAATGGAGAGATCACATGGCAAAAGGTAAATTCGAGCGCACTAAGCCTCATGTGAACATTGGCACGATTGGTCACGTCGACCATGGCAAGACGTCGCTGACGGCGGCGATCACCAAGTATTTTGGCGAATACAAGCGCTACGACCAGATCGATG